>CAZVLY010000105.1:10701-12806 GCA_964628175.1 uncultured Piscinibacter sp. | reverse complement strand
CCGCGCGGCGCGGGCGGCTTCGGCTATGACCCGCTGATGTTCATCCCGGCACTGGCTACCAGCGTCGCCGAGCTCGATGCGGCCACCAAGAACAAACACAGCCACCGGGCGCTGGCCGCCGCTCAGATGGTGACGCTGATGCGCTCGGCCTGGCACCTTGGCTGAAGGCATCCGAATCGCCCCGGCGGAGCCTCCGCCGGAATCGACCGCCGAGCGCCTCGCGCGCTACATGCGGCTGGGCACGCTGTCGCTGCCGGCCCTGCCACCGCTGTCGCTGTACGTGCACCTGCCGTGGTGCCTGAAGAAGTGCCCCTACTGCGACTTCAACAGCCACGAGTGGCGCGACGGCGGAGCGCCGCCCGAGGCGCGCTACCTCGACGCGCTGCGCGCCGACCTCGAGGCCGCGCTGCCCTTCGTGTGGGGCCGGCGCGTGCTCAGCGTCTTCATCGGCGGCGGCACGCCCAGCCTGTTCTCGCCCGACGCCATCGCCACGCTGATCGCCGACATCCGCGCGCGGCTGCCGCTGGAGCCCGGCTGCGAGATCACGCTGGAGGCCAATCCCGGCACCTTCGAGCGCGACCGCTTCCGCGCCTTCCGCGATGCGGGGGTCACGCGCCTGTCGATCGGCGTGCAGAGCTTCGACGACGCACGGCTGCAGTCGCTCGGCCGCGTGCACGACGCGGCGCAGGCGCGGGCCGCGATCGAGGAGGCGGCACGCTGCTTCGACACCTTCAACATCGACCTGATGTACGCGCTGCCGGGCCAGACGGCGGCCGACCTGGCGCGCGAACTCGACACCGCGCTCGCCTTCGCGCCGCCGCACCTGTCGATCTACCACCTGACGATCGAGCCGAACACGTTGTTCGCCAACACACCGCCGCCGGGCCTGCCCGACGACGATCTGTCGTCCGACATGCTGGACCTGATCACCGAACGCACCGCGGCCACCGGGCTGCAGCGCTACGAAGTGTCGGCCTTCGCGCAACCGGGCCACCGCTGCGTGCACAACCTGAACTACTGGAACTTCGGCGACTACCTGGGCATCGGTGCCGGCGCACACGGCAAGCTGAGCTTCCCGCACCGCGTGGTGCGCCAGGTGCGCTGGCGCGATCCGGCCACCTACATGGCGCGTGCGCTGGCCGGGCAGGCGGTGTCGAACGACGAAGAGGTGTCGCGCCGCGCGCTGCCCTTCGAGTACATGCTCAACGCGTTGCGTCTGCGCGAAGGTTTCGAGCTCGTGCGCTTCACCGAGCGCACCGGCCTGCCACGGTCGGCCATCGACACGCCGCTGAACGAGGCCGTGCAGCGCGGCCTCATCGAGCGCGACGGCGCCTGGCTGCGCCCGACGCCGCGGGGCTTCGACTTCCTGTCGGATCTGCAGGCACTGTTTCTCGCCGATTGAGCGGGGCCGCGGCGCGATCGAGTTCCTCGCGCAGCCAGGCGCGCAGGGCCACCAGTGGCGGCCAGTCGGCCAGCGAGGGCGGGTAGACCAGCCAGTAGGGGTAGGCGTCGGGGTCGTCCAGCGCCACCGTCGACAGGCGCACCAGCCGGCCGCGTTGCAGCGCATCGGCCGCCAGCACCTCGCGTGCCAACGCCAGGCCGAGGTCCTGCTCGGCGGCCTGCAGCATCATTCCGGCGTCGTTGAACTCGGCCACCGGCTTGATGCGCACCTTCAGGCCGGACAGCGCGAACCAGCGCTGCCACATCGGCCCGTCGCCGAGCAGCGGCTCGTGCACCAGCGACTCGGCCGGTGCACCGAGCAGCCGGCGCGCCGCGACGGGAGAACCGACCACGATCCAGGGCGAGTCCAGCAGCTGTTCGGCCACCATGCCGCGCCACGGGCCGGCGCCGGTGCGCAGCGCGGCGTGAAAGCCCTCGCGCTCCAGGTCGACCACCTGCTGCGAGGCGTGCAGCTCCAGGGCGATCTGCGGATGGCGCTCGCGCCAGGCGCCCATGCGCGGCAGCAGCCAGCGCTGCGCGAAGGAGGGCAGCGAGGTCACGCGCAAGGTGTCGTCGCCCGAACCGCTGGCGGCGGCCGAGGCGGCGCGCAGGCCTTCGTCGAGCTGGGCCAGCGCCGGCTCCACGGCACGCAGGAACGCGCTGCC
>CAZVLY010000105.1:0-10601 GCA_964628175.1 uncultured Piscinibacter sp. | reverse complement strand
ACGCTGCAGCGCCGCTGGCGCGAGCGCCGCGAGATGCAGGACCTGAACGAACTCGACGAGGCCACGCTGCGCGACATGGGCATGCCGCTGTGGATGCAGGAAGAGGCCCGCGCCCGGCGCGAGCAGCGCGACATGCGCAACGCCATCGACAGCCCGCGGGAACGTTCCGGCCCCGGCCGCTTCTACTGAGACCGGGTCGGGATCAGACCCGGTTCAGCGACATGCCCGAGGTGCTGCGCAAGCGATCGATGAGCTTGGGCGCGATCTGCGTCAGCGGCAGCACCTCGTGCGAGGCGCCGTGCGCGATGGCCTCGCGCGGCATGCCGAACACCACGCAGCTGGCCTCGTCCTGCACGAAGTTGTAGCTGCCGGCGTCGCGCATCTCGCGCATCGCCTTGGCGCCGTCGGCGCCCATGCCGGTGAGCATGATGCCCAGCGCATTCGGGCCGACGACACGGGCGGCGGACTTGAACAGCACCTCGACCGAAGGCATGTGCCGGTTCACCGGCTCGCCGGCCTGCACGCGCGCGATGTAGTTGGCGCCGCTGCGCTCCACGCTCAGGTGCTGGCCGCCGGGGGCGATGTAGGCATGGCCGGGCAACACCCGCTCGCCGTCACGTGCCTCGGCCACACGGATGCGGCACAGGCCGTCGAGCCGGGCGGCATAACTCTTCGTGAAGCCGGGCGGCATGTGCTGGGTGATCATCACGGCCGGCGAATCCGGCGGCAGCTGCATCAGCACTTCCTTGGTGGCCTCGGTGCCGCCGGTGGAGGCGCCGATGAAGATGATCTTCTCCGTCGACAGCCGGCCGATGCCCGCCACCGGCGCCGGCCGGACCGGCACGCCGTCGAGACCGCCCGGCGTGGTCGGCTGCGCCGCGGGCGGCGGCGTGCTGAGCCGGCGCAGATGGGCCTTCGAGGCGATGCGCACCTTGTCGGTGATGTCTTCGGCGAGCAGGCGCAAGCCGTCCGCCACGCCGATCTTCGGCTTGGCGACGAAGTCCACCGCGCCGAGCTCCAGCGCGCGCAGCGTGACGTCGGCGCCGCGCTCGGTCAATGTCGACACCATCACCACCGGCGTCGGCCGCAGGCGCATCAGCTTGCCGAGGAAGTCGATGCCGTCCATGCGCGGCATCTCCACGTCCAGCGTGATCACGTCCGGGTTGGTGTTGCGGATCATCTCGCGCGCCAGCAGCGGGTCGGCTGCGGCACCCACGCACTCCATGTCCGGCTGGCGGTTGATGATCTCCGTCAGCAGGCTGCGCACCAGGGCCGAATCGTCGACCACCACCACGCGCGTCTTGGCCATGTTCGCTGCCTCCTCGCGTACTTCGTTGTCAGAACAGGTCGACCGAGCCGGCGCCGCTGGCTGCCGGCGCGGCCTTCTGCGCCGCGGCGCGTTCCTGCGCCACCAGGGCTTCCGGATTGGTCGGCGACAGCCGCTTGACCATCGCCTTGCCGCTGTGCGGCAGGAAGCACACCTTGCGCGGGTAGATGTCCATCACGTCCTTGGACACGACGGGGATGCGCTCGGTCTTCAGGTAGTCGAGCACGAAGCTGGTGTTGCGCTCGCCCACGTTCATCGTGCTCATGCCGGCGATGACCTGGCCGCCGCCGAAGACCTTGGCCTCCAGCGTGGAACGTGTCGCGCCGCGCTTCATCAGCTCGTTGATGAGCAGTTCCATGGCATACGAACCATAGCGGCCGCTGTCCATGCCGCCGCCACTGGCGCCGTCGGGCAGCATGAAGTGGTTCATGCCGCCGACATGGGCGTTGCGGTCCCACAGACAGGCGGCGATGCACGAGCCCAGCGTGGTCATGATCAGCATGTCCTCGTCGTGCACGAAGTACTCGCCGGGCAGGATCTTCACGGCGTCGTTCCTGAAGTGCGCGTCGTAGAAGAAGAACGAGGCCTCGCCGGGCTTGCGGGACTGCGCCTTGAGCTGGGCGAGTCGCGAGCCGGGCGCGGCGTTGATGCTCTGGGGGAGGGCCATGTGGATCCGATCTCGGCGTTGCGGGTGCGTGGCTGAAGCGTGCCTCAGACCCGCTCGTAGATGGTCTTGCCGCGAAGGCGGAACAGTTCGCGCGAATCGGAGAAGTTCTCCGAGTGGCCGACGTAGAGCAGGCCCTTGGGTTTCATCACGGCGTGGATGCGCTCGAGCACGCGCTTCTGCGTGGCCGCGTCGAAGTAGATCATCACGTTGCGGCAGAACACGAAATCGAACGGCTCGCCGAGCGACCACTGAGTCGCCATCAGGTTGTGCGTGCGGAATTCGATCAGCCGGGTCAATTCGGGACGAATCCGCATGAAGCCGGCGTTCGCGCCGGTGCCGCGCTGGCAGTGGCGGCGCAGCCGCTCGGGCGACAGGCCGCGCGCATCGGCCGGGTAGACGCCGCGGCTGGCGGTGGCCAGCACCTTGGTGTCGATGTCGCTGGCGACGATGCGCGCGCCGGTATGGGCGCCAAGCGTCTCGACCACCGTCATCGCGATCGAATAGGGCTCTTCCCCGGTGGAGGCGGCATTGCACCAGATGCGCGGGCTGGCCACGCCGCGCGCCTTCAGGTCCTCGACCAGCGCATGGAAATGGTGGTCTTCGCGGAAGAAGGCCGTCAGGTTGGTGGTCAGGCAGTTGATGAACTCCTGCCACTCCTGCTCGCCGCCGGGGCCGGAATGCGTCTCCAGCCATTGCAGGTAGCTGCCGAAGCTGCGGTGCCCGGTCTCGCGCAGCCGGCGCGACAGGCGGCTGTAGACCATGGCCTGCTTGCCGGCGTGCAGGCTGATGCCGGCGCGCTGGTAGATGAGCGCGCGCACACGCTCGAAGTCGGCCTGGGCAAAGCTGAATTCCTGGTCTGCGCCGGTCCCGGTCGCGGCAGGCGCGGTGGGCCTGGGCGTGGCGGCAGAGGCGAGGGCATTCATTCGGACTCCCGGTGTGTGGCGTCCAGGGCCAGGCGGCTCCGGCGACGCGGTTTGAAGGGTTATCGACCGGCCCGGCCTCGCCTTGAGCAGCACCTGTCACAAGAGATGAGAGCGGTCAAAACCGGTCATTTCCGGGCCGAGCGAAGCGGGTCGGCTGATAGACTGGGCCGAAAGCCGTTGTCGACTTCGATTTGGACGCCCCCACGCCCCCCCAGCCGCCCAGGAGCACCTCATTGCGCCTGGAGGTGGCGCTGCAGTTGCTGCAGCAGTCGGGCGTGTCCTTGCCCGACACCCGCGAGAGCGACCCGGCCGGCTGGCTGCAGGCCGTGCTCGACGGCCTGTGCGAACTGTCCAGCCGCGATGCCCTGACCGGTCTGGCCAACCGCCGCCAGTTCGAGCTGGCGATGGCCCGCGAGATCGACCGCGTGGCGCGCGCCGGCGAGCCCGCGCTGGTGCTGATGATCGACATCGACCACTTCAAGAAGGTCAACGACACCCACGGCCACCCGGCCGGCGATCTCGTGCTGCGCGAGGTGGGCCGTGCGCTGCACGACTGCATCCGGCCGATGGACACGGTGGCGCGCTTCGGCGGCGAGGAGTTCGCGATGATCCTGCCCAACTGCCCGCCGGCCTTCGGCCAGACGGTGGCCGAGCGGGTGCGCAGCCGCGTCGCCTCGCGGCCGGTGAGCGTGGCGCCGGGCCAGGAGGTGTCGATCACGGTGAGCATCGGCGGCGCCTTCGCGCCGCAGTGGGTGCGTTCGTCGGCGCCGCTGTGGATCGAGCGGGCCGACCAGCAGCTCTACCGCGCCAAGGCCGAGGGCCGCAACCGCGCCTGCCTCGAAATGCCTCCGGTTTCCCACGTCAGTGCCGAAGAGAAGGGTCTGCTGTTCGGCACTTCCCAGTTCCAGGATCTCGAATGAGCACCGACAGCGCCGCCTCGCCGTCCGTCCCTGCCGCCGCCCGGCCCGCGGCGCGCGGCCGCATCATGGCCGTGACCAGCGGCAAGGGCGGCGTGGGCAAGACCTTCGTCTCGGCCAATCTCGCGGCGGCACTGGCGCGCCGCGGCGAGCGCGTGCTCGTGCTCGACGCCGACCTGGGCCTGGCCAATCTCGACGTCGTGCTGAACCTGTTCCCCAAGATCACGCTGCACGACGTGTTCACCGGCAAGGCCCAGCTCGAGGACGCGATCCTGCCCGCGCCCGGCGGCTTCTCGGTGCTGCTGGCCGGCTCTGGCCTGGTCGAGTATTCGCGGCTGACGGTCGAGGTGCGCGAGAAGCTGCTGGAGGTCATCGACAAGGTGGCGCCGCGCTACGACCGCATCATCCTGGACACCGGCGCCGGCATTTCCGACGTGGTGCTCTACGCCGTGTCGCTGGCCGACGACGTGCTGGTGGTGGCCACGCCCGAGCCGACCTCGCTGACCGACGCCTACGCCACCATCAAGGTGCTGGCCACGCAGCAGCAGCGCCACACGGTGCGCCTGGTGGTCAACCAGACGAGCCGGCTGGGCGAGGGCCGCGTCATCCGCGGCCAGCTGCAGCAGGTCATCGACCGCTACGTGACGCCGCAGATGCCGGACCCGGGCCTGCCCTTCAAGCTCGAGCTGCTCGGCGAGATCCCGACCGACACCGCGGTGCGCGAGGCGGTGCAGAAGCGCCGCCTGCTGCTCGAGTCGCTGCCCGGTTGTCCGGCTGCCAAGGGCATCTCGGCCGTCGCCGACAAGCTGATGTCATGAGCGAGGCGCCGCAGGAGACGACCGCCTTCGAGCGGCTGGGCGGCGAGGCGCCGGTGCGCGCGCTGGTCGACCGGTTCTACGACCTGATGGACCTGGAGCCGGGCTACGCCGAGCTGCGCGCCGTGCACGGCGCCACGCTGGACAACGCGCGCGACAAGCTGTTCTGGTTCCTGTGCGGCTGGCTGGGCGGCCCGCAGCATTACGTCGAGCGCTTCGGCCACCCGCGGCTGCGTGCGCGCCACCTGCCGTTTGCCATCGGCATCCGCGAGCGCGACCAGTGGCTGGCGTGCATGAGGCAGGCGATGCAGGAGCAGGGTGTCGAATCGGCGCTGGCCGATCGCCTCGCCGAGGCCTTCTTCAACACCGCCGACTGGATGCGCAACAAGGGCGGCTAGGTCGTCGCGGCCTTCGAAGGCCGCAGCAGCACGATCAGCGCGCCGTGCCCGCCGTCCTGTGCACGGGCCTGCGCGAAGGCGATCACTTCGTTCTTCTGCACCAGCCAGCTGCGCACCTTGCCCTTGAGCACCGGCTCGCGCCCCGGCGAGCCGTTGCCCTTGCCGTGCACGACGCGCACGCAGCGCAGCCCGGCGCGCACCGCGTCGCGCAGGAAGGCGCCGAGCTGCTCCCTCGCCTCGTCGCGGCGGGCGCCATGCAGGTCGAGTTGCGCCTGGATCGCCCAGACGCCGCGGCGCAGCTTGCGCACCACCTCCGGACCCACGCCGCGGCGGCGGAACGACAGCGCCTCGTCGGTGTCGAGCAGCGATTCGACGTCGAACTCGTCGGAGATCGATTCGGCCAGCACCGCCGCCTCGTCGCGCTCGCGCTGGCGCGGCAGCGGATACGGCCGCGTCCGGCTGGCGGGCGCGCGCGAGACCGGGCGCAAGGGCACGACCGGCCCGACGCTGATCGCGAACAGGTCGCGCTCGCGGCGCACGCGCGCCAGCTCGGCGTCGGCGCGCGCCGAGGCCGCCGCAGCCTCGCGCTTCGCCGCTTGCAGGGCCTGCTTGAGCGCGCCGAGCTCGGCGAGCGAGCGGACCTTGCCCGCGTTCACAGCAGCCCCCGCTCGGCGAACGACACCACCTGCGTGCGAGCGACCACCATGTGGTCGAGCACGCGCACGTCGACCAGCTGCAGCGCACTCTTCAGCGACTGCGTGAGGAATTCGTCGGCCCGCGAGGGCTCGGCCACACCGGACGGATGGTTGTGCGCCAGGATCACCGCCGCGGCGTTCAGCGCCAGCGCGCGGCGCACCACCTCGCGCGGGTAGACGCTGGTCTGCGTCAGCGTGCCGCGGAACATCTCGTCGAACTGCAGCATCCGGTGCTGCGCGTCGAGGAACAGCACCGCGAACACCTCGTGCTCGCGTGAGGCCAGGTGCAGCTGCAGGTAGTCGCGCACGCGCCCGGGCGTGTCGAAGGCGGGCCGCTCGACCAGCCGCTGCTGCAGCGAGCGCCGGGCCAGCTCCACCACCGCCGCCACCTCGGCGCGCTTGGCCGGTCCCAGGCCCTTGACGCGCTTCAGGTCGGCCGGCCCCGCGTGCAGCAGACCGGCCAGGCCGCCGAATTCGTCGAGCAGCGACTGCGCCAGCTGCAGCACCGACACGCCCTTCAGCCCGGTGCGCAGCAGCAGTGCCACCAGCTCGGCATCGGCCAGCGCGGCGGGGCCCTGGGCCAGCAGCTTTTCGCGCGGGCGCGCGTCGGGTGGGATGTCCTTGATCACGGTCGGGGGTGGCCCAGGCGCGGTGCCTCGTAAAATCCGGGCCAGTCTACTGGAGCGGGCTTCGCCGTGAACCTTGTGCAGCCGGGGTCTTTTCTGACCCTGCACTACCGCCTTGCCGGGCCTGACGGCGCGGACATCGTCAACACCTTCGCCGACAAGCCGGCCACGCTGTCGCTGGGCACGGGCGAGCTCGCCGCGCCGCTGGAGCGGCGCCTGATCGGCCTGGCCGAGGGCACGCGCAGCGTGTTCGACGTGCCCGCCGGCGAGGCCTTCGGCGAGCGCAACCCGGAGCTGCTGCAGCGGGTCCGGCGCTCGCTGCTGGCCGAGCTGGGCGACCCCGACCAGGAGTACCACCTCGGCGACGTGGTCCAATTCCCCACACCCGACGGCCAGGCGAGTTACGCCGGCGTGGTGCGCGAACTCGGCGCCGACTGGCTGCTGTTCGACTTCAACCATCCGCTGGCCGGCCGGCCGGTGACCTTCGAAGTGCAACTGATCGGGGTGCTGTGATGGGCGACAAGGTGGCCGACGAATTGCACGAGGTGCTGCTGGCCGAGCCGCGCGGCTTCTGTGCCGGCGTGGACCGCGCCATCGAGATCGTCGAGCGCGCGCTGAAGAAGTTCGGCGCGCCGATCTACGTGCGCCACGAGATCGTGCACAACACCTACGTCGTCAACGACCTGAAGGCCAAGGGCGCGATCTTCATCGAGGATCTGGCCGAGGTGCCGCCCGGCGCCACGCTGGTGTTCAGCGCGCACGGCGTGTCGCAGGCGGTGCGCCACGAGGCCGAACAGCGCGGTTTCAGCGTGTTCGATGCCACCTGCCCGCTGGTGACCAAGGTGCACGTCGAGGTCGCCAAGCTGCACAAGGAAGGCTACGACTTCGTGATGATCGGCCACAAGGGCCACCCCGAGGTCGAAGGCACGATGGGCCAGCTCGACGAGGGCATCTTCCTGGTCGAGGACGTGCAGGACGTCGATCGCCTGCAGCTGCCGCAGACCGAGCGGCTGGCGGTGGTGACGCAGACCACGCTGTCGGTGGATGACGCGGCGGAGATCCTCGCCGCGGTGAAGCGCCGCTTCCCGATGGTGCGCGAGCCGAAGAAGCAGGACATCTGCTATGCCACGCAGAACCGGCAGGACGCGGTGAAGGTGCTGGCGCCCTCCGTCGACGTGGTCATCGTCGTGGGCAGCCCGACCAGTTCGAACAGCAACCGCCTGCAGGAGCTCGCCGAGCGCCTGGGCACACCCGCCTACATGGTCGACCAGCCCGAGGACCTGAAGGCGCAGTGGCTCGAGGGCAAGCGCCGCGTCGGGCTCACCGCAGGGGCGTCGGCGCCCGACATCCTCGTGCAGCAGGTGATCGCGCGCCTGCGCTCGCTGGGAGCGGTGTCAGTGCGATCACTGCCTGGCGTGGAGGAGTCGGTTCACTTTCCGCTGCCGAAGGGCCTGGGCGACAAGTCGATGGCCCGGCTGGGCTGACGCCGCCGCAGCCGGCACACCCGCCGCCACCGCCACCCGCGCGCCGCGCGCGGAACAGCGGGCGCAGCAGCAGCGTCCAGCCGGCGTGGCCGGCGCAGACCGCGACGATCAGGCCCGCGAGCCAGCTCTGCAGTGCCATCAGCCCGGCCCCCCGAGCCACAGCGTGACCCGGTAGGTCACGAACGCCGCCGCATAGGCCAGGGCGAACAGGTAGGCCATCATCGCCAGCGGGTAGCGCCACGAGTTGGTCTCGCGCCTGACCACCGCCAGCGTCGACAGGCACTGCGGCGCGAACACGTACCAGGCCAGCAGCGAATAGGCGGTGGCCAGTGACCAGCCCTGCGAGATGACCGGCGAGAGCGTGTCGGCCACGGCATCGCCCGCAGCCGACAGGGCGTACACCGTGCCCAGCGCGCCCACCGCCACCTCGCGCGCGGCCAGCCCCGGCACCAGCGCGATCGAGATCTGCCAGTTGAAGCCGATGGGCGAGAAGACATGCTCCAGCGCCTGCCCGAGCATGCCGGCCAGGCTGTACTGGATCGCCGGGCCCGTGGCGTCGTCGGGCGGCGCGGGGTAGGTCGACAGGAACCAGAGCACCACCATCAGCGAGAAGATGATGGTGCCCACGCGGCGCAGGAAGATCGTGGTGCGTTCCCACAGCCCGAGCACGAGGTTGCGCAGGCCGGGCACGCGGTAGGGCGGCAGCTCGAGCATCAGCGGCTGGTAGCTCTTGCGCGTCCAGAAGCGCTTGATGCACCAGGCCACGGCGCAGGCCGAGGCCACGCCGGCCACGTACAGCCCGAACAGCGTCAGGCCGCGCAGGTTGAAGGGCCCGACCGAACGCTCGGGCACGAAGGCGCCGATCAGCAGCGCATACACCGGCAGCCGTGCCGAGCAGGTCATCAGCGGCGCGATCATGATCGTGGCCAGCCGGTCGCGCGGGTTGGCGATGGTGCGCGTGGCCATGATGCCCGGGATCGCACAGGCGAAGCTCGACAGCAGCGGGATGAACGCGCGGCCCGACAGGCCCACCTTGCCCATCACGTTGTCGAGCAGGAAGGCGGCGCGCGGCAGGTAGCCCGAGTCCTCGAGCAGCAGGATGAAGAAGAACAGGATCAGGATCTGCGGCAGGAACACCAGCACGCCGCCGGCGCCGGCAATCACGCCGTCGACCAGCAGGCTGCGCAGCGGGCCGTCGGCCATGGCCGCGATCACCGCCTCGCCCAGCGCCGCCATGCCGGCCTTGATGGCGTCCATCGGCAGCGTGGCCCAGGAGAACACCGCCTGGAAGACGAGGAACAGCAGCACGGCCAGGATCGCCAGGCCGGCCACCGGATGCAGCACGACCGCGTCGATGCGGTGGCGAAAGCGCTGGATGCGCGGGGCGCCGGGGGCGGCGATGGCGAGCACGCGACGCACCTCGCGCTGCAGTTCGGCGCTGTCGGCGGCGGCACTGGCCGGTTCGGCTGCGGCGCGCGCCGTGCCCATCTGCGCCTCGATCTGCGCCAGCAGGCCGGCATGGCCGTTGTGGCGCACGGCCACGGTTTCCACCACCGGGCAGCCGAGTTCGCGCGACAGGGCCGGCACGTCGATCGCCAGGCCCTGGGAGCGGGCCACGTCGGCCATGTTCAATGCCACCAGCATCGGCCGGCCGAGCCGGCGCAGCTCGAGCACCAGGCGCAGGTTCATGCGCAGGTTGGTGGCGTCGACCACGGCCACGATCGCGTCGGGCGCGTCCTCGCCGGCGCGCCGGCCCTCGATCACCTCGAGCGTGATCTGCTCGTCCGGCGTGGCCGGGTTCAGGCTGTAGGCGCCGGGCAGGTCGACGACGGAGACGTGCGTGCCGTTGCGCAGCGTCGCCGTGCCGATCTTGCGCTCCACCGTCACGCCGGCGTAGTTGGCGACCTTCTGGCGCGCGCCGGTGAGCAGGTTGAACAGCGCCGTCTTGCCGCAGTTCGGGTTGCCCACCAGGGCGATGCACCAGGGGCGCGGGGCGAGGGCCGAGGACATGTCAGCGTTCGAAGGAAGGATCAGGCCGGCTCGACCTCGATGCACTGCGCTTCCAGCCAGCGCAGCGCGAACAGCGTGTCGCCGACCTGCACCGCCAGCGGCTCGCGCCCACCCGGGCCGCGGCGCAGCAGGTGCACCGGCTCGCCGGCGATGAAGCCGAGCTCGCCGAGACGCCGCAGGTCGCCGGCATCGAGTTCGGGCGAGGCCGCGATCACGCCGGTGACCCGGGCGTGGGCGTCATCGGCGAGTTCGGTCAGGCGCATGGCCGGGAGTCTATTGCAAATGCGAACCATTATCAACTATAGTGGCGCCACCCCCGCAGCCGCATCCAGGGAACCCGCATGAAAAGCGACCCTCAGGTCATCGTCCATCTGAACGCGCAGCTCAAGAACGAGCTGACCGCCACCAACCAGTACTTCCTGCACTACCGCATGCTCAAGCACTGGGGCCTGGACAAGCTCGCGAAGAAGGAATACGAGGAGTCGATCGGCGAGATGAAGCACGCCGACCGGCTGATGGAGCGAGTCTTCACGCTCGACGGCCTGCCCAACCTGCAGGACCTGGGCAAGCTGCTGATCGGCGAGAACGTGCCCGAACTGCTGGAGTGCGACCTCCAGCTCGAGCAGGGCGCGCAGGCCACCATCAAGGACGGCATCGCCTATTGCGAATCGGTGCGCGACTACGTCTCGCGCGACCTGCTGCAGGGCATCCTCGACGACACCGAGGAGCACATCGACTT
>CAZVLY010000104.1:0-12815 GCA_964628175.1 uncultured Piscinibacter sp. | reverse complement strand
GTCTACTTCGGCTCGCGCGACGGCTGGATCACCAAGTACGACCTGTGGAACCTCGCCGTGGTGGCCGAGGTGCGCGCCGGGCTGAACATGCGCAACGTCGCCGTGTCGGGCGACGGCCGCTGGGTGATGGCGGCCAACTACCTGCCGCACACGCTGGCGCTGTTCGACGCCGACCTGAACCTGCAGCGCGTCTACGGCGCGGCCACGCTGGACGGCAAGACGACGTCGCGCGTCTCGGCGGTCTACGACGCGCAGCCGCGTCAGAGCTTCGTCGTGGCGCTGAAGGACATCCCGGAGCTCTGGGAGATCTCCTACGACCCGAAGGCCGAGCCGATCCACGACGGCCTGGTGCACGACTACAAGATGGGCGAGGCGATCGCCAAGCCGGGCTACCTGGGCGTGCGTCGCACGCCGCTGGACGAGCCGCTGGACGACTTCTTCTTCGACCAGAGCTACCGCCACGTGCTCGGCGCGACGCGGCCCAAGGCCGACGGCAGCCCGAGCGCGCAGGTGGTCAACCTCGACATCCGCCGGCGCATCGCCGCGCTGCCGCTGGCCGGCATGCCGCACCTCGGCTCGGGCATCACCTTCGCGTGGAAGGGCGGCACCGTGCTCGCCTCGCCGAACCTGAAGGACGGCGTGGTGCAGGTCATCGACATGAAGACCTGGCAGAGCGTGAAGAGCATCGCCACGCCGGGCCCGGGCTTCTTCATGCGCAGCCACGAGAACAGCCGCTACGCCTGGGTCGACTCGATGATGAGCCCGACGGCCAGGGACACGCTGACCATCATCGACAAGGACACGCTGGAGCCGGTGGCGCAGGTGAAGGAGCCCGGCCGCACGCTGGCGCACATCGAGTTCACCCGCGACGGCCACTTCGCGCTGGCCAGCCTGTGGGAGATGGACGGCGCACTGATCGTCTACGACGCGCGCACGTTCCAGGAAGTGAAGCGGCTGCCGATGAGCAAGCCCGTGGGCAAGTACAACGTGTGGAACAAGATCTCGCGCTCGGAAGGCACGTCGCACTGATCCGGGCGGCCCCTCACTTGCTGGGGGAGCGACCTCCCCCCGGGTTCGGTGTGACTTAACGCCGCGCTGGATGACGTCGGCACCGCTACATTGTCGTCATCAAGCTCCAGCTCCGCTCATGAAGTCCCTTCCCACAGTCCTGGCGCTCGCTTTCGCGGCGCTGGGTGCCCAGGCACAGACCAAGATGTACAAGTGCACCGGCGACGGTCGCACGGTCTACCAGCAGACAGCTTGCGCCTCGGCGGCCACGGCGCCTGCGGCATCGGCCGCGGCGGACAACGCCGCCGCACCGGGCCGGGCCGGCAACGCCCGCCCGACGGCCCCCCCTGCGCGCGCCGCAGGTCCGGGCACGGTCGCCAGCGGCAGCCCCTCGGCCTCGGCGGACACGGCCGGCCGGCTGGCCACCTCCCGGCCCTGAGCCGCGGGGGCCGCGGCCCGGTGCTGCCGGGCAGGATCAATCGGCGAGGAAGCGGATCGCGTGGCTCTGCAGGTAGCGGTTGAAATCCGAAATCGGCATGGCGGCCGAGCCGTGCGATTCACCATCGACCCAGCTGATCGTCGCGTCCTGCGCGGTCTGCTCCACCTCGCAGGGACCCGGGCGGATCACGATCGCCGGGCCGTCGCCTTCGCGGTACTCGACCCGACCCGTGATCTGCGCGCTGCGGCTCACAGCAGCTCCTCGACCACCAGGCTGCGATAGTGCACCGCCAGCGTGGCATGGCACGCCGCGGCGTGCTGCGCCACGGTGGCTGCCATGTCCGGGCCGTCCACCTTGACAAGCAGCCAGCGGTAGCCGTTCCTGGCCAGTTCCAGGTACCTGCGCAACAGCGTGATCTCGTAGCCGAAGCCCGACAGCGGGCCTGAACCGTCGACCAGCGTCTGGAGCTCGTCCACGCTTTCCTCTGGCGTGAAGTGCAGCAGCGCCTGCGGCGGCCAGCCGGCGGCGTGCAGGGCCTCGACCAGCGCGTCGACGTCGCCCTGCGTCGGCAGGCCGACCATGACGTGTCCGACCGGATTGAAGACGCCGAACGAGGTGGGCGCGCTGTCGCTCGACAGGGTGTCGCTCAGGGTGTCGGTGCTGCTCATGGACGGTGCCTCGCGGTGCAATGCGGTCCATCGTGCCGGCCGGGCGGCGCGATGTCCGTGCGTTGGCGAACACGCCGCCCCCGCCTCCGCCCTTCAGGCGAAGGTATTGACCTGCGTTCCGAGCGGGCCCGAACTCGCCAGCGCAGGCTGGGGCAAGGCGGCGATCAGTTGCGTGGCGGAGTCGGCCTGCAGGTCCAGGGCCTTCTTCAGCACCAGTACCGCGGCCGCCCCCTGGGCCGAGCCCGGAATGGCGGCGGATGCGCCGGAAACGGCGGCGCGGATGGAATCCATGGTGGCTCCTTCGTCGACGTGACGACTGCACCTGGGTTTCGGCAGCATCGCGTCGAACTGGAGCGGGCGTCGCGATAATCGCGCGAATGCCCCATGATCGATCCCAGCCCACAGCGGCCCTGAAGCAGGCGCGGCGCGCCTGGAATCTGCTGCACGTGGACTCCCCGCAGGCCCGGCGTCTGGCCGAGCAGTCGATCGCCGCGGCCACGCGCGCCGGCGACGTGGTGGCGGAAGGCTGGGGTCGAGTCGCCTTCGGTTACCACCTGCTCTATTTCGGCACTGCCGCCGAGGCAGCGAGCGAACTGCGCCGTGCGATCGGCTGTTTCGAGCTCGGCGCCGACCGGGCCGGGCACCTGCTGGCCAGCGCCGCCCTGGCGCGGTCGATGTGGCGCAGCGGCCGCATCCGCGAGGCGCTCGAGGCCGTGCTGCCCTTGCGCGACGAGGGGGTGCGCGTGCTGCGCCACGACCAGCGAGGGGTGCTGCTCAACACCATCGCCGGCTGCTACTCGGCGCTGGGCGATTCGGCGCAGGCCTTCGCCCACATGTTCGAGGCGCTGCGCGATGCCGGCCCGTCGCGCGGCCGCGGATTCGACACCGTGCTGCACTGCAACCTCTCGCACGAGTTGTTGCAGATCGGTGACTGTGAGCACGCGCTTCAGCATGTCGAGCAAGGCCTGGCCGGCTGCAGCCGCTTGAAGAACGCGCGTCTGTTGTGCGTGCTGCTGATCAATCGGGTGGCCTGCCTGACCGAACTGGGCCGCGCCGCCGAGAGCCTGCCGGACGTGCATGCCGTGATGGCGATGCCGGCGGATCCGGACGGCCGCGGCAGCATGGAGCCCGCGTTCGAGACCCTGGCCATCGCCGCGCTGCGCGCCGGCGAGCTCGCGCTCGGCGCCCGACTGGTGGAAGCGGCGCAGGCCGGCGGCAGTTCACCGATGCCCGACGAACGCCTCGAACGCATCACGGCATCCGGCCTGCTGGCCCTGGCACGCGGCGATGCGGCGCAGGCGGTCCGCGTTCTGCAGGCCGGCCTGGCCGACGCCGGCCTCGATGGCGTCGAGGGGCAGAGCACGCGCATCCGCGCACAGTACTTCGCCGTGCTCAGCGAGGCCAGCGAGACCGCGGGCGATGCCGTGGCTTCGCTCGCCGCGCTCAGGCAGTGGCAGCGCCTGCACCAGGCGCAGGCGCAACTGGCGTCGCGGGCGCGTTACCAGGCCGCCACCTTGCAGACCGAGCTGCTGCGCCTGCAGCAACGGCTCGACGAGAACGACGAACGGCGCCGCCGCACCGAACGCGCCCGGGCCGAGCTCGCGCAGATCAACGCGGTGCTCTCGCACAAGATCGACGATGTGCAGGCACTGCAGGAGGCGCTGCGCCAGCAGGCCATGCGCGACTCGCTGACCGGCCTGTTCAACCGCCGCCACCTCAACAACACGCTGCCCATGCTGTTCGCGCTGGCACAGCGCGAGGGCCAGCCGATGTCGCTGGTGATCATCGACCTCGACCATTTCAAGCGGGTGAACGATGTGCACGGCCACGCCACGGGCGACCGCCTGCTCGCCGCCTTCGGCGAGCTGCTCGTCGAGCACGGCCGGCGCAGCGACGTGTTGTGCCGTTATGGCGGAGAGGAGTTCTGCCTGCTGATGCCGCGCACGACGGCAGACGGCGCACGCCGCAAGGTGAAGTCGCTGCTGCGCCGCTGGCGCGCACAGCGCTTCGAGCTCGAGGACGACACGCTGGTGGGCCTGAGCTTCTCGGCCGGCGTGGCCGACACCTCGCTGGCGCCGGCCTCGCCCGATGCGTTGCTGAAGGCCGCCGACGACGAACTGCTGGCCGCCAAGCGCGAAGGCCGTGGGCGTGTCGGCGTGGCGGCCACCGTGTCGCTGGGCCTGCCCGCGATCGGCTAGCCGACTGGGAGTGGCGTCGCAGCGGCGCGATCAGCGCGGGCTGGTCGGAGTCGGTGCTGTCGGAGTCGGTGCTCGGCTGGGCTGCGAACCGGCCCCGCTCGCCCCACCCCGGCAGGCGCTGCGCAGGCGGTGGCGCTTGCCGCCTTGCCACTACTGCCTGCAGGGCCTGATCGGGATGCATCGCTGCGTCGCAGCGCATCACAATCGATCGGAAACGACGGCGGGAATCGAGCAATGAGAAGCACTCTGGCCGCGCTGGGCGTGGCCGTGATCAGCGGATGCAGCCCCATGAACGACACACAGGCCCAGCCGGCGGGCGGCGCGCCGGCCGAGATGATCGAAGCCATGCGCGGCGACGCCGCCACGCGCGCCGGCGTGGCGGCGTCGGCCACCCGGGTCGAATCCGCGCTGGGCGTCACCTGGCCCGACGCCTCGCTCGGCTGCCCGCAGCCGGGCATGCTCTACCCGCAGGTGCTGGTGCCCGGCTGGCGCGTGCGCATCGTCGCCGGCGGCAAGACCTTCAGCTACCACGCCGGCCGGCGCGGCAACTGGGCCTGGTGCCCGGCGGACCGGGCGCAAGAGCCACTGCCGAGCAGCGCCATCTGAGCGCCGGAACGAAAAAAGCCCCGGGGCCAGGCCCGGGGCTCGAGAACGCAGCGCCGCGTGGGCACTGCGGAGGTCGTCAGGGAGTGTCGATGCGCACGATCGTCGTCGGCAGCCCCGTGCTGCCGCTGTAGGTGACGGCGCCAAGGTAGCGGGTGGCCGCCGCCAGGCCCGTGAAGCCCAGCGAGACGGTGCCGGTGGCGCCGGTGGTGGCGGTGGCAGGCGCGCCCACCGTCATGTTGCCGGCGCTGCTGCCGTCGAGCAGCCAGCTGTGCAGCTTGAACGGCGAGCTGCCGACCACGCCCCAGCCCTGCACCACCACCGTGTAGGTGCCGGCGGCCGGGTTGCTCAGGCTCACCTCTTCGGCCGAGGTGCCGCTGCCGCTGGCGCCCACCAGGGTGCTGCCGTTGAACACGCACATGTCGAGGTCGCTGCCGGCGTTGACGTCGGCATCGAACAGCGAGAAGCGCGCGTAGGTCGTGCCGGCCGGAATGCTGACGGGGATCAGCTGCGCGTTCGGCGAGCTCAGCGAGCAGGTGCTGTCGGTCGGATCGTCGGCCACCACGCCGGCCGTGACGGCCGCCGGCACCAGCCCCACCGGCGAGGCGCCGAAGGGACCGCTGAAGCCGAAGGTGACGTCATAGTTCAGCGCGGCACCATTGCCGTTCACCTGGGCCGGTGCGCTCAGGGCCACCGGACGCACCACCATCGGCACGCGCACCACGTGGGCGGCGGCGTCGGCCAGCGTCAGCTGGCCCCCGGTGTAGGTGTTCAGCGCGGCCGAGGTGCGCGTGACGGTGATGCGCAGCTTCTGCTTCGCACCCGCGGCGATCGTGAACGAGGCCGGGCTCACCGAGACGCTCATGCCGGCCATGCCGGACACCGAGGCGTTGTAGGTGGACGCCGTCTTGCTCACGTTGGTCACCGTGCGTGTCACCGTCACCGAACCGGCCATCGCGCCCAGCGCGATCGACGCGCTGTTGAAGTTGCCCGCGTCGGTCGAGTAGCCTGCGTTGCGCAGCGCCGTGCAGGTGCCGGCCACGAGCAGCTTGCCTTCGCAGAGGAAGGCCAGCCAGTCGTTCCAGCTGGAGTCGAACACGAGGCCCGGGTCCAGCGCGTTGTTCGGGCGCACATGGCCCGCGCCCTGGCGGAAGATCAGCACCGGGTTCGATGTCGGCGCCGGCGTGCCGCCGTCGAGCACGTCACCGGCCGAGGTCATCAGCGCCGACTTGATCGCCATCGGCGACCAGCCCGGCTTCGCCTCCTTGAACAGCGCCGCGATGCCGGCGACATGCGGGCTCGACATCGAGGTGCCGCTGAGCAGGTCGAACAGGCGGCCGCCGTAGTTCGGCGGTGCCACGCCGGCGAGGATGTCCTGCCCCGGCGCGATCAGGTCCGGCTTGAGCAGGCTGCCGCCGCCGGCCAGCAGCGGGCCGCGCGACGAGAACGACGCGGTGAAGGGCGCCGCAGCCATGGTCGAAAGCACGCTCGGCGAGATGCTCGCCGTGGCGCCGGCGGTGGCCGCATAGGCGTTCACTGCCGCCCGATCGGTGCTCTGCAGGTGCACCGTCGGCACCGCGTGGAAGTCGGCATTCAGCGAGTTGATGCCGGTGTTCACGAGCACCATGCCCACACCGCCTGCCGCCTGCACCGCCGTGCTCTTGGACACACGCGCGTTCACGCCGCGATCGCACACGACGATCTTGCCGGCCACCTTGGCCGGGTCGAGCACGGCCGATCCGCCGTTCTCTTCCGCCGTGAAGCACAGCGCCAGCGCCGTCGCGTCCGCACCGGCCAGGCCGGCGTCGATGGAGCGCACCAGCGGCGCGGGCCCGACGCCCGTTGCCGCCGAAGAGGCCCCGGCGTAGGTGGCGCCGTTGCCCAGCGTCACCGAGCCGTTCACCTCGCGGTTGTGCGTGCCCGCCGCCACCGTGGTCAGCCACGGGCTGGGGTGCGCCACCGTCGAGCTGGCCGGGCCGCTGTTGCCGGCCGAGGCGGCCACGAACACGCCCGCATCGGCCGCGAACAGGAAGGCCACTTCCACCGGGTCGAGGAAGTTGGTCTGCGAGCCGCTGATGGAGAAGTTGATGACGTCCACGCCGTCGGCGACGGCCTGGTCGATGGCCGCGACCGAGTCGGTGCTGAAGCAGCCGCCCTCGAGGCCGTTGCCCCAGCAGACCTTGTAGGCCGCGATGCGCGCGCGCGGCGCGATGCCGCTGACCTTGCCGAACACCGATGCCGGGCCGGTGGCCTGCACATTCTGGTTGCCGCCCGCGGTGGTCGCGGTGTGGGTGCCGTGGCCGTCGAAGTCGCGCGGCGACGCAAACTCGTACGGGAAGTTCGCCTTCACGCCCGCGTTGCCGCCGTAGCCGGCGTTGTAGTACTGCGCGGCGATCAGCTTCTGGTTGCAGTCGCTGGCATTGAAAGCCTCGCCCGGGGTGCACTTGCCGTTCCAGCCGGGGATCTGCTGGTAGCCGAGCTTGCCGTCCTGGGTGCCGTTGCCGTTGGTGTCGGTGCGGTCGGACAGGCTCGGGTGCTCCGGCCAGATGCCGCTGTCGACGATGCCGATGACCACGCCCTCGCCCTTGCCGGCGGTGCTCCAGAAGCCGCCGGGGGTGCTCAGGCCGAGGAAGGCCGGCGTGGTGGCGGTGTCGAGCTTGCGCTTCTCGTCCTTGGTGACCGAGATCACGCCGCCGCTCATCGCGAGCTTGGCGGCCTGCATCTCGGTGAGTTCGGCGGCGAAGCCGTTGAACACGTAGCCGTAGCTGTAGGCCTTGCGTGCGCCGCCCACCGAGGCCAGCAGGGTGTCGTGGCGCGCGTTCAGGTAGCCGACGTAGCTGCTGACGTCGGGGCTGCTCGAATCGAGCTTCTTGCCCTGTGCGGGCTTGGTGGCCTTGTAGCCGGCGATGCCGCCTTCGTAGGCGGCCGCGGGGGCTTCGGCGAGCTGCACGATGTACAGGCGGTTGGAGGCGCGGTTGGAGGTCTGGTCGACCCGGGCGGCGACCTCCTTGCCGATGGTCGGCGCATCGACCTTGACGGCCAGCGGCGCGACACGCGTCGCGTCGTCCGTCGAACCACCGCCACCGCAGGCGGCCAGTACCGCCGACAGCAACGATGCCAGCGGCATCGCCCAGCGGCGGTTCAGGTTGGGAGTCCTCATGTTCTGCTTCTCCTAGGGGTGTGCCGCCGGCCGATCGGACCGAGGCAACGCTGTGGGTCGGTTCTGCCCCTCCTCCGTCAGAAGGGACGAATGCCCATTTCTTCACGGATCCCCGGTTCCGTCAAGGCGGATCGACCTTGCGCCCCCGGGTTTTCCGACCCCTCGTTCGCGGGGGAGCGGCTGCGTTAAGCTGGCCCGATGCCCAAGTCAGTCCCGAAGGTCGCCGGCGCCGCGCTGGCGGCCCTGCTGCTCGCCGGGACGGTGTTCGTCGTCAACCTGGTCTGGTTCCGCCCGTTCAGCCTCGACCTGTTCTTCGAGAAGGTCTTCATCGAAGAGGCGCTGGACCGGCCGGAGCTGCTGACCGACATCGGCATCGCCGAGCAGTTCGGCTACCGCCGGCACAACGCGCACCTCGACGACCTCTCCATCGCGAAGACCGAGCGCGACGCCGCGCGGGCGCGCCAGCGCCTGGCCGAGCTGAAGGCCTACGACAGCGCCGCACAGACGCCGTCGCAGAAGCTGTCGGCGCGCGTGCTCGCGTGGTTCCTCGAAAGCCGCGTCGAGGGGGAGCGCTTCCTCTTCCACGACTACCCGGTCGAGCAGCTCTGGGGCGTGCAGAACCAGACGCCGGACTTCCTCATCAACTCGCACGCCATCACCGACCGCCGCGGCGCCGAGGACTACCTCTCGCGGCTGGGCGAGATCGGGCGCAAGTTCGACCAGGTGATCGAGGGGCTGGAAAGGCGCCAGCAGATCGGCGTCATCCCGCCGCGCTTCGTGATCGAGCGGGTGCTCTCCGGCATGCGCGAGTTCGCCGGCAAGCCCATCGCCGAGAACCCGCTGTACACGCACTTCGCCAGCCGGCTGGCCGCGCTGGCCGAGCTGGCACCCGCCGAACGCGAGACGCTGCTGGCGCGCTGCGCGAAGGCGCTCGAGGGCGGCGTGGTGCCCGCCTACCACCGCCTGATCGCCTTTGTCGAACAGCAGTTGCCGCGCGCCTCCCGCGACGACGGCCTGTGGAAGCTGCCCGACGGCGACGCCTACTACCGCCACCTGCTGCGCGAGCAGACCAGCACGCGGATGACGCCGCAGGAAGTGCACGACCTGGGTCTGGCGGAAGTGGCGCGCATCGAGGCCGAGATGAAGGCGATCCTGCTCGCGCAGTCGGAGCTGCACCCGCAGGAGACCGTGGCGCAGGCGCTGGCCCGCCTGGCGCGGGAGCCGCGCTTCCTCTACCCGGACGACGACGACGGGCGGCGCGCCGCCCTGGCCGACTACACGGCCTTGCTTCGCGAGCAGCTCGAGCGCTCGAAGGCGCTGTTCGGGCGCCTGCCGAAGGCTCCCATCGAAGTGCGCCGCGTGCCCGCATTCAAGGACAAGACGGCGCCCGGCGCCTACTACAACGCGCCGGCGATGGACGGCACGCGACCCGGCGTCTTCTTCGCCAACCTGCGCGACATGGCCGAAACGCCGAAGTTCGGCATGCGCACCCTGGCCATCCACGAAGGCGTGCCCGGCCACCACTTCCAGATTGCCATCGCCCAGGAACTGCAGGGCGTGCCGACCTTCCGCAAGGTGCTGCCCTTCACCGCCTACATGGAAGGCTGGGCGCTTTATGCCGAATGGCTGGGCCAGGAGATGGGCTTCTACGAGAAGGATCCGTTCGGCAACCTCGGCCGGCTGCAGGCCGAGTTGTTCCGCGCCGTGCGCCTGGTCGTCGACACCGGCATCCACTACAAGCGCTGGACGCGCGAGCAGGCCATCGACTACATGGTCGGCAAGTCCGGCACGCCGCGGGCCGCCGCGGTATCGGAGATCGAGCGCTACATCGTCTGGCCGGCCCAGGCCTGCTCGTACAAGGTGGGCCTGATGCGCTTGCAGGCAGCGCGGGCGCGGGCGCAGCAGGCGCTCGGCGCACGTTTCGACGCGCAGGCGCTGAAGGATTTCCACGACATGCTGCTGGCCGGCGGTGCGCTGCCGCTGGAGGTGCTCGACGAGCAGGTCGACGACTGGATCACACGACGTCGCCAGGGTCTTTGACCCGAATATCGACGGCATTTGAGCCAGCGCAAGCGGCGCGACGCGCAGCCATCAAGGCATGCCGGCCGCCGCCGATGACGCCGGCACATGCCGTACCGGCTCACCTGGACAACGTGATGACCTTCCTGCAAAACCTTCGACTCTCCGTGCGCATGGCCCTGGCCTTTGGCTGCGTGCTCTTGCTGCTCGGCATCATCGTGGCGGTGGCGACGCTGCGCTTCGAATCGGTGGGCGACGCCACCGACCGGCTGGTCGACGAGGACTGGACCAAGGCCGAGGCGGTGTCCTCGCTGGAAGGCGCCACCCGCGCCAACGCGCGCCGCACCATGGAACTGCTGATCCTCACCGACCCGGCGCGGCAGGCCGCGGCGCGCGAGCGCATCGAGGCCAATCGCCAGCAGGCCACGGCCGCGATCGAGACGCTGGTCAAGCTCGTTCACCGCAGCGACGCCAAGGGCCTGCTCGCGCAGATCCAGGAGGCACGCGGGCGCTACGTCGCGTCGTTCCAGCGCGTCGACGCCGAGCTGCGCAGCGGCCAGCGCGACGCGGCGACGCAGCGCATGCAATCCGAAACGCTGCCGCTGCTCGACGAGCTGCAGCAGCACACCGTGGTGCTGGCCACGCTGCAGAAGAAGCTGGCCCGCGAACGCGGCGAGGCGGTGACCGACACCATCCGCTCGGCCGAGTCGATGATGCTGCTGCTGGGCCTGTGCGCACTGCTCGTCGGGGCCGGCTTCGCCTGGCTGCTGACGCGCTCGGTCACCGTGCCGCTGGCGCGGGCCGTCGATCTGTCGCGCCGGGTCGCCGAAGGCGACTTGTCGACGCGCATCGAGGCCAGCGGCCGCGACGAAGTCGGCGACCTGCTGCGCTCGCTGGGCGAGATGAACACGCGCCTGGCCGGCGTCGTCGGCGCGGGGCGCGGCCACGCCGAAATCCTGGCCACCTCCAGTGCGCAGATCGCACCGGGCAACACCGATCTGAGCCAGCGCACCGAGGAGCAGGCCAGCGCACTGCAGCAGACCGCCGCCTCGATGGAGCAGCTCGGCTCGACGGTCAGCCTGAACGCCGACAACGCGCGCCAGGCCGACCAGCTCGCGCGCGGCGCGTCCGAAGTCGCACGCCAGGGCGGCAGCGTCGTCAGCCAGGTGGTGGACACCATGCAGGGCATCCACGAGAGCTCACGGCGCATCGTGGAGATCATCGGCGTGATCGACGGCATCGCCTTCCAGACCAACATCCTGGCGCTGAACGCCGCGGTGGAAGCCGCGCGCGCCGGCGAGCAGGGCCGCGGCTTCGCGGTGGTGGCCGCCGAGGTGCGCAGCCTCGCGCAACGCAGCGCCGCCGCCGCCCGCGAGATCAAGAGCCTGATCACCGCCAGCGTCGAGCAGGTCGAGCAGGGCAGCACGCTGGTCGGCCAGGCGGGCTCGACGATGCAGCAGATCGTCGGCGCGATCCAGCGCGTCACCGACATCGTCGGCGAGATCAGCAGCGCCAGCACCGAGCAGAGCAGCGGCGTGCAGCAGATCGGCGAGGCCGTCAGCCAGATGGACCAGGTGACGCAGCAGAACGCCGCGCTGGTCGAGGAGAGCGCGGCCGCAGCCGAAAGCCTGAAGGTCCAGGCCAGTCAGCTGGTGCAGGCGGTGGCGGTGTTCAGGCTGTCGGGCGCGGCGGCGTGAGCCGCTCGCGCAGCGCCGTCTTCAGCACCTTGCCGTAGTTGTTCTTCGGCAGCTCGGCCACCATCACGTAGCGCTTGGGCCGCTTGAAGCGCGCCATCTGCGCCAGGCAGTGCGCGTCGAGCGACTCGGGCGTGATCGCGGCGCCGGACTGCGCCACGACGAAGGCGACCACCACCTCGCCCCACTCGGCGTCGGGCGCGCCGACCACGGCCGCCTCGGCCACGCCGGGCAGCGTGAGCAGCACCTCCTCCACCTCGCGCGGGTAGATGTTCGAGCCGCCGCTGATGATCAGGTCCTTGCTGCGGTCCTTCAGCGTCAGGAAGCCGTCGGCATCGAGACAGCCCACGTCGCCGGTGAACAGCCAGCCGTCGCGGATCGCCGCGGCAGTGGCCTCGGGGTTGCGCCAGTAGCCGGCCATCACGCTGTCGCCCTGCACCAGCACCTCGCCGATCTCGCCGGTGGGCAGCTCGCGCCCCTGCGCGTCGGCGATGCGGATGCGCACCGGCGTCTGCGCCACGCCGACCGAGGCGATGCGTTCGAGGTGGCGCGGATGCGCCGCGTCCGCCAGGTGTGCGCGCGACAGCGCGGTGGCCACCATCGGCGTCTCGCCCTGGCCGTAGATCTGCACGAAGCGCGGGCCCATCACGCGCAGCGCACGTTCGATGTCGGCGCCGTACATCGGCGCGCCACCGTAGACGATGGTCTTGAAGGAGCGTGCCGCGTCGTCCGGCCCGAGGCCGGCCTGCTCGGCGTGGTCGACCAGGCGCTTGACGATGGTCGGCGCGGCGAAGGTCGACAGCGCGCCGAGCTGCGCGCCGAGCGCGAACAGCTCGGCCGGGTCGACGCCGCCGGAGGCCGGCACCACGTGCCGCGCGCCGGCCATCAGGTGCGGGATCGCATACAGCCCGGCGCCGTGCGACATCGGCGCGGCATAGACGATCGCATCGCCGGGCGACACCGCGTCGACGTCGACGAAGTAGCTCAGCCCCATCGTCATCAGGTTGCGCTGCGTGATCATCACGC
>CAZVLY010000103.1:0-12831 GCA_964628175.1 uncultured Piscinibacter sp. | reverse complement strand
AGGGGCACGAGGTGGTCGGCATCTTCATGAAGAACTGGGAGGATGACGACGACTCCGAGTACTGCTCGAGCAACGTCGACTTCGTCGATGCCGCGGCGGTGGCCGACGTGATCGGCATCGAGATCGAGCACGTCAACTTCGCCGCCGACTACAAGGACCGCGTGTTCGCCGAGTTCCTGCGCGAATACCAGGCCGGCCGCACGCCCAACCCCGACGTGCTGTGCAACGCCGAGATCAAGTTCAAGGCCTTTCTCGACCACGCGATGCGCCTGGGTGCGCAGAAGATCGCCACCGGGCACTACGCCAGGGTGCGCGAACGCTCCGGAACGTTCGAGCTGCTCAAGGGCCTCGACCCGCTGAAGGACCAGAGCTACTTCCTGCACCGGCTGAACCAGGCGCAGCTGGCGAAGACGCTGTTCCCGGTGGGCGAACTGCCCAAGACCGAAGTACGCCGCCTCGCCGAGGAGATCGGCCTGCCGAACGCGAAGAAGAAGGACTCGACCGGCATCTGCTTCATCGGCGAGCGGCCGTTCCGCGAGTTCCTCAACCGCTACCTCGCCAACACGCCCGGCCCCATCAAGGACGATCGCGGCCGCACGATTGGCGAGCACGTGGGCCTGAGCTTCTACACGCTGGGCCAGCGCAAGGGCATCGGCATCGGCGGGCTGAAGGAGCGCGGCGCGGCCAAGGGCGGCAGCGAGCACGAGCCCTGGTTCGTGGCGCGCAAGGACATGGCGACGAACACGCTCTATGCGGTGCAGGGGCACGACCACCCGTGGCTGCTCTCGCCGGCGCTGCACGCCGACGATGCGAGCTGGGTGGCCGGCGCGCCGCCTGCGGCGGGCGCGTTCGGCGCGAAGACCCGCTATCGGCAGGCCGATGCGGCCTGCAGCTTCGAGGGCGAGGGCGAGAAGGCCTTCTCGCTGCGTTTCGGCGCGCCGCAATGGGCGGTCACGCCAGGGCAATCGGCGGTGCTCTACGACGGCGAAGTGTGCCTGGGCGGCGGCGTCATCGACGCCGCGCTCGTTTGACTCAGCGCGGCCGCGCCAGGTCCATCGTCCAGTAGCTCGGGTAGGCGTTGGCCGAGGTTCCCTTGATGCACGCCATGCCGATCTGCGTGAAGTTCGGGTTCATGATGTTCGCGCAGTGGCCGTCGCTGCCCATCCAGCCGTCCATCACGATGTTCACCGTGCTGTAGCCGGCAGCGATGTTCTCGCCCAGGGCGCTCCAGGCGTAGCCGGTGGCATTGACGCGCGTGCTCAGCGTGCTGCCGCTCGAGCCGGTGTGCGAGAAGAAGTTGTTCGTCACCATGTCCTGCGAATGCGCCGCGGCGGCCTGCGTGAGCTGCGTGCTCCAGCTCAGCGGCCCGGCCGGCGCGAAGCTGCCGCGCGCGCCGCAGCTGGCGCCGGCGGCACGCAGCTGGTTGACGCGCGCCAGCGTGCTGGCCACGAAATCGGGCAAGGCGCAGGTGGTGTCGGCCGACGGTGCCGGTGCCGGTGCCGGGGCAGGGGCAGGGGCAGGTGCAGGTGCAGGTGCAGGTGCAGGGGCAGGTGCAGGTGCAGGTGCAGGGGCCGGTGCAGGAGCTGGCACCGGCGCACCGGCATTGACTTCCGGCGTGGCGGTGTCACCGCCGCCACCGCAGGCGGACACGAGGGCCGCCAGCCACAGGGTGGTCAGGCGGCGGCGAGAGGCAAGGTACGACATGGGCCGCAAGGCTAGCCAGCGACGCCCGGCGCAGGGGTGAAGAACGGTAAGCACCCGTCTAAAAGCCCGCACAGGCGTGACATGCACCACGGCACCTGACCGAACTCAAGTCCCGGTCTGCGCTTCCGATAGTCATCATGCGGTGTCCCCGAGGGGGCATCGACTCGCCCGCCCCGGCCCTGCCGCACCCGTGCCCTTCATGTCCGCCGTCCGCCTCGCCCTGTCGTTCGCCGCCGCCACCTCGCTCGCGCAGGCGGCGCCCTTGAGCGTGTCCGTCACCGACGCGGCGGGCAAGCCGCTGGCCGACGCCGTCGTGATGCTCGAACCGGCCAGCGGCAAGGCGCCGGTGAAGCCGCTGCCCGATGTCGAGATCTCGCAGGCCAAGCGGCAGTTCAACCCGCGCGTGACGCTGATCACGGTGGGCACCCGGGTGGCCTTCCCGAACTTCGACACGGTGCGTCACCACGTCTACTCGTTCTCGCAGGCCAAGACCTTCGAGCTCAAGCTCTACGCCGGCGTGCCGGCCGCGCCGGTCGTCTTCGACAAGCCCGGCCTGGCCGTGCTCGGCTGCAACATCCACGACCGCATGGCCGCCTGGGTGGTGGTGGCCGACACGCCCTGGTTCGCGCGCACCGCGGCCGACGGCAGCGCGCGCATCGACGGCGCACCCGCCGGCGCCTACCGCCTGGCGACCTGGCACCCGGGCCTGCCGGCCAACAGCGCGCCCGTCGTGCACAGCCTGCAGCTCGGCGGCAGCGAGCAGCGCGAGACGGTGCAGCTGGCCGTGGACGCCGCGCCATGAGCGCTGCGCAGCACCGCGCCACCCGCTGGTTCCACGGCTCGCTGGGCGCGCGCGTGGTCGCGCTGTTCCTCGGCCTGCTGGCGCTGGTGCAGATCGCCAGCTTCAGCGCCATCAACGTCGGCCTGAACAAGCACGCACGCAGTGCCCTGCCCGACCAGCTGGCGGTCGGCGAGCGTGTGCTGAAGGCCTTGCTCGACCAGCGTGCCCAGACGCTGACCGAAGCCGCCCGCGTGCTCGCCGCCGACTACGGCTTCCGCGAGGCGGTGCTGTCGGGCGACCGGCCGACCATCGGCTCGGTGCTCGAGAACCACGGCGAACGCATCGGCGCCACCGAGGTGGCCTTGCTGGGCACCGATTTCTCGCTGATCGCCACTGCCGGCCACGGCATGGAACGCACCGACATCGCCCCCGCCGCCACCGCGCTGGCGGCCCGCCCGGACCATGCCAGCGGCCTGGTGCTCGTGCAGGGCCGGCCGCACCAGCTGGTGCTGGTGCCGGTGAAGGCGCCGCTGCAGGTGGGTTGGGTGGCCATGGGCTTCCCGCTCGACGAACGGCTCGGCAAGGACATGCGGCAGCTCTCGGCGCTCCACCTGACGCTGCTCACCCGCGAGCATGCCGACGCGCCGTGGCGCAGCATGCTCAGCACGCTGTCCGCCGCGGCCGCGCAGCGCCTGGCCGAGCAGGAGTGGCCGGCGCAGCCCCAGGGCATGAGCTCGGTGGTCGTCAACGGCGAAGAACTCGGCGTGCGCGGACGCTGGCTGACGGCGCTGGGGGAGCAACGCTCCGGCGCGGAGCCGGGCGCCGCCGTGCTGGGGCTGGTGTCGCTGTCCATCGACGCGGCCACCCGCACGCCGCGCGACCTGCAGTACGGCCTGATCGCCATCACGCTGCTGGGCTTCGGCGTCTTCGCGCTCGGCAGCCTGTACACGGCGGGCCGCGTCACCACGCCGCTGCGCAAGCTCGCGCAGGCCGCCGAGCGGCTCGGCTCGGGCGACTACGACACGCCGATGCGCGGCCTGGGCCGCAGCGACGAGATCGGCCACCTCGCGCAGTCGTTCGAGAACATGCGCGTCAGCGTGGCCGACAAGCAGGAGCAGATCCTGCGCCTGGCTTACTGGGACGCGCTCACCGGGCTGCCCAACCGCGCGCAGTTCGGCAAGGCCGTGGCGCAGGCCATCGCCGACGCGGCCGACTCGCGGGCGCCGGTGGCCGTGCTGATGCTCGACCTCGACCGCTTCAAGCATGTCAACGACGTGCTCGGCTACCACTTCGGCGATCTGCTGCTGCAGGCCGTGGGCGAGCGCCTGACGCAACAGGTGATGCGCGACGGCGACCTCGTCGCGCGCCTGTCGGGCGACGAGTTCGCGGTGCTGCTGCGCTCGGGCGACGCGGCGCTGGCCGACTCGGTGGCCCAGCGCATCGCGCGCGCCTTCGAGCAGCCGCTGACGCTGCAGGAACAGAAGGTCGACATGGGCGCGGGCATCGGCATCGCCTGCTGGCCCGAGCACGCGGCCGACGCCGACACGCTGATCAACCGCGCCGAAGTGGCGATGTACGCCGCCAAGCAGCGCCACCAGGGCGCGCTGATGTACGACCCGGGGCTGGACGCCGCCAGTGCGCAGACCCTGTCCTTGCTCGGCGAGCTGCGCCAGGCGGTCGACCTCGGCGAGCTGCGCCTGTTCCTGCAGCCCAAGCTGGCGCTGGGCACCGGTGCGGTGGTGGGCGCTGAAGCGCTGCTTCGCTGGCAGCACCCTACCCGCGGCCTGGTGCCGCCGATGCAGTTCATCCCCTTTGCCGAGCAGACCGGCTTCATCCGCCAGTTGACCCTGTGGGTGTTCGAGGCCTCGGCGCAGGCCTGGCGCGACCTGCACGCCGACGGCACGGTGCTGGTGCTGTCGGTCAACCTGTCCACGCGCGACCTGCTCGACCAGGACCTGCCGGCCAAGTTCGAGCGCCTGCTGCTCAAGCACCGCGTGCCGGCCGAGGCCTTCTGCCTGGAGATCACCGAGAGCGCGATCATGGACGACCCGCAGCGCTCGCTGGAGACGCTCGAGCGCCTGTCGGGCATGGGCTTCAAGCTGTCGATCGACGACTTCGGCACCGGCCACTCCTCGTTCGCGCAGCTCGGCAACCTGCCGGTCGACGAACTGAAGATCGACAAGTCCTTCGTGATGGCCATGGAGGGCGATCCGAAGCAGGCCAGGATCGTTCAGTCCATCATCGACATGGCGCACACGCTGGACTTGATCGTGGTCGCCGAAGGCGTGGAAGACGCCAAGGCCTGGGACCTGCTGCGCGACCTTCGCTGCGACCAGGCCCAGGGTTACCACATGGGCAAGCCGATGCCGGCCAACGACTTCCTGACCTGGTCGGCGCGCTGGGTCGAGCGGCGCCGCATGCCCGGCGCCCCCGCCGCCACGACGCTGCTTCACTGAGTTCTGGCGGCAGAATCGGGCTTTCCGCGAACCCGGAGCCCGCCATGTCCGACCACTTCGCCACCGTGCACTGGCAGCGCGGCGAACAGCCCTTCAGCGACCGCCGCTACAGCCGGCGCCACGAGATGCACTTCGACGGCGGCGCCGTCGTGGCCGGCTCCTCCTCGCCGCACTCGGTGCGCGAGCCCTACTCCGACGCCAGCGCGGTCGACCCCGAGGAAGCCTTCGTCGCGTCGCTGTCGAGCTGCCACATGCTGTGGTTCCTCGACCTCGCCTGCCGCGCCGGCTGGGTGGTCGACGACTACCGCGATGCGGCCGTCGGCACGATGGCCAGGGACGAGCGCGGCCGCGTGGCGATCACCAGGGTGACGCTGCGCCCGGCCGTGCGCTTCGCCGGCGAGAAGCGCCCCGACGGCGCCGAGATCGCGCGGCTGCACCACGCGGCCCACGAGGAGTGTTTCATCGCCAACTCGGTGCGCAGCGAGGTGCGCTGCGAACCGGTCACGGTGGAAGGCTGAGCATGTACCTGCCCAAGCACTTCGAGGAGACACGCGTCGAGGTCATGCATGCACTGATGGCGGCGCACCCGCTGGGCCTGCTGGTGAGCCACGGCCCCGACGGGCTGCAGGCGAACAGCATCCCCTTCATGGTCGACGCGGCCCCGGCGCCGAACGGCACGCTGATCGCCCACGTGGCGCGCGCCAACCCGCTGTGGCGCGAGGCGGCGGGCACGCCGGTGCTGGTGGTGTTCCAGGGCCCGCAGGCCTACGTGAGCCCGAGCGGCTACGCCAGCAAGGCCGAGCACGGCAAGGTGGTGCCGACCTGGAACTACATCATGGTGCAGGCGCGCGGCCGGCTGCGCGCGAACGACGATGCAGCGCATCTGCATGCGCTGGTGTCGCGCCTGACGGCCACGCACGAGGCGAAGCGCGACAAGCCCTGGGCGGTGGACGATGCCCCGCGCGACTACATCGACGCGACACTGAAGGCCATCGTCGGCATCGAGATCGAGATCGAGGCGCTGGCGGGCAAGTGGAAGGTCAGCCAGAACCGCGGCACCGCCGACCGGCAGGGCGTGGCCCGCATGCTCGCGGCCGAGGGCGGCGAGGCGGCCGAAGTGGCCAGGCAGGTGATGCGGCCCGGCTCGGCGTGATCGCGGCTCAGGCGTAGTAACGCGCCTTCATGCGCTGGCAGTAGGCCTCCAGCGTCGGCCGTGTGCGGGCGTGGCGCTGGATCGGCGAGTCGACCGGCGCCCACAGCAGGTTGGCCAGGAAAGCGTAGGCGCTCGCGTCGAGCGAGGTGGGCGCTTCGCCGAGCATGAAGGGCTTGTCGGCGAGGAAGTCGGCGACGGCCGTGACATCACGGCAGCCGATGGCGCGGATCTCCGCCGCGCTGTGGCGGCCCATGCCGTGGCCGCGCATCTCGGTTCGCAGGCCGCGGCGCGCCAGCGGCGGCAGGATCCAGCGCAGCGGCACGGGCAGCGCGCCGAAGAAGGCTTCGCGGGTCTTCGGCCAGCCGGCGTCCTCGATCCAGCGGGTCTGCACCACCGCCCAGTACAGGTTCTCTTCCAGCAGGCGCTGGAAGGCGGTCGCCACGGCACGCTGCTCGGGCGCGAGCCCTGCGTCGAGCGGGTCGCCGTAGCGGCCCTTCAGGTACTCGATGATGAAGCTGGTGTCGGCGACCCGGGTGCCGTCGTCGTCGATGAAGGGCAGCTTGCCCTTCGGCGCGCGCAGCACGTCGCCGCTGTTGACCAGCTCGTAGGGCAGGCCCGCCATGCGCAGGTAGGTCTCCAGCTTCATGCAGAACGGGCTGGCGTTCGGCAGCCCGAACGCCGGCGCGAATTGATGAAGCCGGATCACGGCGCCCGTCAGAACGGGATGTCGTCGTCCATGTTGTCGAAGCCGGTGGCCGGCTTCGAGGCGGCGGGCCTGCTGGCCGCCGGGCGCGCGGCCGGGGCCTGGCGCTGTCCGCCGCCACCGCCGCCACCACCGTACTCTTCGCCGCGGTCGTCGCCGCCGCCGCCACCGCCGCCGCCCATGCCTTCACGGCCGCCGAGCATCTGCATCTCGGTGGCGATGACCTCGGTGGTGTACTGCTCCTTGCCTTCCTTGTCGGTCCACTTGCGCGTCTTCAGGCGGCCTTCGACATAGACCGAGCGGCCCTTCTTCAGGTACTCGCCGGCGATCTCGGCCAGGCGGTCGTAGAAGACCACGCGGTGCCATTCGGTCTCTTCCTGCTTGTCGCCGGATTCCTTGTTCTTCCACTGCCGCGTGGTGGCCACGCTGACGTTGCACACCGCGTTGCCGTTGGGCGTGTAGCGCACCTCGGGGTCGCGGCCGAGGTTGCCGATGATCTGGACTTTGTTCAACGAGGCCATGCTGCGCTCTCCGCTGGGGAAAAATGAGGGTTCGGGGCTGATGTGACGCGATTATCGCCCTGCGTGCACCGCCGCACCCTCCCCCGGCACGGGGCTCCTCGGGGGAGCCGCCGGCTTCCCCCGATCAGGGGTGCCGCGGCAGCCGCACGCTGACGACGTGGCGGCCGTCGCGCCGCGCGAACTCCAGCGTGCCGCCCATGCGCGCCACCACCCGCGCCACGATCGCCAGGCCCAGGCCCGTGCCCGGCGTGCCACGCGCCGCGTCGCCGCGGGCGAAGGCCTGCAGCAGGCCCTCGCGCTGCGCCTGCGGCACGCCGGCGCCGGCATCGCTGACCTCGATCAGCGCCGAGCCGCCTTCCTCGCGCACCACCAGCTGCACTGGCGGCTTGCCATGCTTGAAGGCGTTGTCGAGCAGGTTGGCGACCAGCCGCTCGACCAGCAGCGGGTGGCTGCGTGCCAGGATCAGCGTCGGCGGGGTCTCGACCTGCAGTTCGGCTGCTCCGTGGCCGGTGGCCGCGGCGGCGGCGCGCGCGAGCGCGGCCAGGTCGGCCTCCTGATCGAGCGACAGCTCGCCGGCACGCACATGATCGAGAAAGCTCTCGATCAACCGGTCGGCCACCTGGGTGTTGCGCACGATCGCCTCGCGCCAGTGCGCCGAAGCGGGCTCCTCGGGCAGCAGCCCGGCGGCCATGCGGATGCGCGCCAGCGGGCTGCGCAGGTCGTGCGACACGCCGGCCAGCAGCAGTGCGCGCTCGCGTTCGTGGCGCTCGAAACGCTGCAGCAGCTCGTCGTAGGCGGACTCGATGGCGGCCAGCTCGGGCGAGGCGCCATCGATCGGCGCGGCCGTGCGCGTGGGCTCGCCGGGCCGCTGCGACTGCATGCGCGCACGCAGTTCCTCCAGCGGCCGGGTCAGCCGGCGCGTGAAGTACCAGCTCACCGCCGCCAGCAGCAGGACGGCGATCAGCGCCGCCCAGAGCAGCCGGACCGGCGCGCGCGGCAGCAGTGCCATGTCGCGGATGCCGAACCAGGGCACGGCACCGGCGGCTGTGCGCAGCTGCAGCCACAGCACCGGGCCGCGCTCGCCGCGGGTGATGACGGCGTCGAGCACCGGGATGCCGTGGCGCGCGAGTTCCTCGCTCAGCGCCACCATGCGCGGCGCCGCGAGCGGCGCACGCCAGGCTGGCGAAGGCCGGCTCTCGTTGCGCGGCAGCTCACGCGCCAGCGCGCCCGGCGGTTCGCCCGCCACGCCGGTGGCCTGGCGCAGCGCCGGGGCCCACCGCTCGGCCACCAGCCGCGCCACCGCCATGTTGCGGTCGACGTAGACGAACAGGCCGAACAGCAGCAGCAGCAGCACCGCCACGGCCACCTGCAGCAGCAGCAGGCGCGCGAACAGGCTGTCCAGGCGAGGCGGCTTCACGATGCGTCTTGCGCGCGTTCAACGCGGTACGAAGACATAACCCTCGCCACGCACCGTGTCGATCCAGTCCTTGCCCGGGCTCGCCTCGCGCAGCTTGCGGCGCAGCCGCGCCACCTGCACGTCGACGGTGCGGTCCAGCGGCTTGTAGCTGCCGGCCTGCACCGCCTCGCTGAGCGCCTCGCGCGACAGCGCCTGCCCCGGCGCGCGCGCCAGTGCGGCGAGCAGCTTGTATTCGACGCTGGTCAGCGTGACCACCTTGGTGTCGGCGGGCACCTCGCGCCGCAGCATGTCGATGCTCAGGCCCTCGAAGCGCAGCAGCGCGCCGTCGCCGCGGCCCGGCGCCTGGCGGCGCAGCAGCGCGCGCACGCGCGCCACCAGCTCGCGCGGCTCGAAGGGCTTGGCCAGGTAGTCGTCGGCACCGATCTCCAGGCCGAGCACGCGGTCCATCGGGTCGCCGCGCGCGGTGAACATCACCAGGCCGAGGCCGGGCTGCGCAGCGCGCCAGCGGCGGCACAGGTCGTAACCGTTGGCATCGGGCAGCATGACGTCGAGCAGCACCGCGTCGGGGCGCCGCTCGGCGAGCGCGCGCTCGCCATCACCACCCGTGAGCACCGCGTGCACGTCCCAGCCTTCGCGGCCCAGCAGCTCGGCGACCATCGCCGACAGCTCGGCGTCGTCGTCGACGATCAGGACCAGCGGTTTGGCGCTCATGCGGCGGCAGTGTAGGGCGCGGAAACATCCTGTTCCCGCGCATTGCAGAACTGTCGCAATTCGTCGCGCCGCATGTGCTTCCATCGCGTCACGTGGCGCGTTCAATGGGCACCTGCCACTGCACGAGGAACCAAACATGCGATTGCCACCCCAACTGCTGGCCGCGCTGGGACTGCTGATCGGCGCATCGGTCGCGTTTGCCGCCGATGCACCCACCGGCGCCTGCCGCGACGACGCGAAGAAGCATTGCGCCTCGGTGCAGCCGGGCGGCGGACGTCTGATGACTTGCCTGAAGGACAAGCAGTCCGAGTTGTCCTCCGCCTGCCAGGCGGCGCTGCCGGTGATGGAGCGCTGCGCGCAGGAAGTGAAGTCCGCTTGCGGCACCACCGGCAAGCGCGGCCTGCGCGAATGCCTGCGCAGCCAGTCCGACAAGATCAGCCCCGAATGCCGCAGTCTCGCGCCGCAGCGTTGAGGCCCCGGTTCATCCCACCCCGCTTTTTTCAGGAGCCCGATATGAAGAAGAACGCAAACACCCGCCTCGCCCTGATCCCTGCCGCCGCCTTGCTGGCGCTGCTGGCTGCCTGCGGTGGCGGCGGCGACGACGCCGGCACGCCGGTCACTGGCGTGACCGAATCGCAAGCGCAGGCGATGAGCGCCAACAGCGCTGTCGTGCCCAGCGAGACCACGGATGCTGCGACGACGCTGCTCAGCACCACGCAGGCCGTGGTGGCCGGCGGCACGGCGAGCCAGACCTACAACTGTGCCGGCGGCGGCACGGCAGTGTTCACGGCCACCGGCGGCAGCCTGGGCAGCCTGACCAACGGCCAGCTCGACGCCGGCGAGATCTACAACGTGACCTACACCAACTGTGTCGGCAGCGCCGGCGCGGCCAGCCTGAACGGCAGCGCCACGCTGACGGTGGTGTCGGCCGCGGCCGGCGCGGTGGAAGTGACCACGAGCACGAGCGGCATCGTGATCACCCTGCCGCAGCGCGTGTTGACGCTCAACGGCACGTCGACGCTGTCGCAGACGGTGGTGACCAGCGGCGCCAGCACCACGACGACGAACCACTGGACCTCGCCGCAGATCGTCGTGACCAGCCAGCGCAATGCGCGCAGCAGCACCTTCACGCTGACCGGCATCGACATCACGCGCAGCATCACCACGACCAGCGGCGTGATCACCGCGCGCAGCAGCAGCGGCACGCACACCATGAACGCGGTGCTGCCCAATGGCACCTGGACCGTCACCACCGCCACCAACGGCGCGGTGAGCTACGACGCCAACGGTGTGCCCACCCAGGGCGACTGGACGATCACGCTGCCGAACAACCGCATCGGCGTGAGCGTGGTGCCCGGCACGCTGACCGTGACGGTGGACTTCGGCGCCGACGGCAGCATCGACCGCACCTACGTGTTCACCACCACGGTGATCTCCGCCGAAGCGGGTTGATCAGGGCTTGGCCAGCGGCGCACCGATGTAGCTGGTCTCGGCCACGGCCTTGGCGCCAGCGGCGTTGTCAACCAGCTCGGGGTAGACACGGCCGACCAGCAGGCCGAAGCCGATCACGGTGCGCACATAGCGTGTCTGGCCCGCATCGAGCGTGAGGCTGAGCTTCTTCTCGACCTCGGTGGAGGTACTGACCTCCACCGGGCCCGGCGGCAGGTCGACGAAGAAGAAGCCCCCCGGCTTGGACTGGCCGGCCACCTTGCCGTTGACCAGCACGCTGGGCTGGATCGCCGCACCCATCATGCTGCTCTCGCGATACACATAGAGCCGGCCCTCGCCGGCCTTCATCGCCGGGATGCTCGACTGGATCTCGGCATGCTTGGGGCCGCTGGCGCAAGCGCCGAGCAGTGCGGCGATCGCGACGATGGCCAGGCGGCGGGTGATGTTCTTCGTCATGGTGTGTTCTTCTCCTGAAGTGGCATGGAAGCCGGCAGCGGCAGCGCCGCGTAGGCGCGCTCCACCGGCAGGTAGAAGCCGACGAGCTGGCCGTCGCGGTGCACGGCGTAGGCCTCGTGCATGTGCGCGCCCTCGATCGTCAGCACGGTCAGCGTCGGCTTGAGCACCAGGCCCTGCGCGACGCGACCGACGACCACGAACTCGGTGCCGGCACGGATGGTGCGCGGATAGCCGGATTCGGGACGTGCTTCGACGGCCAGGGTGGTGACGTAGCGCCGGCCCTGCTCGGGCTGGCCGGTGGCCAGCTCGGCCGGCGCCCGCTTGACTTCGCTGGCGCAGCCTGCGGCCAGCAAGGCAGCCAGACCCAGCACGACCGCTCTTCTCGTGCGACCCATCGTCGACCCTCCCCTTCGTGTTCTTGGTTCGGCGCGCAGTGTAGGGGCTGACGCCGCGGCATCGCTTGACCTGGGTCCCGTAACATCGCGGCTCCGCCTCGAACCTGCCACCGTGACCGCCACTGCCCTCGCCCCGCTCGCCGTGTTGAACGAGGTGTTCGGCTACCCCGCCTTCCGCGGCCAGCAGCAGGACATCATCCAGCACGTCAGCGCCGGCGGCGACGCGCTGGTGCTCATGCCCACCGGCGGCGGCAAGAGCCTGTGCTACCAGGTGCCGGCGATCGTGCGGCACCGGCGCGAGCAGGGCGTGGCGATCGTCGTCAGCCCGCTGATCGCGCTGATGCACGACCAGGTCGGCGCACTCGAGGAAGCCGGAGTGCACGCCGCCTTCCTCAACTCCACGCTGACGCTGGACGACACGCAGAAGATCGAGCGCGAGATGATGAGCGGCCGCCTCGTGCTGCTGTACGCGGCGCCGGAGCGCATCACCACGCCGCGCATGCTGGCGCAGCTCGATTCGCTGCACGAGCGCGGCCTGCTCAGCCTGTTCGCCATCGACGAGGCGCATTGCGTGAGCCAGTGGGGCCACGACTTCCGCGAGGACTACCTGAGCCTGAACGTGCTGCACGAGCGCTGGCCCGAGGTGCCGCGCATCGCGCTGACCGCCACCGCCGACGACCTGACGCGCGCCGACATCATCACGCGGCTGCAGCTGCAGACGGCGCGGATCTTCATCAGCAGCTTCGACCGGCCGAACATCCGCTATTCGATCGTCGAGAAGGACGACGCGCGCAAGCAGCTGCTGCGCTTCCTGCGCGACGAGCACGAGGGCGACGCCGGCATCGTCTACTGCCAGAGCCGCAAGAAGGTCGAGGAGACCGCCGCCTGGCTGAACGACGAAGGCCTCGCCGCGCTGCCGTACCACGCCGGGCTCGACGCCGACGTGCGCAAGCGCCACCAGGACCGCTTCCTGCGCGAGGACGGCATCGTGATGGTCGCCACCATCGCCTTCGGCATGGGCATCGACAAGCCCGACGTGCGCTTCGTCGCCCACCTCGACCTGCCGAAGAACATCGAGAGCTACT
>CAZVLY010000102.1:0-12866 GCA_964628175.1 uncultured Piscinibacter sp. | reverse complement strand
AAGGCCACCACCATGATCAGCGGGCCGGGCGTGGTTTCGCCCAGCGCCAGGCCGTCGATCATCTGCGGGGCCGACAGCCACTGGTGCGTCTCCACCGCGCCCTGGTAGACGTAGGGCAGCACCGCGTAGGCGCCGCCGAAGGTGAGCAGCGCGGCCTTGGTGAAGAACCAGCCCATCTGCGCCAGCGTGCCGTGCAGGCCGTGCGCGGCGACCAGGGCTCCCATCGATAGCGCCCACAGCGCGATGCCGATGGCCAGCACGCGCGCCAGCCGGGCCGTCGAGAACAGCGCATGCGCGGGCGGGGGCGTGTCGTCGTCGATCAACGCGCGGCCGTAACTCGCCTGCGCATCACCGTGCCCGCCGCCGAGGCGGAACACCTGCGGCGCCCGCTTCGCGCCGATGTGGCCGATCAGCGCCGCCGCGGCGACGATGGCCGGGAAGGGCGTGTCGAAGGCGAAGATGGCCACGAAGGCCAGCGCGGCGATGCCCCACATCCAGCGGTTCTTCAGCGCGCGCGTGCCGATGCGATGCGCCGCGTGCAGCACCAGCGCCGTCACCGCCGGCTTGATGCCGTAGAAGATGCCGGCCACCAGCGGCACGTCGCCGAAGCGCAGGTAGACCCAGCTCAGCGCGATCAGGATGAACAGCGAGGGCAGCACGAACAGGGCGCCCGCGACGATGCCGCCCCAGCTGCGGTGCATCAGCCAGCCGATGTAGGTGGCGAGCTGCTGCGCCTCGGGGCCGGGCAGCACCATGCAGTAGTTCAGCGCATGCAGGAAGCGCTGCTCGCTGATCCAGCGGCGCCGCTCGACCAGTTCGGTGTGCATGATGGCGATCTGCCCGGCCGGCCCGCCGAAGCTGATGAAACCCAGCTTCATCCAGAAGCGCAGCGCCTCGCCGAAGCTCACGGGGGCCGGTGCTGCGTCGGGCGAGCTCATCCGTCAAGGGTATCCGACCCGGCCACATCGTGTTTCATGGGTCGGGCCGAAGCGCGCTACCCTGCGCGGTTGTTGAGAATCACGAGAAGACACCGATGTTTGGATCGTCCAAACCCGTCGTCCTGTCCTACGGCCGCCAGCGCTCGCGCTGGGCGCTGCCGCCCTGGCTGGTCCTGTTGCTGCTCGGTGCCGTGGCCGGTGCGGCCGGGGTGATCTACGTCCAGGAGAAGCACCTGCCGCCGCGGTTGAGCGCCTCTGCGTCGACCGAATTGCGCAACGCGTACGAGCAGGCCGACGCACAGCGGCAACGGCTGACGGCCGATCTGGCCGAGGCCACCAAGCGGCTCGACGCCTCGCTGACCGAGTCGAAGCGCCTGGCCGATGAGCTGGCCGCCACGCGGGCCGGCACCGAGAAGCTGCGCCAGGACCTCGAGTTCACCGCCGATGCGCTGCCGCCCGACCCGCGCGGCGGCACGATCGAGGTGCGCGCCGCGCGTTTCGTGCGCAAGGGCGCGGGCCTCTTCTACGAGGTGGCGCTGACACGCGGCGCCGGCGCCAAGCCGATGAACGCGGTGCTGCAGCTCACGATCACCGGCGATGGCGCCGGGCCGGCCGAAGCGCGCGTCGTCTCCAAGCCGCTGAGCATCAGCGTGGGCAGCCACGAGGTGGCGCGCGGCACGCAGCCGCTGCCCGACGGCTTCCGGCCGCGGCAGGCCACCATCACCGTGCTCGATCGCGCCGAAGGCCGTCAGCTCGGCATGCGGGTGATGTTCGTGAAGTGAAGTAGGCTTGCGCGCCATGCGCATCGCCGACATCCGCCACCGCCTGCGCGCCCTGGGCGCCAAGCCCGTCCACGAGGAGCGCGTGCTGCGCCTGTGGTCGCAGGCCAGGCCGCAGAGCAGCGGCCGGCGCCGGCTCGAGGACTGGATCCCGCTGGAACTGCGCGAGGCCCTGCCCGCCATCGAAGCCGAGCTCGATGCGCTGGCCCGCATCCGCTCCACGCACGGCGGCGGCGACGGCTCGCAGCGCCTGCTGGTCGAACTCGCCGACGGCCAGACGGTGGAGAGCGTGCTGCTGCCCCGCGACGGGCTGTGCGTGTCGACGCAGGCCGGCTGCGCGGTCGGCTGCGTGTTCTGCATGACCGGCCGCGACGGTCTGCTGCGCCAGCTCGGCAGCGCCGAGATCGTCGCGCAGGTGGCGCTGGCGCGCCGCCAGCGCGCGGTGCGCAAGGTGGTCTTCATGGGCATGGGCGAGCCGGCACACAACCTGGACAACGTGCTCGAGGCGATCGACCTGCTCGGCACGGCCGGCGGCATCGGCCACAAGTCGCTGGTGTTCTCGACGGTGGGAGACCCGCGCGCCTTCGAGCGGCTGCCGCAAGGCCGCGTGAAGCCGGCATTGGCGCTGTCGCTGCATTCGACCAAGGCAGCGCTGCGCGCCGAACTGCTGCCGCGCGCGCCGCGCTACGAACCGGCCGAGCTGGTGGAGCAGGGCGAGCGTTACGCCCGCGCCACCGGCTACCCGATCCAGTACCAGTGGACGCTGATCGAGGGCGTCAACGACGGCGACGACGAGCTCGAGGGCATCGTCGCGCTGCTGCGCGGGCGCTACGCGATCATGAACATGATCCCGTTCAACACGGTCGACGGCCTGGCCTTTCGCCGGCCCAGCGACGAGCGCGCAGGCCAGATCATGCGCACGCTCAATCACCGCGGCGTGCTGGCGCGTCTGCGCCAGTCGGCCGGACAGGACGTGGAGGCGGGCTGCGGCCAGTTGCGCGCCCGCGAGCGGGACGCCGACACGAAGCGCATCGAGATCCGCCCGGTGGCCGCCTGAAGCCGGGCGGCAGCGGTGGCCGCGCCGTGATGGATTTCGCTTGCGTGTTGCGCCCGGGATCCGCTACCGTCCGCGCTCGCTGTCCTGCGGGGCAGCGCCCACAACAAGAACCCAGGACAAACCGCGATGCTGCCTTCCAGCGCCGTGCCCGACGAACTGCTCGAGCGCGCCCGAACCCGGGCCGATGCGCTGGCCGACCAGACCATCGCCGACATCGTCGGCCCCTGGGCCGAGCTGCCTCACCAGGCCTCGGCCGCCGAACTGGAAGCGGCGCACGGCGCGCAGTGGGAGCGGCTGTCACTCGTGACACGCGTGATCTCGCAATGGCAGGACAACGGCCAGCTGACGAACTGGCGCGCCGACCCCAAGGACGTACCGGCAGCCATCGCCGATGCCCTGCAGCATTTCGTGGCCAGCGCGCAGGCGCTGCCCGACTGGGCCGACCGCGCGAAGATCGCGCGCGCCGAGGCGATCTTCTTCGACCAGGGCGTGCTCTCGTGCACGCTGCTGTTCTGCGCCAGCCTGCCCGAGTGCTACGTGGTGCCCGACCTCGCCGAGGTGCTGCACACCACCGGGCAGCTCGAGCAGCGCACCGACTACCGCATCCGCAGCACCGCCGCGATGATCTTCCCGGTGATGATGAAGGGCGGACTGACCGCAGCGGCTGGCGGTGGCGTGGCGCAGGTGCTCAAGGTGCGGCTGATTCACGCCACCGTGCGCAACCTGATCCTGCACTCCAGCCCGCAGCAGGCCGTGGCGCGATTGCAGGCGGCCGCCGAGGGCCGGGCCGCCCCGGCCGCGGTGGCGCCGCTGGCGGCGCTGAGCGGCCACCCGAACATGCACCGCACGCTGTTCGGCCACGGCTGGGACGTTGCGACGCGCGGCCTGCCCTGCAACCAGGAGGAGCAGGCCTACACGCTGCTGACCTTCGGCTATGTCTACCTGCGTGGCCTGCGCACGCTCGGCGTCGGCCTGTCGACCGAGGACGAGCAGGCGGTGCTGCATACCTGGAACGTGATGGCCCACCTGGTGGGCATCGACCGCGAGCTGATGGTCGAGGGCATGCCCGAGGCCGAGGCCCTGTTCGCCCGCATGCAGGCGCGCGGCCGTGCCCGGCCGCTGCAGCCCGACCCGCGGCCGGCGCTGGCCGCCGCCCTGTTCGACACCATGGCGAAGGTGATCCCCTGGGCACCGGCGCGGCCGTTCCCGCTGCTGCTGGCACGCCGTCTGTGCGGGCCGGTGGCCTCGGCTGATCTGGGCATCGACCGCGGCGTGCCGATGCTCTCGCAGATCCTGTTCGGTGTGCTGATGGCGGCGGCGCGCGGCATCGACACGCTGGGCCGGCTGCTGTCCCCGGGTTTCTCGATCGCCCGGCTGATCACCCGCGTGCTGGGCTACCACCTGCTGACGCGGCTGCTGATGGACCAGACCCGGCCGCTCAAGCTGCCGCAGGGTCTGCTGGCGCAGGCGCACACGATGATGCGCGAGTGGGGCGAGGACCGGCGCGCGCCGGGCTGGGTGAACGCGCTCGAGGATCGATTCACGGTGGCCGGCCGCTGGTCCGGCCCGGTGCGGTCGTGATGTTCCGCTGGCTGCGCCGGCTGGCGCTGATCGGCCTGCTGCTGGGCCTGCACGGGGTGCAGGCCGCACCGGCGGGCATCGTGCTGGCCGACGACGCGAGCCGCATCGAGGCCTGGCCGGCCGTCACCGTGCTGCCCGACCCCGGGCGCGAACTCGACGTCGGCTCGGCGATCGGCCAGGCCCGGCGCTTCGAGCCGCCGCGCTCGGCCTACGCGACGCTGGGCCTGCGCAAGGAGCCGGTGTGGCTGCGCATCCCCTTCGAGACGCCGGCCGGCGCGAAGGCGCTGTGGGTGCTGGACATCGACTACGCGGTGCTCAACCGCGTCGACGTCTACCTGGTGCGCGAGGGGCAGGTGGTGCAGCAGGCGCGCCTGGGCAACATGCAGCCCTTCTCGCAGCGGCCGGTGCAGACGCGCTCGCACGCCGTGGCGCTGGAGCTCAAGCCGGGCACCGGCCACGAGCTCTACCTGCGCGTCGAGACGCTGGGCGCGATGATCCTGCCGATCACCTTCATGCGGCCCTCGACCTTCCATGCCGAGGCCCTGGGCGAGCAGATGCTGCAGGGCCTGCTGACCGGCCTGGCGTTGTGCCTGGTGATCTACAGCCTGGTGCAGTGGGTCAGCACGCGCGAGCCGATGTTCGTCAAGTACGGCGTGCTGAGCTTCGGCAGCCTGATGTTCTCGGTGGTCCAGTTCGGCATCGGCGGCATGTACCTGTGGCGCGACATGGCCTGGCCCGAGCAGCACGGCGCCGGCCTGAGCGCGCTGCTCGCCTCGGGCGCGACCTTCCTGTTCGTCGAGGAGGTGCTGCGCGGCCCGGCCATGCACCGCCACTTCAGCCGGATCATGTTCGCCGGGGCGGCGGCGCTGGGCGCCACGGCGCTGGCCTTCGCGCTCGACCTGATCCATGTGCACACCGTCAGCACGGTGATCGGCACGCTGGGCCTGCTGCCGGCGTTGATGGGCCTGCCGGGCGCCGTGCGGCGTGCCCGCGACGGCGACGCGATCGGCTGGTACTTCCTGGCGGCGTGGCTGGGCTACTTCGTGACCACGGCCACCATGGTCGGCGTCATCAAGGGCTACGTCGACGCCACGCCGTGGACGCTGCACTCCTTCCAGGCCGGCGCCACGCTGGACATGCTGCTGTTCATGCGCGTGCTCGGGCTGCGCATGCAGGCCATCCACAACGAAGCGCGGCACGCGGTCCGCGAGCGCGACGCCTTCGTGTCGATGGCGCACTCCGACCCGCTGACCGGCCTGCCCAACCGGCGCGGCCTGGATGCGCGGCTCGTCGCGGCGCTGGCGCAGTGCGCGCCCGACCGGCTGCTCGCCGTCTACATGATCGACCTCGACGGCTTCAAGCAGGTCAACGACCAGCATGGCCACGAACTGGGCGACGAACTGCTCGTCGCGGTCGGCCAGCGCCTGACGCAGCAGCTGCGTTCGGTCGACGTGGTCGCGCGGCTGGGCGGCGACGAGTTCGTCGTCACGGCCGAGGGGCTGAGCGACGAGCGGCAGGCGCGCGATCTCGCGCTCAAGCTGATCGACGCCTTCCACGCGCCCTTCGAGCTGTCGCAGGGCCGCCAGTGCCGCGTCGGCCTGACGATCGGCTACGTGCTGGTGCCGCTGGACGGCACCGACCTCGTCAGCCTGATGCGCCGTGCCGATGCGGCGATGTACGCCGGCAAGCACGGCGGCAAGGGCTGCGTGCGCCGTGCGCCGGCGCTGGCCTGATCAGCCGGCGGGCAGCAGGTAGCGCGTGGCCGGGCCCTTGCCCGTCTGCACCAGCAATCCGCGCTCGGCCAGCGTGCCCAGGTGTTTCGATGCCGTGGCCGGGCTCAGCGCACACAGCTCGGCGTAGCCGCTCTTGTTGACATAGCCGCTGGCCATCAGCGCCTCGAGCACCGCGGCGCAGCGCTGCGCGCTCAGCAGGTCGGCGGTGGCCTGGCGCCACTGTGCCACCAGCTTCTGCTCGCGCGTCAGCTCGCGGTCGAAGGTCTGGCGCAAGGCCTCGATCTCCTCGATGAAGCGCTGGCCCAGGCCGTGGCGCTCGATCAAGGCCAGCGCGGCTTCGCGTTCCTTCATCGCGATCGACAGGTAGGCGCGCGCGATGGCCAGGTGCGCGCCGACATGGTCCTGCGGCGCGCCGGGCACGGCCAGCTGCTCGCGATGGCGGCGCACCTCGGCCATCTCGGCGTAATGGTCGGCGGCCTCGGCAGGCAGCAGGCGGTCGCGCGCCAGGCCGGCGTCGGGGCCGAGGATCTCCTGCTTGAGCCGGCGCGCCGCCTCGCTGTGCGCCGGGTCGCTGTCGTGCGGCCAGATCGCCGTGGCGGCGGCGGCATGGCGGTCGCCGCGCGATTCGTCCTGCGGGTCGGCTGTCTGCTTGAAGCGCAGGTAGGCCACCTCGGCGAGGTTGAGGTGCGCGATGCCGGCGACGCGGTGCAGGCGGTTGCGCATCGCGATGTCGAGCGCGGCCTCGTACTCGGCCTGCGCCTGCGCATAGTCGGCCTGCCAGAAGCAGGCCACGCCCAGGTTCAGGTGCGTGCTGGCCAGGATTTCCGGCTCCACCGTCATGCTGTCGGCCAGCGCGAGCACGCGGCGTGCGTACTCGCTGGCGCGGGCGAAGTCCTTCGCCTCGCCGTAGATCAGGCTCAGGTTGCCGAAGGTCTTCAGGATGGCCTGGCGGTCGTCGATGCGCTCGTACAGCAGCAGCGCGCGGTGCTTGTGCTCGAGCGCGCGCGTCAGCTCGCCGGCGCGCCGCCAGCACTCGCCCCAGGTCTGCTCGAGCATGGCCACGGTCGCCGGCGACAGGGTGTGGCGCCGGCACAGCGCCTCGGCACGCTCGAGCAAGGCCTTCGAGCGCGCGTCGTTGCGCAGCACGTACAGCCAGGCCAGGCGCACCAGCGTGGCCACGTACTCCTCGACGGTCTCGGCCGCGGCGCTGCCGTCTTCGCCCAGGCCGGAACGGCGCAGGCACTCGGCGCCGTCCTGGTAGTAGGCGAAGGCGCGGTCGAGGTCGCGCGGCTCGTGGAACTTGCCCAGCGCGCCGTAGACGATGCCCAGCAGCAGCGGATCGTCGGCGTCGGCGGCCAGGCGCAGCGCCTGCTCGTAGCTGCCCTGCTCGCGGGGCGCATCGCCGCGCATGCGCCACAGCGTTCCCTCGGCGAGCAGCAGGTCGAAGCGCTCGCGCGACGACTCGGCGGCGACGCTCATCGCCTCGAGCAGCAGGTCGGTCTCGCCGTCGTTGGCCAGCTCGACACTGTGCCGCTGCAGAGCGCGGATGAAGCCGGCGGTGTCGCGTGCGCTGCTCAGGTGCCACAGCGCCGAGATGCTTTCGTCGTCGGCCAGCGCCACGACCGCGTGGCGGGCGTGCCAGGCGCGGCGGGCCGCGTCGTCGGCCAGTGCCGGCTGCGCGGCGACAAGGCCCAGCGTCGTCGCACGCAGCGCGAGCCGGTGCACCGCCGGCGCTGGCACCTCGCGCAGCAGCTGGGCCAGCGCGCGCTTGCCCTTGTCGAGGTAGCGGTAGTAGGTGCTGGCGCCCACCGACCACAGGCCGCACAGGTGGCTGGCCGCGGCTTCGTCGGCGTGGCCGCGGTAGCGGTCGCGGAAGGCCGGCACCGGCGCGAAGCCGTACTGGCAGGCCAGGGCGAGCATCGGGCGCCAGCTGGTGCGCTCGAGCCAGGCTTCGCGCGGGATCGCTTCGGCGAGCGCTGCCTGGTCGGGCCGCTGCTGGCCGATGGCCCAGCGCAGCAGCCAGGCCAGCGCCGCGGCCCGCTGGCCGGCGGGCAGCAGGTCGCCGGCCGCGCCGCGCAGCGGGCGCAGCCAGTGCGCGTCGATCCAGCCGGCGATGCGCGGGTGCTGGCGCAGCCATTCGTCCAGCGTGCCGGCGCGGTGGGCGGCCAACAGGCCGTCGAGCACCGACTCGGCCGTGCGCAGCGACGGACGGCGCGCGCGGGTCTCGTCAAAAGTGTGAGGAGATGTTTCGATGGCCACGAAGAATCGTCTCACGATCGTCTGATCCGGCGCCATCCCACCGAAGAAGGAATGCTTGTGAATGGGATGGCGCGGGGCGTACCGTCGCGGGTAGCGTGCAGGTCGCGCGTGCGTGCCGCCACCAACAACAACAGGAGAGACCATGCCCTTGCCCCGCCTCCAGCCGGAGAAGCCCGGCGATTCCGCGCGCACCGACAGCGTGCTGTTCGTGGTCTACGCGCCGTTCGGCAGCGACGAGACGCTCTCCACCTTCCCCGACGGCAGCTCGCGCGACCTGGCGCAGCACCCGCTCTACCAGGGCCTGCTGAAGGTGGCGGCCAGCGGTGTGCACGTCGCCGCGCTGGTCGACCTGGCCCAGGACGACACCTACCTCGTCGAGATCGAGGCCGGCAAGCCCGAAGGCGTGAGCGTGACCTCGCGCTGGAAGCAGGACATGGCCTCGCCGAACAACCTGGCCGGCTTCCTGCGCCATGCGCACCGCAGCCACCCGACCTCGGCCATCGTGCTGGCGCTCGAGGGCCACGGCGCCGGCTACCTGCCGGAGATCGATCGCAGCCAGCTCAGCACCCGCACGCTGACGCGCAACGGCAGCTTCGAGTGGCGCTTCGACGCCAGCGGCGGCGCGCCGGTGCTGCCCGGCGGATCGCCGCTCCTGCCGGGCGGCTCGCCGCTGCTGCCGGGAGGATCGCCCCTGCTGCCCGGTGGCTCGCCCCTGCTGCCGGCCAACCACATGCCGATGTCGACCTGGGGCCTGGGCGCGGCGCTGAAGGCCGCGCAGGAGGCCGGCGTGCCCAAGCTGTCGGTGATCCACTTCGACAACTGCTTCAACATGGCCGTCGAGGTGCTGCACACGGTGGCGCCCTGCGCCGAGTACGCCACCGGCTACCCGAACTACAACTTCTTCACCGCCGGGGCGGGCTACCCCGGCGTGTTCGCGAAGCTGGCCCAGCAGGGCTCGGCCAGCGCGCAGGAACTGGCGCACTGGTTCGCGGACGCCAACCGGCACATCCTCGAGACCAAGGGCAACCACCCGACGCTGGGCTGCGTCGTGCGCCTGGCGCGTCTGCACACCATCGCCGAGTGCGTCGACGACCTGGCCGACGCGCTGCTGGCCGCGCTGCGCGGCGCGCCCGATGCCGCCTCGCGCCTGGCGGTGGTGCAACGCATCCGCAGCGCCATCGTGCTGGCCCAGCAGTTCGACACCGAGGCCACCTTCCGCCTCGAGGCGCCCGACGAACTGACCGACCTGTTCAGCCTGGCCAATTCGCTGCTGAACTTCGACTTCCGCCCGCACCCGGTGCACCCCGCCGCGCGGGCGCTGAAGGATGCGCTGCAGGGCATCAAGGCCTACGGCTCCAACGACGCGCCCTGGGTGGCGGCCGGCACCGGCATCACCTGGAACTTCAGCTCGCCCTACCTGGCGATGAACATCTTCCTGCCCGACCCGCTGCTGCGCGGCTTCTGGGACTGGCGCTCGCCGTTCTACCTCGACGTCAACCCGGACCCGACCCTGCCGCTGGTGCAGCCGCACATCATCGATTTCCTGAAGGTCACCGACTGGGTCGACTTCCTGATCGAGTACCACAAGGACAGCAAGGAGTGGGTGCGCCTGCTGCCGGCGGCGATTCCGGAGTTCCCGGTCTTCAACGCCCGCTTCGACCCGAAGACGATCCCGCCCTGCGGCCACGACAAGCCGGATGGCAAGCCGGACAAACCGGGCCAACCCGGCAAGCCGGATCGCCCGACCACCGGCGCACGCTGAATCGTCTGACGATCGTCGCCGACGCGGCTCGCGAGAACCCCCGGGCCGCGTCGCATTGGGAAGCCCTCTGGACTGAAATGAAGCCAGGACGACACGACAAGCCGTCGTCCCCGCCCACCGATCCAGAGGAGCTCACCATGATGAACACGCAACTGCTCTACCGTCTTCCCGTCGAACAGGCCCGCTGCCGCGAACTCGTTCGCAAGTACGTGTCGATCGGCTCGGCCGGCGCCTTTGCCAGCGCGCTCATCGAGGCGTCACTGCGCCGCGCCGACCGCGCGGTGATCGAGGGCGACGAGTCCGACATCAGCCGCGCGCTGGCCGAACTGCAGGCCTACGAAGGCTCGCAGCGCGAGCCGCTGCGACTGGCGGCCTGACGGCGCATCGGCCCCGCGGGCGGGCCGCGCCTCCTGGTGGATGGCGGGCGTACCATCCCGCCGTCACCAGGAGGCCTTGAATGAAATCCGGAAAGATCCTCGTCGCCCAGGGCGGCGGCCCCACCGCCGTGATCAACCAGTCGCTCGTCGGCGTGGCGCTGGAGGCGCGGCGCTTCGGCGAGGTGCAGCGGATCTACGGCGCGCGCCACGGCGTGCGCGGCATCGTCAACGAGGATTTCGTCGACCTCACGCAGGAGACCAGCCACAACCTCGAGCTGGTGGCCGGTACGCCGGCCTCGGCGCTGGGCTCCACGCGCGACAAGCCCGACCTCAAGTACTGCCAGGAGATCTTCAAGGTCCTGCAGGCGCACGAGATCGAGCACTTCTTCTACATCGGCGGCAACGACTCGTCGGACACCGTGCGCATCGTCAGCGAGGAGGCGCACAAGGCGAACTACCCGCTGCGCAGCTTCCACATCCCGAAGACGATCGACAACGACCTGGTCGGCAACGACCACACGCCGGGTTTCCCGTCGGCAGCGCGCTTCGTCGCCCAGGCCTTCGCGGGGGCCAACCTCGACAACGCGGCGCTGCCCGGCGTCTACCTGGCGGTGGTGATGGGCCGGCACGCCGGCTTCCTGACCGCCGCGTCGGCGCTGGGCAAGAAGTTCCCGGACGACGGCCCGCACCTGATCTACGTGCCAGAGCGCACCTTCGTGCTCGACAAGTTCCTGGCCGACGTGAAGGCGGTGTACGAGCGCTACGGCCGCTGCGTGATCGCCGTCTCCGAGGGCATCCACGACGAGGGCGGCGCGCCCATCGCCGCCAAGCTCGCCAGGGACCTGGAGCACGACGCGCATGGCAACGTGCAGCTCTCGGGCAGCGGCGCGCTGGCCGACCTGCTGTGCGAGGAGATCAAGACCAAGCTGAAGATCAAGCGCGTGCGCGGCGACACCTTCGGCTACGTGCAGCGCAGCTTCATCGGCTGCGTCAGCGACGTCGACCAGCGCGAGGCGCGCGAGGTCGGCGAGAAGGCCGTGCAGTACGCGATGTGGGGCGAGCGCGACGGCTCGGTGGCGATCAAGCGCACCGGCTTCTACTCGGTCGACTACGAACTCGTGCCGCTGGAGTCGGTGGCCGGCAAGACGCGCACGATGGACGACGCCTTCATCAGCGAGTCGGGCACCGACGTGACGGACGCCTTCCGCCTCTACCTGCGCCCGTTGCTCGGCTCGGGCATGCCCGACGCCTACCGGCTGCGCACCAACCCGGTGGCGAAGGTGCTGAACCGCGGCTGAATCGGCTCGCCCCCCTGGGCAGTCGTTTCGCGACATCCAGCGGCGTCCTGTCGCGGCGAGGTCGCGGCGCATGGGCCTCCTCGGCACAGTGCGTGCATCGCAACACTCGCACTGCCTGGAGACGACCATGACCCACGCCGCCAGCCTCGCCAGCCTGTCACCCCTCGTGCTCGTGCACCTCACCTTCGCCAGCGCCGCGGTGCTGCTCGGCCCGGTGGCCCTGTGGGCCCGCAAGGGCTCCCGCGGCCACCGCGGGCTCGGCTACGCCTGGGTGACGGTGATGGTCGGCACCGCGGTGTCGGCCTTCTTCATGCGCAGCACGGGCACCGTCCAGCTGTTCGGCTTCTCGCCGATTCACGTGCTGGGCATCGTGACGCTGGCCGGCGTGACTGCCGCGCTCGTGGCCATCGCGCGGCGCAACGTGCAGGCGCACCGCAAGTTCATGCAGCGTGTCTACCTGGGCGCCTGCGTCGGCGCCGGCCTGTTCACGCTGCTGCCCGGCCGCTACCTGGGCGACCTGCTGTGGCACCACGCGCTGGGCATGGTCTGATCGCTCAGCCGCCGATGACGAAGACGCGCACGGATTGCGCCGGCACGCTGACCGTGGCGTTGCCGCTCGCATCGGCGGCGGCGTCGGTGCCGCTGGCCGGGAAGGCGTTGACCATCGCCGCGTTGGCTGGCAATCCGCCGGCCGTGATGTTCGCCGGCGCACCGCCGTAGTTGATCATCACCACCGCGCGCTCGTTGCCTTGCACCCGCTGGAAGCTGAGCGTCGTGCCATTGGCCGTGGCCCCGGCGTGCGTGCCGGCCATCAGCGACGGGTGCGCCCGGCGCACCGCGATGACGGCCTTGTAGAAGTTCAGCAGCGAGTTCGCATCGGCGCTCTGCGCCGCGACGTTGTTCGTCGCCACGTTCGCCGACAGCGCGCGGAACGGCGTGCCGGTGGTGAAGCCGGCTTTCGTGTCGCCGGCCCAGCTCATCGGCGTGCGCAGCTTCGGGTCGTCGCCGATGTTTGCGGAGGCGCCGGCCATGCCGATCTCTTCGCCGTAGTAGATGAACGGCGTGCCCGGCTGCAGCAGGTA
>CAZVLY010000101.1:797-12892 GCA_964628175.1 uncultured Piscinibacter sp. | reverse complement strand
GCTGGGCGGCAAGCCGGCGCCTGCGGTCGGTTTCGGCATGGGCATGGAGCGCGTGCTGCTGCTGCTCGAGGAACTCGGCGTCGCGCCCCCGCCCACGCCGCCGCGGGTCTACGCCGTCGTGCCTTCGGCCTCTGCGCTGGTGCCGGCGCTGGTGGCCATCGAGACGCTTCGCGCCGCCGGCATCGCCGTGCACATGAACGCCGGCTTCACCGGCATGAAGTCGCAGTTCAAGCGCGCCGACGCCAGCGGTGCCCGCTACGCGCTGATCTTCGGCGACGACGAGGTCGCCCGCGGCGAGGTCGCGCTGAAGGACCTGCGCGACGCCGCCGCCCCGCAACGCAGCCTGCCGCTGGCCGGCGCCGCCAACTGGGCGGCCGACCTCGCCACCGCATAATCCCGCCTTTCCGACGTCACGCACCCGCCATGGCCACGCACCTCGATCTCGAAGAACAAGAACAGCTCGACCAGCTGAAGGCATTCTGGAAGCAGTACGGCAACGCCCTGACCTGGCTGGTGACGCTGGTGCTGATCGGCTTCGCCGCCTGGAACGGCTGGAACTGGTGGCAGCGCGACCAGGCCGTGAAGGCGGCCGCGATGTTCGACGAGCTCGAGCGCGCCGCCATCGCCGGCGAGGTCAGCAAGGCCGGCGGCATCTTCAACGACATGAAGGAGCGCTTCCCGCGCACCGCCTACGCTCAGCAGGGCGGCCTCGTGGCGGCCAAGCTGCAGTTCGAGAAGGGCCAGGCCGATGCGGCCGTGGCCACGCTGGGCTGGGTGGCGGGCAACGCCACCGAGGCCGAGTACCAGACGGTGGCGCGCCTGCGCCTGGCCGGCGTGCTGGCCGATCAGAAGAAGTACGACGAGGCGCTCAAGCAGCTCGACGGCGCCAGCGGCAAGGAATTCGAAGCGCTGGTGGCCGATCGCCGCGGCGACATCCTGCTCGCGCAAGGCAAGGCCGAGGAGGCGAAGGCCGCCTACAAGAAGGCCTGGGACACGATGGACCCCAAGGTCGAGTACCGCCGGCTGATCGACGCCAAGCTCACCTCGCTGGGCGCCGCACCGCCGGCCGAAACGCCGAAGACGGCCGGAGCCGCGAAGTGAACTGGCGGCCCGCCACGACCGGCCGGCTGGTGGCCGGCGCGCTGGTGCTGCTGCTCGCGGCCTGCTCCAGCGGGCCGGAACGCCCGAAGCCCAAGCCGCTGGAACCGATCACGGCGCCGATCGCCGGGCGGCAGGTGTGGACCGAACGCATCGGCGACGTCGGCTTCCCGCTGTCGGTGGCCGTCAATGCCGGCGTGTTCACCGTGGCCAGCAGCGACGGGACGGTGGCCGCCGTGCAGGCCGACACCGGCAAGACGATCTGGCGCACCAGCGTCGACGGCCGCATCGTCGCCGGCGTGGGCAGCGACGGCCGCTTCGCCGCCGTGGTAACGCGCGAGGGCGATCTGGTCGTGCTCGACGGCGGTAAGCCCGCCTGGCGCAAGCCGCTCGGCACCAAGGTGGTCACGGCGCCGCTGGTGGCCGGCGAACGGGTCTTCGTGCTCGGCGTGGACCGCCGCGTGCTCGCCTACGACGTGCTCGATGGGCGGCCGTTGTGGACGCTGCAGCGCCCGGGCGAGGCCCTGACGCTCGCCCAGGGCGGCGTGGTTGCGGCCTTCAAGGACACGCTGCTGGTCGGGCAGGGCCCGCGCCTGGCGGGCATCGACCCGCTGCGCGGCTCGGTGCGCTGGGAGGTGCCGGTGGCGTCGCCGCGCGGCGCCAACGAGGTGGAGCGGCTGGCCGATCTGGTGGCACCGGTGCTGCGCCTGGGCGACACCGTCTGCATGCGGGCCTTCCAGTCGGCGGTCGGCTGCGTCAACGCCGAACGTGGCAACTTGCTGTGGTCGCGAACCATCGGCGGCACCGAGGGCGTGAGCGGCAACGAGCAGGTCATCGTCGGCGCGGACGCGTCGGACCGCCTCACCGCCTGGCGCACGGCGTCGGGCGAAGTGGCCTGGACCACCGAGCGGCTGATGTACCGCAACGTCAGCTCGCCGTTGGTGGTGGGCCCGACGGTGGTGTTCGTCGACGGCGAGGGCACGGTGCACTGGATGTCGCTCGACAAGGGCGAACCGATGCTTCGCCTGTCCACCGACAGCTCGGGCGCCGCCGCGGCACCGGTCGCCTCGGGCAACACGCTGCTGGTCGTCACGCGCAACGGCGGGCTGCACGCCTTCCGCCCCGAGTGACGCATCGCCACCCGGCGGGAGCCACGCGTCCATGAAGCCCGTTCTCGCCCTGGTGGGACGGCCCAACGTGGGCAAGTCGACGCTGTTCAACCGCATGACGAAGAGCCGCGACGCCATCGTCGCCGACTTCGCCGGCCTGACACGCGACCGCCACTATGGCGACGGCCGCCTGGGCGACCGCGAGTTCATCGTCGTCGACACCGGCGGCTTCGAGCCGACCGCGGAGTCCGGCATCTTCAAGGAGATGGCCAAGCAGACGCGCCAGGCCGTGGCCGAGGCCGACGCTGTGGTCTTCGTCGTCGACGTGCGCGGCGGCCTGTCGGCGCAGGACCACGACATCGCCCGTTTCCTGCGCACCACCGGCAAGAAGGTGGTGCTCGCGGCCAACAAGGCCGAGGGCATGTCCGAGTCGCCGCTGCTCGGCGAGTTCTACGAGCTCGGCCTGGGCGAGCCGCACCCGGTATCGGCCGCTCACGGGCAGGGCGTGCGCAGCCTGATCGAGGCGGCGCTGGCGGACTTTCCGTTCGACGAGGAGGACGAGGCGCCCGACCAGACCGACGGCCCGATCCGCCTGGCCGTGGCCGGCCGGCCCAACGTCGGCAAGTCCACGCTGATCAACACCTGGCTGGGTGAGGAGCGCCTGGTCGCCTTCGACCTGCCGGGAACGACGCGCGACGCCATCCACGTGCCCTTCGAGCGCAATGGCCAGAAGTTCGAGCTGATCGACACCGCGGGGCTGCGCCGCAAGGGCAAGGTGTTCGAGGCGATCGAGAAGTTCTCGGTGGTCAAGACGCTGCAGGCCATCGCCGATGCCAACGTGGTGCTGCTGCTGCTCGACGCGACCCAGGGCGTGACCGACCAGGACGCGCACATCGCCGGCTACATCCTCGACAGCGGCCGCGCGGTGGTGATGGCGGTGAACAAGTGGGACGCCGTCGACGACTACCAGAAGCAGACGCTGCAGCGCTCCATCGAGCAGCGACTGGCCTTCCTGAAGTTCGCGCCCCTGCTGCACATCTCGGCGAAGAAGCGCCAGGGCCTGGGCCCGGTGTGGAAGGCGATCGCCGACGCACACGCCTCGGCCACGCGCAAGATGCCCACACCGGTTCTGACGCGCCTGCTGCTCGAAGCGGTGGAGCACCAGACGCCGAAGCGCGCCGGCATGTTCCGCCCCAAGTTGCGCTACGCGCACCAAGGTGGGATGAACCCGCCGATCATCGTCATCCACGGCAATTCGCTGGAGCACGTGACGGAGTCGTACAAGCGCTACCTGGAAGGGCGTTTCCGCGAGCACTTCAAGCTCGTCGGCACGCCGCTGCGCATCGAAATGCGCTCGTCGCGGAACCCCTTCGACGACAAGTGATCGGAACGACTGATCACAAGGTCAATGCGGAGATTCCAGCAGGGCGCAATGGCGCTGTGTTAACGTCTCCGTCCTACGAACTTTCATCACGGAGCATATCGTGAGCAATAAAGGGCAACTCCTACAAGACCCGTTCCTGAACCTGCTGCGCAAGGAGCATGTGCCGGTGTCGATCTATCTCGTCAACGGCATCAAGCTGCAGGGCCACATCGAGTCCTTCGATCAGTATGTGGTGCTGCTCCGGAACACCGTCACGCAGATGGTCTACAAGCACGCGATCTCCACCGTGGTGCCAGGCCGGGCGGTGAACTTCCACGCCAACGAAACGCCCGAGCAGGCTTGAGTTCCGCGGAACCCATCGGCCCGGCGGGCGGCCCTGCACGGGCGATCCTCGTCGGCGTCGACTTCGGCGGGCGCGGCCCGTTCGATGCTTCGCTCGACGAACTCGCGTTGCTGGCCGAATCCGCCGGCGACGTCGCCGTGGCGCGTGTGATCGCCCGGCGCAAGGCACCCGATCCCGCCCTGTTCGTCGGTTCGGGCAAGGCCGACGAGATCAAGGCGCTGGTGCAGGGGCACCGGGCCGAAGCCGTTCTGTTCGACCAGGCGCTTTCGCCGGCCCAGCAGCGCAACCTCGAGCAGCACCTGGGCGTGGCCGTGGCCGACCGCACCATGCTGATTCTCGAGATCTTCGCTGCCCGGGCCCAGAGCCACGAGGGCAAACTGCAGGTCGAACTGGCCCGGCTCCAGTACCTGGCCACCCGGCTGGTGCGCCGCTGGAGCCACCTGGAGCGCCAGCAGGGCGGCATCGGCACGCGTGGCGGCCCGGGCGAGGCGCAGATCGAACTCGACCGGCGCATGATCGACGAGCGCATCAAGACAGTGAAGCGCCGGCTCGAGACGGTCAAGAAGCAGCGCAAGACGCAGCGCCGCGCGCGCGAGCGCAACCAGACCTTCCGCGTCTCGCTGGTGGGCTACACGAACGCCGGCAAGTCCACGCTGTTCAATGCGCTGGTCAAGGCGCGCAGCTACGCGGCCGACCAGTTGTTCGCCACCCTCGACACCACCACGCGGCAGCTCTACCTCGAGGAGGTCGGGCGCGCCGTGTCCTTGTCGGACACGGTCGGCTTCATCCGCGACCTGCCGCACAAGCTGGTCGAGGCTTTCGAGGCCACCCTGCAGGAAGCGGCCGATGCCGACCTGCTGCTGCACGTGGTCGACTGCTCCAGCCCGGTGCTCGACGAGCAGATGGCCGAGGTCGAGCGCGTGCTCGAGGAAATCGGCGCCGGGCAGATCACCCAGGTGCTGGTGTTCAACAAGCTCGACCGGCTCGAGCCCAACCAGCGGCCGCGCGTGCTGCGCGACGTGATCGAACGCGCCGGCGGGCAGCGTGTGCCGCGCGTGTTCGTCAGCGCCCTCGACGGCACTGGCCTGGCCGAGCTGCGCCAGGTGCTGACCGAAGCGGTTGGCGGCACGCTCGATGCCGACTTGAATGCCCCGCAACGGCCCCCACCTGCCGTTGATTCGGCCGACGAAAGCTCGCGCTCGGCACTCGACACCCCCTTCACCGGAACCCACGATTCGTTCGCCTCATGATCATGACCCACGCGAATCCCTCCTCCCCCGGCCCCGTCGAGCGTCTGCGCGAAGTCGCCCGCGCGGCACGCGCACTGCTCGTCGGCGCCATCGCGGCTTCGCGGCACGGGCTGCGTCCTGCCGGTGCCGACATCAGCCTGGCCAACGGCGGGCGCAACGACGGCCCGCCCGACCTCGACGAGCTCTGGCGTGACTTCAATCGCAAGCTCGGCGGACTGTTCGGCGGCAAGGGCGGCGGCCCGCGCGGCGGCGGCCCGTCGGACGACGGCGGCGGCCCGAGCAACTTCCAGCCCGACATGAAGAGCGCCGGCATCGGCGCCGGCCTGATCGCCGGCGTGGTGGCGCTGATCTGGCTGGGCAGCGGCTTCTTCATCGTGCAGGAAGGCCAGCAGGCCGTCGTCACCTCGTTCGGCAAGTTCAGCCACACGGCCGACGCCGGCTTCCAGTGGCGCATGCCGTACCCGTTCCAGGCCCACGAGACGGTCAGCGTGACGCAGCTGCGCTCGCGCGAGGTCGGCCGCAATGCGGTGGTCCAGGCCACCGGTCTGCGCGACTCGTCGATGCTGACGCAGGACGAGAACATCATCGACATCCGCTTCACGGTGCAGTACCGGCTGAAGGATGCACGCGCCTTCATCTTCGAGAACCGCGATCCCGAAGAGGCGGTGACGCTGGCGGCCGAATCGGCCGTGCGCGAGATCGTCGGCCGCACCAACATCGACGCGGTGCTCTACGAGCAACGCGACGCCATCGCGGCCGAACTGGTCAAGTCCATCCAGGCGCAGCTCGACCGGCTCAAGGCGGGCATCGTCGTGGCCAACGTCAACATGCAGAGCGTGCAGCCGCCCGAGCAGGTGCAGGTGGCGTTCGAAGACACGCTGAAGGCCGGCCAGGACGGCGACCGCCTGAAGAAGGAAGGTCTGGCCTACGCCAGCGACGTGATCCCGAAGGCACAGGGCACGGCTGCACGCTTGCGCGAGGAGGCCGAGGGCTACAAGTCGAGCATCGTGGCGCAGGCCGAAGGCGATGCGCAGCGTTTCAGCCGCGTGCTGACCGAATACCAGAAGGCGCCGGGCGTGACCCGCGACCGCCTCTACATCGACACCATGCAGCAGGTCTATTCCAACGTCAGCAAGGTGCTGGTGGACAGCCGCAGCAACTCGAACCTGCTGTACCTGCCGCTGGACAAGCTGATGCAGCAGGCCGGCGCCACGCCCGGCACGGCGTCCGCGCCCGCCACCACGGCGCCGGCCGCGGCCGAAACCACCGTGCCTGCGGCCGCCGCCGCCGACGCGCGATCGCGCGACGGACAGCGCACGCGTGACCGCGACGGACGCTGAGCAGCAGGGAGAAAAAGCACATGAATCGCATCGGACTCATCGTCGGCCTCGCACTGCTGGCCCTGATGGCGGCAGCCTCCACGCTGTTCGTCGTTGATCAGCGCCAGGTGGCCGTCATCTACGCGCTCGGCGAGATCAAGGAAGTGATCACCGAGCCCGGACTGAAGGTCAAGCTGCCGCCGCCGTTCCAGAACGTGGTCTTCCTCGACCGCCGCATCCAGACGCTGGACAGCCCGGACACGCGGCCGATCTTCACCGCCGAGAAGAAGAGCCTGGTCATCGACTGGCTGGTCAAGTGGCGGGTGGCCGAGCCGCGCCAGTTCATCCGCAACAACGGCACCGACATGCGCAACCTCGAGACGCGCCTGTCGCCGGTCGTGCATGCCGCATTCAACGAAGAGGTGACCAAGCGCACCGTCGGCGGCGTGCTGTCGCTCGAGCGCGACAAGGTCATGCAGGACGTGCGCGCGCGGCTGGAAGACGACGCCAAGTCCTTCGGCATCGAGATCCTCGACGTGCGCATCAAGCGCGTGGACTTTGTCGCCAACATCACCGACTCGATCTACAGCCGCATGCGTTCCGAGCGCCAGCAGGTCGCCAACCAGCTGCGTTCAACCGGTGGCGCCGAAGGCGAGAAGATCCGTGCCGATGCCGACCGGCAGCGCCAGGTGATCGTCGCCGAGGCCTATCGCGAGGCCCAGAAGGTCAAGGGCGAGGGCGATGCCAAGGCCTCGGCCATCTTTGCCGAGGCCTTCGGCCGCGATCCGCAGTTCGCCCAGTTCTACCGCAGCCTCGAGGCCTATCGAGCGGCCTTTCGCACCAAGGGCGACGTGATGGTGCTCGACCCGGCCAGCGACTTCTTCAAGGCCATGCGTGGCTCCGCATCCGCGGCGCCCGCCGCGACGGCAGCGACGAAGAAGTAGTCCGCCGTGGCCGCGGGCTTCTGGGACGTTCTGCTGGCGGCCTGCGCGCTGATGCTGGTGGTGGAGGGCCTGCTGCCGTTCTTCAGCCCGGGCGGCTGGCGGCGGCTGTTCGAGCAGGCCACCCGGATGAGCGACGGACAGATCCGTTTCCTGGGGCTGTCGAGCATGATGCTGGGCTTGGGTCTGCTGCTGTTGTTCTGGCCTTGAAGCCCGCCCGGGCGGGCCCGATGCGGCCGGTACAATCTGCTTTTTAATCCCCCGCGGTTTTCCCATGTCATCTGCTTGGCTGCTGCCCGAGCACATTGCCGACGTCCTGCCTGCGCAGGCCAGACACATCGAGGAACTGCGGCGCGGTCTGCTCGACGTGGCGCGCTCCTTCGGGTGCGAGCTGGTGATGCCCCCGCTGATGGAGCACATCGAGTCGCTGCTGTCGGGCACCGGCCGCGACCTCGACCTCAAGACCTTCAAGCTCGTGGACCAGCTCAGCGGCCGCACGCTCGGCGTGCGCGCCGATGCCACGCCGCAGGTGGCCCGCATCGACGCCCACCTGCTCAATCGCACCGGCGTGACGCGGCTGTGCTATTGCGGGCCGGTGTTGCACACCCGTCCATCGGGCATCCAGTCGACACGCGAGCCGCTGCAGTTCGGCGCCGAGATCTATGGCCATGCCGGGCTGGAGGCCGACCTCGAGGTGCAGGACCTGGCCCTCGACTGCCTCGACGGTGCCGGCCTGCCGGGCCTGGCTCTGGATCTCGCGGATGCGCGCATCGTGCGTGCGCTGTTGGCGGGTGTCGAGTCTGCGCGGCGCTCCGACATCCATGCGGCGCTGGCCGGCAAGGATGGCAGTCTGCTGAACGAGCTGTGCACGGACCTTCCGCAGAACCTGCGCGAGGCTCTGCTGGCGCTGCCTTCGCTGTATGGCGGCGAGGACATGCTGGCCGCAGCGCGCCGCAAGCTGCCCGACCTGCCGCCGGTGCGCGCCGCGCTGGACGACCTGGGCACCCTGGCGCGCCATGCCCGCCAGGCGCATCCGCAGGTGCGTGTCGGGTTCGACCTCGCCGACGTGGGCGGCTCGTCGTACTACAGCGGCGCGCGCTTCGCCATCTATGCCAAGGGCTCGAGCGACGCCATCGCGCGCGGCGGGCGCTACGACGAAGTCGGCGCGATCTTCGGGCGCAACCGCCCGGCGGTGGGCTTCAGCCTCGACGTCAAGGAGCTCGCGCAGCTGGTGCCCGGCCGCGGCGGCCGCCCCGCCGTGCGGGCGCCCTGGTCGGAGGATGCCGGCCTGCGCGTCGCGGTGCGGCGGCTGCGGGAGCAGGGCGAGACGGTCGTGTGCGTGCTCCCCGGCCACGAGCACGAAGGCCAGGAGTTCGAGTGCGACCGTGAGCTGGTCGCCGTCGCCGGCCAATGGGCGGTGCGCGCGCTCTGAGCGTGCAGGCCGCCGCGAATCAGCAGTTTCGAGTGAATCCAGACATGCAGCACAACACATCGACAGGCGCCGGCCACAACGTGGTCGTGGTCGGCACGCAATGGGGCGACGAGGGCAAGGGCAAGGTGGTCGACTGGTTGACCGACCATGCCGAGGTCGTCGTGCGCTTCCAGGGCGGGCACAACGCCGGCCACACGCTGGTCATCAAGGGCGTGAAGACGGCGCTGCAGCTGATCCCCTCGGGCATCATGCGCGACGGCGTGGTCTGCTGCATCGGCAACGGCGTGGTGGTCGACCCGACGCACCTGCTGGCGGAGATCGAGCGGCTCGAGGGCATCGGCCTCGAAGTGCGCTCGCGGCTGTTCGTCAGCGAGTCCTGCCCGCTGATCCTGCCGTTCCACGTCGAGGGCGACCGCGCCCGCGAAGCGCTGCGCGAGACCAGCGGCGCCGGCAAGATCGGCACCACCGGCAAGGGCATCGGCCCGGCCTACGAGGACAAGGTGGCGCGGCGCGCGCTGCGCGTGCAGGACCTGAAGCACCCGCAGCGTTTCGCCGACAAGCTGCGCGAACTGCTGGCGCTGCACAACGTCGCGCTCGGCGGCTACCTGAAGTCGAAGCCGCTGGAGTTCCAACCCATCTACGACCTGGCGATGAAGGTGGCCGAGCAGCTCAAGCCGATGATGGCCGACGTGGGCTACATGCTGCACACCATCAACAAGCGCGGCGGCAACATCCTGTTCGAAGGGGCGCAGGGCACCTTGCTGGACATCGACCACGGCACCTACCCGTACGTCACCTCCAGCAATTGCGTGGCCGGCAACGCGGCGGCGGGTTCGGGCGTGGGCCCCGACATGCTGCACTACATCCTGGGCATCACCAAGGCCTACACGACGCGCGTGGGCGGCGGCCCGTTCCCGACCGAACTGCCGATGGACGAGCCCGGCACGGTGGGCCACCACCTCTCGACGGTGGGCCAGGAGCGCGGCACCGTGACTGGGCGGCCGCGGCGCTGCGGCTGGCTCGATGCCGCGGCGCTCAAACGCGCGATCATCATCAACGGTGTCTCGGGCCTGTGCATCACCAAGCTCGATGTGCTCGACGGCCTGCCGGAGATCAAGGTCTGCGTGGGCTACGACCTGCGTGGCCAGCGCATCGACATCCTGCCGCTGGATGCCGACGACGTGGCCGCCTGCGTGCCGATCTACGACACCTTCCCCGGCTGGAGCGGCACGACCTTCGGCGTCACCGACTGGGATGCGCTGCCGCTGAATGCGCGGCGCTACCTCGAGCGGGTGAAGGAGTTCATCGGCGCGCCGATCGACATGGTGTCCACCGGGCCGGACCGCGAGCACACCATCTTGCTGCGCCATCCCTACCGCGCCTGATTGAACTTCGAGCGCGAGCCCCCATTTCCTGTGGAGTGATTTCATGCTGACCGACGACGGAAAACACCTGTACGTCTCCTGGGACGAGTACCACATGCTGATCGAGCGCCTGGCGCTCAAGGTGCACGCGTCGGGCTGGGAGTTCGATCAGATCCTGTGTCTGGCACGCGGCGGCATGCGGCCCGGCGACGTGCTCTCGCGGGTGTTCGACAAGCCTCTGGCCATCATGTCGACGAGCTCCTACCGGGCCGACGCAGGCACCATCCAGGGCCGCCTGGACATGGCCAAGTACATCACGCTGCCCAAGGGTGAACTGGCCGGCCGCGTGCTGCTGGTCGACGACCTGGCCGACTCGGGCGTGACGCTGCGCGCGGTGGTGGATCGGCTGCGCGGCATGCCGTCGATCAGCGAGCTGCGCTCGGCGGTCATCTGGACCAAGGGTGTGTCGAGCTACACGCCCGACTACTACGTCGAACTGCTGCCCACGAGCCCGTGGATCCACCAGCCGTTCGAGGAATACGACGATCTGCGCCCGGAAGGCCTGGCGAAGAAGTTCGTCATCTGACGCGCGATCTGCAAAGCGATCACGCAAACAAAAAGGCCAGCGCGGGGAGCGCTGGCCTTCTCTTGACTCTGTCTATCATCTGGTGCCCAGGAAGGGACTCGAACCCCCACGGTGTTACCCGCTAGTACCTGAAACTAGTGCGTCTACCAATTCCGCCACCTGGGCATTTCAGGAAGTCTTGGATCATATCATCAAAACAAACCAAATCTCAACACCCCCCGCAGTCGGCGCCGAGCTGATGAGCGAGGTCGAAGGCACGGTGCAAGGGCACCGCGACGGACACGGCTTCCTCGTTCGCGACGACCGACAGGCCGACATCTACCTCTCGCAGCAGGAGATGCGCGCGGTGCTGCACCGCGACCGTGTCAAGGCGCGAATCATCCGATACGACCGCAAGGGTCGGCCCGAGGGCCGCATCCTCGAGATCCTCGAGCGGCGCAAGGCACCCATCATCGGCCGGCTGCTGCACGAGAGCGGCATCTGGCTGGTGGCGCCGGAAGACAAGCGCTACGGCCAGGACATCATGGTGCCCAAGAACGCGATCGCCAATGCGACCGCGGGGCAGGTGGTCGCCATCGAACTGACCGAACCGCCGTCGATGTACTCGCAGCCGGTGGGCCGCGTGACCGAGGTGCTCGGCGAGATCGACGATCCCGGCATGGAGATCGAGATCGCGGTGCGCAAGTACGAGGTGCCGCACCGCTTCTCGCCGGAAACGCTCGCGCAGGCGGCTGCGCTGCCGGAGAAGATCCGCCCCGCGGACCGCAAGCACCGCATCGACCTGACCGACGTGCCGCTGGTCACCATCGACGGCGAGGACGCACGCGACTTCGACGACGCCGTGTACTGCGAGCCCGCGAAGATCGGCCGCACCAAGGCGCCCAACGGCTGGCGGCTGGTCGTCGCCATCGCCGACGTCAGCCACTACGTCAAGCCTGGGGAACCGCTGGACGACGATGCCTACGAGCGCGCCACTTCGGTGTACTTTCCGCGCCGCGTCATCCCGATGCTCCCGGAGAAGATCTCCAACGGCCTGTGCTCGCTGAACCCGAACGAGGACCGGCTGGCGATGGTCTGCGACATGGTCGTCGACGCCACGGGCGAGGTTCACGCCTACCAGTTCTACCCGGCGGTGATCTGCTCGCATGCGCGCTTCACCTACACCGAAGTGGCCACCATCCTCGGCAACACGCGCGGCCCGGAGGCGGCGCGTCGTGCCGAACTCGTGCCGCCCCTGCTGCACCTGCACGAGGTCTATCGCGCGCTGCT
>CAZVLY010000101.1:0-787 GCA_964628175.1 uncultured Piscinibacter sp. | reverse complement strand
CAGATCGTCTGCGACGAGAACGGCCGCATCGAGAAGATCGTGCCGCGCACCCGTAATGACGCGCACCGTCTCATCGAGGAAGCGATGCTCGCGGCCAACGTGTGCTCGGCCGATTTCATCGCGCGTGCCAAGCACCCCGCGCTGTACCGCGTGCACGAAGGTCCGACCCCTGAGAAGCGCACGCTGCTGCAGAACTACCTGAAGGCGCTGGGGCTGGGCCTGGCGGTCAGCGAGGATCCGCAGCCCAAGGAGTTCCAGGCCATCGCCGCGGCGACCAAGGACCGGCCCGACGCGCTGCAGATCCACACCATGCTGCTGCGCTCGATGCAGCAGGCCATCTACACCGGCACCAACGCCGGCCACTTCGGCCTGGCCTACGAGGCCTACACGCACTTCACCAGCCCGATCCGGCGCTACCCCGACCTGCTGGTGCACCGCGTCATCAAGGCGCTGCTGCACGGCAAGCGCTACCACCTGCTCAGCGGCGCCGTCGAGGAGGCGCCGAAGGTGCGCCAGGGCGGCAAGACGGTGAAGGGGCCGAACGTCGAGCTCGAACACTGGGAAGCCGCCGGCGTGCACTGCAGCACCAACGAGCGCCGGGCCGACGAGGCCTCGCGCGACGTCGAAGCCTGGCTCAAATGCCGCTACATGCGCGAGCACCTGGGCGAGGAGTTCGCCGGCACCGTGACCGCGGTGACCAGCTTCGGCCTGTTCGTGACGCTGGACGCGCTCTACGTCGAGGGCCTGGTGCACATCACCGAGCTGGGCGGCGAGTACTACCGCTTCG
>CAZVLY010000100.1:3153-12943 GCA_964628175.1 uncultured Piscinibacter sp. | reverse complement strand
TCGATGTCGGCCTTGTCGATCTCGTCGATCAGCAGCGCCACCGGCTGCTCGGCGCTGAAGGCCTGCCACAGCACGCCCTTGACGATGTAGTTGTGGATGTCCTTGACGCGCTCGTCGCCGAGCTGGCTGTCGCGCAGGCGGCTCACCGCGTCGTACTCGTACAGGCCCTGCTGCGCCTTGGTGGTGCTCTTCACGTGCCACTGCAGCAGCGGCAGCTTCAGCGCGCTGGCCACTTCCTCGGCCAGCATCGTCTTGCCGGTGCCGGGTTCGCCCTTGACGAGCAGCGGGCGCTTGAGCGTGATCGCCGCGTTGACCGCCAGCATCAGGTCCGGGGTGGCGACGTAGGTGTCGGAGCCTTGGAACTTCATCATCGGCGCGCTTGATCCATGTTCAGGGCAGTATAAGGTCCCCCTATAATCGCGCGCTGTCACGCCAACCCGCCTGCCTGGACACCATGAAGAACGTGCTTTCCGCCCTGATCGCGCTCGCCGCTGCCGCCGGCTTCGTCAACGCCGCGCAGGCCCAGGATGCCAAGGCCGGCGAGAAGAAGGCGGCCATGTGCATCGGCTGCCACGGCATCCCCGGCTACCAGGCGAGCTTCCCCGAGATCCACAAGGTGCCGATGATCTCTGGCCAGGGCGCCAAGTACATCGCCAGCGCGCTGACGGCCTACAAGAAGGGCGAGCGCAAGCACCCGACGATGAAGGCCATCGCCGCCTCGCTGACCGACCAGGACATGGCCGATCTGGGCGCCTTCTACGCGACGCAGGCCGGCCCCGCGACGGCCGAGTCGGCCCCGGCGCCCACGCCGCCGGCCACCGTCGCCGAACTGCTCAAGAAGGGCAACTGCGCGTCCTGCCACGGCGAGAACCTGAACAAGCCGATCGACCCGAGCTACCCGAAGCTGGCCGGCCAGCATGCCGACTACCTCTACGTGGCGCTGAAGGCCTACCAGACCGAAGGCAACCCGCAGGTCGGCCGCGGCAATGCGATCATGGCCGGCATGGCCAAGCCCTTCAGCCACGCCGAACTCAAGCAGATCGCCAGCTACATCGCCACGCTGCCCACCGACCTGAAGACGGTGCCGGAGTCGCGCTTCCGCTGAACCGGCCCGCTCCCGTGCACAAAGCCGCTGGTTTCCAGCGGCTTTGTGCATTCTGGGGTGCTCAAGTGACCGGGCAGCGGGCCGATACTCAGACATGACGGCACCGCTGGCCGAAGCCCTCCCATGCTGAAGAAGATTCCCGTCGAGGAGCTGCGACTGGGCATGCACCTGCACGCCATGTGCGGCGCATGGCTGGACCATCCCTTCTGGCGGACCCGGTTCATCCTGCGCGACCCGGCGGATCTCGAGAAGCTGCGTGCCAGCTCCGTGACCGAAGTCTGGATCGACGTCGCCAAGGGCAGCGACGTGGCGCCTGCGGCCACCGGCGTCGCCCCGCGCCGCGATGCCGAGCCGCGCCTGCCCCGCCCGGCACGCAGCGAGCGGCCCGCGCCCGCCGAAACCGCACCGCCGCCCGCCGAGCCCCAAGCCTCCGCATCGATGGCGGCCGAACTGCAGCGCGCCTCCGCACTGGTCAACCAGTCGCGCGACGCCGTGAGCTCGCTGTTCGCCGAAGCCCGCATGGGCCGCGCGCTGGACACCGAGAAATGCCTGCCGCTGGTCGACGAGATCGCCTCGTCGGTGTGGCGCAACCCGGGCGCCATCGTCAGCCTGGCGCGGCTGAAGACGCACGACGACTACACCTACATGCACTCGATGGCGGTGTGCGCGCTGATGGTGTCGCTGGGCCGCCAGCTCGGCATGGACGAGCACGGCGCGCGCGAGATCGGCCTGGCCGGCATGCTGCACGACATGGGCAAGGCGATGATGCCGCTGGAGGTGCTGAACAAGCCGGCCAAGCTGACGGATGGCGAGTACGCGATCATGAAGACGCACCCGCAGCACGGCTACGAGCTGCTGCTCGAAGGCAAGGGCGTCAGCGAGGTCGCGCTCGACGTCACGCTGCACCACCACGAGCGCCCCGACGGCAAGGGCTACCCGCACGGCCTGTCGGGCGACGCGCTGACGCGCGTGGCGCGCATGGGCGCGGTGTGCGACGTGTACGACGCCATCACCTCGAACCGGCCCTACAAGAGCGGCTGGGATCCGGCCGAGTCGATCGCGAAGATGGCCTCCTGGTCCGGGCAGTTCGACAACGAGATCTTCCAGGCCTTCGTGAAGAGCCTGGGCATCTACCCGATCGGCTCGCTGGTGCGCATGCGCTCGGGCCGGCTCGGCGTGGTGGTGGAGCAGGGCGAGGGCTCGCTGGTGGCGCCGAAGGTGAAGCTGTTCTTCTCGACCAAGTCGAACATGCCGATCACCATCGAGCTCATCGATCTGTCGGCGGCCGGCTGCAACGATGCCATCGCCGCGCGCGAAAGCAATGCGCAGTGGAAGTTCCCGCACCTCGACGAGCTGTGGGCCGGCCCCGAAGTGCTGCGCAAGCTCGGCCGATGACGATCCCCGGTCGCGGTGTACCGCGACCACCCCCCGAGGGTGTCGCGCCCAGGCCTGGGGCGGCTCGGCGCCAGGGCGCGCGCGCCTAACCCACGGGTCCCTTGGCCAGGTCGTCGAGGATCGGGCAGTCGGGCCGCTCGTCGCCGTGGCAGCCGTGTGCCAGGTGCTGCAGCGTGCGCTGCATGGCGCGCATCTCCTCGATGCGGCGCTGCAGGTCGGCGGCATGTTCCAGTGCGATGCGCTTGACGTCCTTGCTGCTGCGCCGGCGGTTGTGCCACAGGCCGAGCAGCGTCTCGATCTCCGGCAGGCCGAAGCCGAGGTCGCGCGCGCGCCGGATGAAGCGCAGGGTGTGCACCGTGGCCTCGTCGTACTGCCGGTAGCCGGACTCGGTGCGCGGCACCTTGGGCAGCAGGCCGAGCTCCTCGTAGTGGCGGATCATCTTGGCCGAGACGGCCGACTGTTTCGCGGCTTCGCCGATGTTCACTTCGAAGGCCTCCATCGCTTGAGCAGCAGGGCATTGGTCAGCACGCTGACGCTGGACATCGCCATCGCCGCGCCGGCCACCACCGGGTTGAGCAGCCCGAAGGCCGCCAGCGGAATGCCCACCACGTTGTAGAAGAAGGCCCAGAACAGGTTCTGGCGGATCTTCGCCGTGGTGCGGCGCGAGATGTCGATCGCCTGGGCCACCAGGGCCGGGTCGCCGCGCATCAGCGTGATGCCGGCGGCCTGCATCGCGGCGTCGGTGCCGCCCTGCTCGCCGGCCATCGCCATGCCCACGTCGGCCGCGGCCAGCGCCGGTGCGTCGTTGATGCCGTCGCCCACCATGGCCACCTTGCCCTGGCCGCCCAGTTCCGCGCGCAGCAGGGCCACCAGGCCGGCCTTCTGTTCCGGCAGCACCTCGGCGCGCACCTCGTCGATGCCCAGCGCGCGGCCCACGGCGTTGGCGCTGCCGGCGTTGTCGCCGCTGATCATCAGCGTGCGCAGCCCCAGGCCGCGCAGCGTCGCGATCGCGGCCGCTGCACCGGGCTTGAGCGTGTCGCCGAAGGCGAGCAGGCCGAGCAGGTGCCACGGCGCGTCGCCGCGGCGGCCGGCCAGCCACGAGACGGTGCGGCCTTCGGACTGCAGCGCCAGCGCGCGCGCCTCCAGGTCGCCGCGCGCCACGCCGCTCTCGTCCATCAGCCGGGTGCTGCCGAGTTGCAGCGATTGCCCATCGACCACGCCGGCGATGCCACGGCCGGGCAGGGCCCGCACGTCGGATGCCGTCGACAGGGGCTGCTTCGCCTCGGCCAGCACGGCGGCGGCCAGCGGGTGCTCGCTGCCCGACTGCAGCGCCGCGGCGAGGGCGACCAGCGCGTCGCCGGTCAGTCCCGCATCGGCCGCCGGCTCGGCCGCGGCCAGCCGTGGCCGGCCTTCGGTCAGCGTGCCGGTCTTGTCGAAGGCGACCACGCGCACCGCATGCGCGATCTCCAGCGCCTGCGCGTCCTTGATCAGGATGCCGCGCCGTGCCGCCGCGCCGGTGCCGACCATGATCGCCGCCGGCGTGGCCAGGCCCAGTGCGCAGGGGCAGGCGATCACCAGCACGGCCACGGCATTGAGCACGCCGGCCGACCAGTCGCCGGTGGCCAGGCCCCAGCCGAGCAGCGTGAGCAGCGCGAGCACCACCACGACCGGCACGAACACCGCGCTGACCTGGTCGACCAGGCGCTGGATCGGCGCCTTGCCCGCCTGTGCCGACTCGACCATGCGCACGATGCGCGCCAGCGTGGACTCCGCGCCCACCGCCAGCGTGCGCACCAGCAGCAGGCCCTCGGCATTGAGCGCGCCGCCGGTGACGCGGTCGCCGGCCTGCTTGGCCACCGGCAGGCTCTCGCCGGTGATGAGCGACTCGTCGACGTGGCTGCGGCCGTCTTCCACCCGGCCGTCGGCGGCCACGCGTTCCCCCGGGCGCACGACGACGAGGTCGCCCACTGCCAGTTCGGCCACCGGCACGTCGAGATCGATGCCGTCGCGGCGCACGCGTGCCGTCTCGGGGCGCAGCGCCTGCAGCGCACGGATCGCGTCGGTGGTCTGGCGCTTGGCACGCGACTCCAGCCATTTGCCCAGCAGCACCAGGGTGATCACCACTGCAGACGACTCGAAGTACAGGTGCGCCATCGCGCCGTCGGCCTGCCAGAGCAGCCACAGGCTCAGGCCGTAGGCCGCGCTGGTGCCCAGCGACACCAGCAGGTCCATGTTGCCGCTGCCGGCGCGCAGCGCCATCCAGCCGGCACGGTAGAAGCGTGCGCCGAGCCAGAACTGCACCGGCGTGGCCAGCAGCCACTGCAACCAGCCGGCCAGCATCCAGTGGCGGCCGAACAGGTCGCCGAGCATCGGGATCACCAGCGGCGCCGACAGCAGCGCGGCCAGCGCGACCTTCCAGCCGTCGCGCGCCACGGCGGGCGGCGGCGCCGGCTGTTCGGCGCTGAGCAGGTGCGCCGTGTAGCCGGCCTGCTGTACCGCGGCCATCAGCGCGGCGGCGCCGGCCGTGCCGCGCACACGCTGTACATGCGCCTGTTCGGTGGCCAGGTTGACGGTGGCGCCCAGCACGCCGGGCACGGCCAGCAGCGCGCGCTCGACGCGGCCCACGCAGCTCGCGCAGGTCATGCCCTCGATGCGCAGATCGGCCTCGTCGTGCGGCACGGCGTAGCCGGCCTTCTCGACCGCAGCGGTGAGCGTGGCCGTGGGCACACGCTGCGACAGGGACAGCGCCGCCGATTCGGTGGCCAGGTTGACGGTGGCGCGGCCGACGCCCGGCACCTTGGCCAGCGCCTTCTCGACGCGGCCGACGCAGGAGGCGCAGGTCATGCCCTCGACGGGCAGGGACAGGGTGGTTTCGGTGTTCATGGATGCAGTCTGGACCTTGACATCATGTCAGGGTCAAGCCCTTTCGCATTTGATCCAGCGCTTGACCTTGCCACGGTGTCAAGGTCTATCGTTGCCCCATCGTCCATCCCGAAGGAGTTCCGAATGATCGAACTGACCCTGCCCGACATGACCTGCGGCCACTGCGTGAAGACCGTCACCGGCACGGTGATGAAGCTCGACGCGCAGGCCCAGGTGCAATGCGACCTGCCCAGCCACACGGTGCGCATCGAGACCACGCAAGCGCCCGAAGCCGTCCGCAAGGCTCTGGCCGACGAGGGATATCCCGCCGCCTGACTCGGCCTTCCCCCTCGCCGCGCTCGCGCGGCTTGCCTACACTGCGGCCACATTCCAATCACGGGAGCTGGCCGCATGCTGAAGTTCATCACCACGAGCGCCCTGGTCGCCGCGCTCGCCGTCGCCCCGCAGGCCTTCGCGCAGACGCTGCGCTGGGCCAGCCAGGGCGACCCACAGACCATGGACCCGCACTCGCAGAACGAGTCCATGACCAACATGATGAACGGGCAGGTGTACGAGAAGCTCGTCACCCGCGACAAGACCCTGGCGATCGTGCCGGCGCTGGCCACCGAGTGGCAGCAGGTCTCGCCCACGCTGTGGCGCTTCAAGCTGCGGCCGAACGTCAAGTTCCACGACGGCACGCCCTTCACCGCCGACGACGTGGTGTTCTCCATCGAACGCTCGGTGGCGCCCACCTCCACCATCAACCAGTACGGCGCCGCGGTGGGCAAGCCGCGCAAGGTCGACGACCTGACGGTGGAGTTCCAGCTCGCCGCACCCAACCCGATCTTCCTGCAGCACCTCGAGACGCTGTGGATCATGAGCAAGGTGTGGAGCGAGAAGAACAAGGTCACCCGACCGCTGGACTTCAAGAACAAGGAAGAGAGCTACGCCGGCCTGAACGCCAACGGCACCGGGCCCTACATGCTGGTCAGCCGCGCGCCGGGCATCAAGACGGTCTACAAGCGAAACCCGGCCTGGTGGGGCAAGTACGAGGGCAACGTGCAGGAGATCGTCTACACGCCGATCGGCAACGACGCCACGCGGCTGGCCGCGCTGGTGTCCGGCGAGATCGACTTCGTGCTCGACCCGGCGCCGCGCGACGTGGCACGGCTGCGCAACACCGCCGGCGTGAAGATCATCGACGGGCCGGAGAACCGCATCGTCTTCATCGGCCTGGACCAGGCCCGCGACAAGCTGCTCTACGGCAACGTGCCGGGCGACAAGAACCCGTTCAAGGACGTGCGCGTGCGCACCGCCATGTACCAGGCCGTCGACATCGAGACGATCAAGACCAAGCTGATGAACGGCCAGAGCTACCCCACCGGCGGCCTGACGCCCTCGCCGCTGGGCTCCTACAACGACCCCGAGATCGAGAAGCGCCTGCCCTACGACCTGGCCGCGGCGCGCAAGCTGATGGCCGACGCGGGCTATGCCGACGGCTTCGAGGTGACGCTCGACTGCCCGAACAACCGCTACATCAACGACGAGGAGATCTGCATCGCGCTGGCCGGCATGTGGGCGCAGCTGAAGATCAAGGTGAAGGTCAGCGCGCAGCCGCGCGCCACCTATTTCCCGAAGATCGAGAAGCAGGACACCAGCCTGTACATGCTCGGCTGGGGTGGCGCCATCACCGATGCCGAGACCACCTTCACGCCGGTGCTGCGCAACCGCGGCGAGAAGGGCCAGGGCTACTGGAACTTCGGTGGCGTGAAGAACGACAAGTTCGACGCGCTGGCCGCGCAGTCCAGCGTCGAGCCCGATGCGAAGAAGCGCGAGGCGCTGATCAAGGCCGCGATGCGCGAGTACAAGGAGCAGGTGCACGTCATTCCGCTGCACCGCCAGGTGATCCCCTGGGCGGCGCGCAGCAACGTCAGCGCCGTGCACCGTGCCGACAACTGGCTCGAGGTGCAGTGGGTCACGATCGGCAAGTGAACGACGCCTCAGGCGCCGCGTAGCAGCGCCGCCGCGATCGCCCACATCACCAGGGCGATCGCGCCGTCGAGCACCCGCCAGGCGGCGGGCCGCTCGAACAGCGGCGCCAGCACGCGCGCGCCGTAGCCCAGCGCGAAGAACCACACGGCACTGGCCGAAGCGGCGCCGATGCCGAATGCGGTGCGCGCGCCCTCGGGGTCCTGCGAGGCGATCGAGCCGAGCAGCACCACCGTGTCCAGCCAGCAATGCGGATTCAGGTAGGTGAAGGCCAGGCAGGCCGCCAGCGCGCTGCGCAGGTCGGCCACCGCCGGGCCCTGGACTGCCAGCGCATGCGGGGCCAGCGCACGGCGGGCGGCGAGCAGGCCATAGACGAGCAGGAAGGCCGCGCCGCCCCAGCGCGTGAGCGCCAGCAGCGCGGGATGCTCCTGCACCCACCGGCCCAGACCGGCCACGCCCAGGGTGATCAGCAGCATGTCCGACAGCGCGCACACCAGCACGACTGGCAACACGTGGGCGCGCTGCAGGCCCTGGCGCAGCACGAAGGCGTTCTGCGCGCCGATGGCCACGATGAGCGCGGCCGAGCTCGCGAAGCCGCGGAGGAAGACGGTTTCCATGGTGCCATCATCGCGGCCCGCAATGCATCGAACCAGCTAAACTTTCTTAACTTCCATTAGCCGAACTGATGCAACTCGACTCCCGCCAACTGGCCGCCTTCGCCGCCGTGCTGCGCGAGGGCAGCTTCGACGCGGCCGCGCGTGCGCTGCACGTCACGCCCTCGGCGGTGAGCCAGCGAATCAAGGGCCTGGAGGAGCGGCTGGGCCGCGTGCTGATCCGCCGCGGCAGCCCCTGCCTGGCCACCGAGGCCGGCGAATCGCTGCAGCGCCACGCCCAGCAGCTGCAACTGCTCGAGGCGCAGGCACTGGCCCCCTTCGGCCTGGCTGGCTCGGCGCCGGCCGCTCGCGGTGCAGCCGCACCGACGCCCCTTCCGCTGGCCGTGGCGGTGAACGCCGACTCGCTGGCCACCTGGTTCGTGCCGGCCCTGGCGGCGCTGCGCGAGACCCACGACGTCTGCCTGGACCTGCACGTCGAGGACCAGGACCATTCGAGCGAGCTGCTGCGCCAGGGTCGCGTGCTGGCGGCGGTGAGCGCCGAGCCCGTGCCGGTGCAGGGCTGCCGGGTGCAGCCGCTGGGCCGCATGCGCTACCTGGCGGTGGCCAGCCCGGCCTTCATGCGGCGCCACTTCGCCGAGGGCCTCAGCGAGGCCGCGCTGGCGCGGGCCCCCTGCAACGTGTTCAACCAGAAGGATCAGCTGCAGGCGCGCTTCCTGCGGCGGCTGTCGCGCCGGCGCCTCGCACCGCCGCAGCACCGCGTGCCCGGCACCCACGGCTTCATCCACGCCGCCGTGCAGGGGCTGGGCTGGGGCATGAACCCGGACGTGCTCGTCGCGCCGCTGCTGGATCGCGGCGAACTCGTCGAACTGGTGCCCGGCGAAGCGCTCGACGTGGCCCTGTACTGGCAGCACTGGAGCCTGGAGGCCGAGGTGCTGCGTGCGCTCACTGCGGCGGTGGTCGCGGCGGCTGCCGGGGCGCTGCGCCCGATGACCGCACCTGCATCCGGGGGGTGAGACGTTGATCCCGCAGCGCCCACCGCGTAAATTGTCACGATTCGAGGCGCGACGACGGGAGTCGCGCCCAGGCCTGGAGAGTCGCTCATGATCACTGCAATCGTGCTCGTCGTCGGCGGAGTCATCGTCTGGCTGCTCGCCGATCACGGCTTGATGTGGTGGCGCGAGCGCCGCCACGAGGGGCCCTCGACCTGGCACGGGCAGGGGCCGGGCACGAACTTCCATTCCTCGGGCTTCGAGGACACGGTGCCGCCGCACGAGGCCGTCGAGCCCGCGCGCGTGGCATCGGGCGGCGGGCGCTGAACCGGCGCCTCCCGCCGGCGGCTCAGGGCTGTGCCGGCGCTCGCGTCGCGCGCAACACGCCGCGGCCCTCGGCATCGCGCAGTTCCAGCAGCCCGTCGGGCCGCACGCGCGCCGTGGCGGCGAGCTCCAGCGCGGTGAGGATGCGGTCTTCCTGCTCGAGCAGCAGCGGGCCGCAGGCCATGCGCGTGGTGGCGATGGCGCCGATCTGGATCTTGTCGCCCTGGAGCGTGTAGGGGCCGTTCATCGCGTTGCAGCTGGTGTGGCCCGAGAGGCGGCCGTCCCCGCCGAGGACGAGGCGGGCACGCCGCTTGTCGAGGATCGGCTCGGTGCGCGCCTGCTCGATGACCCAGGCGCCGGTGACTTCGCGCGAGACGGGCGCTGCCGCAGGCTCGGCGGCGGGCGGTGCGGCGCAGGCGGCCAGGCAGGCCAGGGCCAGGGTGCAGAGGATCGGGCGCATGGGCACGGCAAGGGCAGTCGACGACCGCCCCAGTCTAGCCCGCCAGCGCCAT
>CAZVLY010000100.1:0-3053 GCA_964628175.1 uncultured Piscinibacter sp. | reverse complement strand
CGCCATGAGGGCGAAGATCGCGTGGGTGTAGGGCGCCGCCGCGGCGTATCGATCCGGCATCAAAGGTCCCGGGGGCTCGGCGTGACAGCGCGCCGCAGGCCGAGCTTAGTCGCCCAGCAGCCGGCGCTTCAAGCGGATCTTCGTCATGTCCTCGACGTTCGCGCGTTGCGGTGCGCCGAAGCGGCGCTCGACCAGCGCGAGGTAGTCGGGATTCGTGAAGTAGGTCTGGAAGGCCTCGTCGCGAAAGCGCAGCACCTCGGCGGCGCTGGCGTGCTTGGTGGCCAGCGGTTCGCAGTCGTAGGACAGGAAGGCGTAGCCGGCGTAGCTGTCGGGCAGCTTCCAGCCGTTGCGGATGGCCTGGCGGTAGATCGGGCTGCCGGGCAGCGCCTGGCAGGGGTACATGTTGGCCATCTCGGTGTTCAGCTCGAGGGCCAGGTCCAGCGTCTGCTGCATGGTCGCCAGCGTGTCGTCGGGGAAGCCGAAGATGTAGTTGCTGATGACGTTGATGTCGGCGTCTCGCACCGTCTTGCAGATCTCGCGGATGTTCACTTCCTGGAAGGAGCCCTTGGAGACCTCCTTGCGCACCAGCTGGCTGCCCGCCTCGATGCCCAGTGCCAGCCAGCCGATGCCGGCCTGACGGAACAGATCGAGCGCCGCGGGCCGCACCGTGTCCACCCGCGAGTAGGCCCACATGCGCAGCTTCAGGTCGCGCTCGACGATGTTGTTGAGCAGCGGCTCGTAGTAGCGCCGGTTCAGGAAGAACATCTCGTCGCTGATGCGCACCGTCTCGACGCCCAGCTTCGCCAGCTTCTCCAGCTCGGCGGTGATCAGCGCGGTGCTCCAGAACCGCATGCCGCGCGAGTGGGCGGCATGCACCTCCTCGCCGTTGTCGTTGCGGTTGACGATGTTGATCATGCAGAAGTCGCAACCGAAGTTGCAGCCCAGCGAGGTGTAGATCGCGGCGAAGGGCGTGCGCTTCGAGTGGTCGAAGCCGGCGTGCCAGAAGTGCGCGCGGTACAGGTCGAGCGGGCGCTCCCTGTAGGGCAGCAGGTCCCAGGCGTAGCCGGGCAGGTCCTCGTCCATCTTCTCCTGCGGCACCACGGCCTGCGGCGGGTTCAGCCACAGCACCGGCTTGCCCTCGCGGTCGCGCTTCTTGTAGCCGATGCCGGCCACCTTGGCGATGTCTTCCTTCAGGTTGCCGCGCAGCAGGTTGTGCAGCGCGTACACGCCTTCGTTGAGGAACACGATGTCGGTGCAGGGCAGGGCCAGCACCTCGCGCGGCAGCGCGCTGGTGTGCGAGCCGACGAAGGCCACCGGCAGCTCCGGCAGCTCGTCCTTGATCTGCTGGGCCAGGCGCGTCGCGCCGATCATGCTGGTGGTGCCCGAGTTCGGGTTCTGGCCGTAGACGACGAAGACGACCAGGCGCGGCTTCAGCTCGCGGGTGCGCTGCACGGCGGCTTCGAGCGAGAGCTTCTCGGCGTCGCAGTCCATGATCGCCGCGCCGAAACCCTTGGCCCGGCAGGATTGCGCGAGCAGCAGCGACCAGGTCGGCGGCTCGATCGCCGAATACGTCGCCGCCAGTCCCTGGTAGGCGGTGGCCGACGAATCCGGGTTGATCAGCAGGACGTCCAGCGCGCGTTCGTTCATGTTCAGTCCCAGAAGCGGGGGGCGATGCCGGTGCGCGTCCATTCGAGGATCTGCGCCACGCGGTGTTCGGACGTGTGGTGGTTCTTCGCGTTGGCCAGGCAGCGCTCGCCGATGCGCTCGGCCAGGCCCGGCTCGCGCTTCAGGCGCTCCAGCGTGTCGGCCAGGCTGTCGGGATCGTCGTTCTCGAAGAACAGGATGTGCTCGTCCTCGCGGAACAAACGCGCCGTCTGCGGATGCGACGGGATGCGCCAGGACACGACGGGCTGGCCGATCGCCATGCTCTCGACCACGCGGCCGGCGTAGGTCTTCACGAAGGAGGTCAGGTTCACCGTCGCCAGGCTGTCGGACAGTCCGTCGAGGAACAGGTCGAACAGCTTGGCGCGCACCTGCTGCATCGTGTCGACGAAACGCTCCATGTCGGCCTGCCGGCAGGGCTGCTCGAGCATGGCCTGGCGCACCGGGTTGTTGAGCTGGTCGAACATCTTCGGCAGCTCGGTGGCGTGCTCGCCCGAGGCGCGGAACTCGAGCAGGCCGTGCTTCAGGCGCTCGTTGTTCAGATACTTGGCGCGCCGCTGGTAGGCGCTGCCGATGAAGACGGCCGGGCGCGCCGTGTTCGGCGCGCTGCGGCGGAAGAATCGGCGCGGCACGTGGCAGGGCGTCCACACCGCCTGCGCACCCATGTTCTCGATGTGGCGCACGTCGTTCTCGTCGACCACGCCGAAATGCGTCACGTAGGGCAGCACGGCGCGCTGCATCAGCGGCACGCGGCGGCCGAGCTCGGGCACCTCGGCATAGTCGGCGGCGTCGTAGTGCAGCGTCTCCATGACGATGCCCACGCGCACCGGCGCCAGCGTGGCCAGCCAGGCGAAGTCTTCCTCCACCAGCGGCGGCGGCGCCTCCCAGGCGGGCCGCTGGCCGAGCACGTGGGTGACGTCGTTGATCCAGACCTGGTCGAAGCGGTGATCACCCACCAGCTTGCGCGACCAGGCCCAGCAGCTCGTGAACAGAACCAGCACCTCGTGCCCTGCCGCGCGCAGGCCTTCGACATAGGCCATGTGCGTGGTGTACGACCACTGCCGGGCCGAGGCCCAGACCAGCATGTCGTGCTGGACGTAGAGGATCTTCATGCGGGTGCCCGTGCGGCGATCAGACGTTGCCGTGCACGGTGTTCTTCACCATCGTGAAGCCCTTGATCAGCTCGGCGATGCCGGCGTCCAGGGTCACCGCCGTCTTGAAGCCGGTGCGCTCCAGCTTGGCATTGGAGACGACGTAGTTGCGCTGGTCCGGGTCCTTGCCCACCGGTGCGTCGAGGAACACGAAGTCCGGCAGCTGCTTCTGGATGTGCTGGCAGAGCTCGCGCTTGGAGACGTTGGCTTCCGACAGCCCGACGTTGTAGATCTGCCCGC
>CAZVLY010000099.1:2666-12953 GCA_964628175.1 uncultured Piscinibacter sp. | reverse complement strand
CGCCCTTGGGCAGCTTGGTCGAGCCCGAGGTGAAGAGGAACTTGGCGATGGTGTCGGGGCCGACCTGGTCGTGCGCCGCGTCGACTGCGGCGCTGGCCGGCTCGGCGAGCAGTTCGTCGAAGGCATGCGTTTCGCGGCCCTCGATCACGCCCTCGGTCAGCACGACCGGCGTGTGCGGCGGCACCACGGCCTGGATGGCGCGGCCATAGCCGCTCGCCGACGAGGCGAACACCAGTCCCGGCGTCAGTACGCCGAGGATGTGGCGCAGCTTTCCGTAGTCCTGCGAGACGGTGGAGTAGGCCGGCGAGATCGGCGCGAAGGGCACGCCGGCGAACATCGCGCCCAGACCCAGCAGCAGGTGTTCGAGGTCGTTGTCCGACAGGATGGCCACTGGGTGCTGCGCCGACAGGCCCAGATCGAGCAGCGCCTGCGCGATGCGCCTGGCGCTGGCGACCGCCTCGCCGTAGCTCAGACGCCGCCACTCGCCTCCCTGCACGCGCTTGGCCGCCAGCGTGTGGTCGGGCGAGACCTCGGCCCAGTGCAGCAGACGGTCGGTCAGGCGCTTCGGGTACTCGGCCAGCGGCTCGGCCGAGGTGACGATCGTGGTGCCGTCGGCGCGCTGGTCGAAGTGCGCGGCCAGCGAGCCCCCGACCGGCAGCTGCCGGTACTTGGCGGCTGTCTTCATGATGCCTTGCCGACCTTGCCGGCGCGCTTTTCCAGGAAGGCGCGCACACGCTCCTTGGCGGCGTCGTCGCCCTGCGCGATGGCGGCCATCAGCGACTCGACGAACAGGCCGTCGGGCTGCGACAGGTCGGCGATGCGCGGCAGCGCCTGCATCACCGCGAAGTTCGACAGCGGCGCGTTGCCGGCGATCCTGGCGGCCAGCTCGCAACCCTTGGCGAAGCCGGCACCGTTGGCGACGACGTATTGCGAGAGGCCGCGGCGCTCGCCTTCGTGGGCGTCGAGCACGCGGCCGGTGAGCATCATGTCGGTCATGGTCTGCACGCCGGCCAGGCGCGGCACACGCGCCGAGCCGCCGCCGCCGACGAAGATGCCGCGCTGGCCTTCGGGCAGGCCGTAGTACGCGCTCTCCTCGGCGACGCGGATGTGGCAGCTGCTGGCCAGCTCGAGGCCGCCGCCGACCACCGCGCCGTGAAGCACCGCGACCACCGGCACACGGCCGAACTGGATGGCATCCATCGCCGCATGCCAGGTGCGCGAGTGCAGCACGCCCTCGGCGACGCTGCGCTCGGAGAGTTCCGACAGGTCCAGGCCGGCGCAGAAATGGTCGCCTTCCCCCGTGAGCACCGCCGCCTTCACCGCCTCGGGCAGCGAGACGAAGGCACTGTGCAACTGCGCGATCAGCGTGTCGTTGACGGCATTGCGCTTGGCCGGGCGGTTCAGGCGGATGTGGGCGACGGCGCCGGCGATCTCGATGCGCAGCAGGTCCAGCGCCGCGAGCGCGCCGGTGGCCGGGGTGAAGTGCAGGGACATGGTCTGGCCTCGTGGATTTAGTTAGAAGTTTTAACTAGTTGAGGCCCGCGGAACATCGGGAAAACCCCATGAACGCCTTGTACGCGGGGGCTCTTTTAGTTATTGTTCGGAACCAAATGGATCGCCGACCGGAGACGCGATGAACACTGCCGAGCTGATTGCCATCGACGTGCACACCCATGCCGAGGTGTCGTGCTGGAACCCCTTCGACAACTACGGCGAGGAGTACGACCGCGCCGCCGACAAGTACTTCGGCAGCAACCGCCGGCCGACGATCGAGGAGACCGTCGCGCACTACCGCGAGAAGAAGATCGGCCTGGTGATGTTCACCGTCGACAGCGAGTCGCAGCTCGGCCGCCGCCGCATCCCGAACGAGGAGATCGCGGAGGCGGCGAAGAAGAACGCCGACATGATGATCTGCTTCGGCAGCATCGACCCGCACAAGGGAAAGATGGGCGCCCGCGAGGCGCGCAAGCTGATCGAGGAGCACGGCGTCAAGGGCTTCAAGTTCCACCCGACGGTGCAGGGCTTCCTGCCCTACGACAAGATGGCCTGGCCGATCTACGAGGTGATCGCCGAGTACAAGCTGCCGGCGATCTTCCACAGCGGCCACTCGGGCATCGGCTCGGGCATGCGCTGCGGCGGCGGCCTGCGCCTGCAGAACAGCAACCCGATGCTGCTGGAGGACGTGGCGATCGACTTCCCGGACATCCAGATCGTCATCGCGCACCCGAGCTGGCCGTGGCAGGACGAGGCGCTGTCGCTGGCGCTGCACAAGCCCAACGTGTGGATCGACCTGTCGGGCTGGAGCCCGAAGTACTTTCCGCCCCAGCTGGTCCAGTACGCCAACACGCTGCTGAAGGACCGCATGCTGTTCGGCAGCGACTACCCGCTCATCACGCCGGAACGCTGGATGAAGGACTTCGACGAGGCCGGCTTCAAGGACAAGGTGAAGCCCTTGATCCTGAAGGAAAACGCGATGCGCCTGCTCGGCCTGGGCTGAGCCGCCTCTCCAACGACAGCGCGCCCCCGCAGGGGCGCGCTGGAAGCGGACGCGCCGAGCGCGGGCGTTCAGGCCTTGCGCTTGCGGCGCACCGACGCCCCGACCATGGCCAGGCCGGCCAGCATCAAGGCATAGGTCTCCGGCTCCGGTGCCGGCGACGCGACGGTCACGAAGCTCTCGCTGCCGCCGTTGGCGAAGCCCTGCACGTGCAGGCCCACCCGCAGGTCGCCCGAGTACAGGTCGCTCGCAGTGTCGGTGGTGCCGGTCACGAAGCGGAACGACACCCACTCGCCCGGGTTGACGCCGCTGTGCTGCACCGGCGCATTCGAGTCCGCGCCGAGATTGGCGCTGAAATCCGGGTTCAGGTTCTGCCCGCCGGGCAGGTTGGACGGGCTCGCGCCCCAGGAGAAGCTCACCCCCGAGCTGCTCGTGATCGCACCCGGCGCGAAGGTGTCCGCGGCGTTGGCCCAGTCGAAGTAGATGTCGGTGATCGACGAGGCGAGCATTCCCGCGTTGGTGAAGCGGAAATCGACGTAGCCCACGCCCTGCGTGAAGCTCAGCCCAAGCTGCGACGAGCCCGTGGCGCAGTTGGTCGGGCTGTTGAAGGTGACGCAGCCGAACGAATAGGTCTGCGCCTGTGAAGCCGCGCTGAACCCGAGCGCCATGACGGCACCGGCAATCAGCGACCTGGCGGTCTTGGTTTGCATGTGAAAACTGCCCTTTTGAACTGGAGTGTGACGAATCGTAGAGGTTCGACACCCGTTCGACAGTCCCCGAGCCAAGGGGTGGGGCCACACGCATCGCTGGACCCGAACGGCAGATCACAGCGAGGTGTTCTCGACCAGCAGGGCGATGCCCTGGCCGCCGCCGACGCAGGCAGAGGCGACGCCCCAGCGCGCGCCGATCTCCTGCAGTTGCCGCGCGACGGTGATCGTCAGGCGCACGCCGGTGGCAGCCAGCGGGTGGCCGAGCGCGATCGCGCCGCCCTTGGCGTTCAGCTTCGCCGGGTCGAGGCCGAGCTCGCGCTGCACCGCCAGCGTCTGTGCGCCCTGCGCCTCGTTGATCTCGAAGCGGGCGATGTCCTCGAGCTTCAGACCGGCGCGTTCGAGCAGCAGGCGGATCGCCGGCGCCGGGCCGATGCCCATGACCTCCGGCGGAACGCCCACCGCCGCAGCCGCCACGAGCCGCGCCAGCGGCTGGCCGCCCCAGTCGCGTTTGACAGCGCCCGAGGCCACCAGTGCGGCTGCCGCCGCATCGGTCAGCGCCGAGCTGTTGCCGCCGGTTTGCACGCCGTCCTTGAACACCGCGCGCAGTTTGCCGAGCACTTCGGGCGGCGAGATGCGCGGGTGCGTGTCGCGATCGGCCAGAGGCGCCTTGCCGGCGAGGCGGATGCCGCGCGGCTTGTAGCCGGCGAGTTCGAAGACCTCGTTGCCCACCGGCACGATCTCGCCGTCGAAGTAGCCGGCCTGCTGCGCCGCCACGGCGCGCGCGAAGGACTCGGAGGCGAAGGCGTCGACCTGCTCGCGCGTGATGCCGTACTGCCTGGCCAGGTTCTCGGCGGTCTGGATCATCGAGATCGCCGGCGCGGGATCGGTCAGTGCCTCCCACATGTAGTCCTTGAACGCGGGCGGCATGCCGAGCTTGAAACCCTGGCGGTGCTCGAAGGCGGCGATCGGGTTGCGCGTCATCGACTCGGTGCCGACGACGAGCGCCAGGCTCGCCGCGCCGGTGGCGATCTGCTCGCCGGCCTGGCGGAACAGCTCGAAGCCGGTGCCGCAGATGCGCTGCACCATGATCGCCGGGATCTCGCAGGGCACGCCGGCGTACAGGCCGATGTGGCGCGGCACGTAGAACTGGTCGAAGCCGCCCGGCGCCATGTTGCCGGCCAGCACCGAGTCGACGGCCTGCGCCTTCACGCCGCTGCGTTGCAGGATCTCGCGCGCCACCTTGATGCCCAGGTCGATCGGGTTCGCGTCGGCGAAGGCGCCGCAGTAGTCGACCATCGGCGTGCGCACGCCGCCGAGGATCCAGGTGTCGTCGAAGGATTGGAAGAGGCCGCGGGCCATGGGGTTGCTCCGGTTCGGTGGCGCCTCAGGCGCGGATCACGCGGGCCTCGGGCGAGGCCGCATACAGCGCCTCGACCTCGGCCGCGCGGCGGCGCAGCACGGCGCCCTGGTTGATGTAGCCCTTGTCGGTGATCTCGCCGGCGTCGGCGCTGGGCGGTTCGGCCAGCCACAGCGCGCGCGTCGGCGTCTGCGACGAGCCGCCGCCTTCGCTGCGCAAGGCGGCCAGCGCGGCGCGGGTGCGCTGGGCGAGTTCGGCCGGCGGCACGTCCTTCGCGGCCGGGCTGGCGAACAGCAGCACGCCGACTTCGCCGCGGTCGTGGCCGGCGATCACCGCGTCCTGCACCAGCGGCGCGAGCGCGGAGACCACGCGCAGGCGCAGCGTGCCCACCGACACCCAGGTGCCCGAGGAGAGCTTGAAGTCCTCGGCGACGCGACCGTTGAAGGCCACGCCGCGCTCGGGCCGCGCCTCGTCGACCAGGAAGCCGGCGTCGCCGATGCGGTAGTAGCCCTCTTCGTCGAAGGCCTGCGTGGTCAGCGCCGGCGCGTTGCGATAGCCAGGGAAGACCGAGACGCCGCGCACGCGCAGCTCCAGCTTCTCGCCGTTGGGGACGAACTTCAGTTCCATGCCGGGCAGCGGCAGGCCGATGCAGCCGGCGCGCTCGAGCTTCCAGTGCGCGCTGGTGATGGCCGGCGAGGTCTCCGTCGAACCCCAGGAGGTGGTGAACCACACGGGCTCGTCGCGCACCCGGCGCGCCACCGCCTCCAGGCGCTCCCAGCTCGACTGCGCCAGCGCCGCGCCTGCGTAGAACACCATGCGCAGCCGGGCGAAGAACTCGCGCGCCAGCGTCTCGTCCTGCTCGAGGAAGGGCAGCAGCATGTCGAATCCGCGCGGCACGTTGAAGTACAGCGTCGGCTTCACTTCCAGCAGGTTCTTCACCGACTTCTCGACCAGCCCCGGCGCCGGGCGGCCCTCGTCGATGTACAGCGTGCCGCCGTTGCGCAGCACCAGGTTGAGGTTGTGGTTGCCGCCGAAGGTGTGGCTCCAGGGCAGCCAGTCGAGCACGATGGGCTTCTCGTGCTCGAGGAAGCGCCAGGCCTGCGCGATCATCTGCTGGTTGGCGCACAGCATGCGGTGCGTGTTGATGACCACCTTCGGGTGGCCGGTCGAGCCCGAGGTCAGCAGGTACTTGGCATGGTCGTCGGGCTGGATCGCCTCGAAGGCGGCCATCACCGCCGGGCTCTCGGCGGTGCGCGTCAGGCTGTCGAAGCTCAGCGCGCCCGGGTGCGCGTCGGCGCCCTGGCTGAACACCGTGACCACGCCGAGCGCGGCGCTGGCCAGCGGCGGACCGTACACGGCGGCGTCGGACGCATAGACCAGCGCCGGCCCCAGCGTGTGCAGGATGCCCTGGATCTTGGTGTAGTCCTTGGTGAGCCGGCAGTAGGCGCTGGAGACGGTGCACACCGGCCGCCCCACGTGCATCGAGGCGAGCATCAGCAGCGCGTGGTCCACCGAGTTGTCCGACAGCACCACCACCGGCCGGCCCGGCGGCAGGTGCAGGCCGATCAGGCTCTGCGCGATGCTGCCGACCGCCTTGCGCAGCTGGGCGTAGGTGAGCTTTCGCCAGCCGCCGGTGGCGTCGCGTTCGGCCAGGGCCACGGTGTCGGGCGTGGCTGCGGCCCAATGTTCCAGCCACTCGCCGATGCAGCGTGCGTAGGGCTTGAGCGGCTCCGGCGAACGCAGCACGTAGGCGCCTCCGTCGAAGCGCACCTGCACCGTGCGCGGCGGCGCCAGCATCGCCGGGTCGTCGAAGAAGCCGCCAGCCATGTCCGTCTCCATACAGTCCTGTATGGACGAATGGTAGGCAAGCTGCAGGATAATTCACATGGGGAATGCCCTAGGCTCGAATTCCACTCCATACAGTGCTGTATGGCATCATCCCTGCATGACCACGCGCAGCACGCTGACCCCCGAGGTCTGGATCGCCGCCGCCACCGGCGTACTGATCGACCGTGGCATCGATGCGGTGCGGGTCGACGTTCTGGCCAAGGCGCTGGCGGTCACGCGCGGCAGCTTCTACTGGCACTTCAAGGACCGCGAGGCGCTGCTGGTGGCGGTGCTCAATGCCTGGCGCGACGGCGCCACCGAGCAGGTGATCCGGCGCTTCGAAGGCCAGCAGGCCGATCCGCAGGCGCTGATCGGCGAGCTGATCTCGCTGCCATTTCGCGGCCGCGCCGCCGAGCGGGCGGCTCGCGTGGAGCTGGCCATCCGCGCCTGGGCGCGCCGCGACGCGCTGGCGCGCCAGGCGGTCGACGAGGTCGATGCGCGGCGCCTGTCCTACATCTCGCAGTGCTTCTCGGCGCTGGGCTTTCCGATCGCCGAGGCGAGGGCGCGCGCCTTCATCCTCTACGCCTACGAGGTGGCCGAATCGCTGCTGTCCACGCAGGGCACGGCCGCGCAGAAGCGCGAGCGCAGCGCGCTGCTCCAGCGCCTGGTGCAGACCCGGCTGGCGCCGGCCTGAACCACCGGCTCCGCCGCCGCAATTGAGCGGCGTCAACTCGGCGCCGGGGGCCGCGCCTTAGCGTGACGGCCTGTCCCGCCCCGGAGGCCGCGATGAGCACGCTCAAGTCCATCCTCGTCCACGTCGACTCGTCGCCGCAGTCCGCGGTGCGCCTGCGCCTGGCCGAACAGCTCGCGCTGGCCCACGGCGCGCAGGCCACGGCGATGTACGCGGTCACCACCGCGCTGCTGCGCTATCCGATGGCGATGGCCGCCGGCGCCGACATGGCGCCGATGCTCGCGCAGGTCGACACCGAGCGCGTGGAGGCGGCGCGCGCCCTGTTCGCGCGCAGCGTGGACCGCACCCGCATTGGCTGGCGCGAAGTCAGCGGGCAGCCGCTGCTCGACGTGGCGATGCAGGCCCTGTATGCCGACCTGCTGGTGCTCGGGCAGCGTGCCGACGACGACACCCGCGATGTCGACGTGCCGGCGGACTTCGTCTCCTCGGTGATCATCGGCAGCGGCCGGCCGACGCTGGTGGTGCCGCACATCAGCACCGCACCCACGAGGCTCGACCGCGTGCTGGTCGCCTGGAAGCCGACACCCGAATCGGCGCGGGCGGTGACGGGCGCGCTGCCGCTGCTGCTGCAGGCCGGCAACGTCACGGTGGTGGCCTTCGACGAAGGCGATGTCGCTGCCACCGAGACCGGCATCATCGGCTACCTGCAGCTGCACGGCGTGCAGGCGAACTTCCGCCGCGAGGTGGCGCTGGAGCACGACGTGGGCGCGCAACTGCTGTCGCTGGCCGCCGACGAGCAGTCGGACCTGCTGGTGATGGGCTGCTACGGCCACGGCCGCGCGCGCGAGTGGGCGCTGGGCGGCGTGTCGCGCACGGTGATCGAGTCGATGACGCTGCCGGTGCTGATGTCGCACTGAGCGCCGGGCGGCCGTGCCGGACGCTCAGCCGTGGCGAACGATCGTCACCGGGAGCTGCGCGTCGTGCAGCAGCGCATGGGCCACCGAGCCCAGGCGCGTGCCGGAGGTGTCACCCTTGCCGCGGGCGCCCATCACGATCAGGCCGCAGCCTTCTTCCTCGGCGATGTCGAGCAGCTTGTGCGCCGGCTCGCCGCTCGCGATCTCCTGGTCGTACTCGACGCCGGCGGCACTGCACAGCGCGCTGGCCTCCTGCAGCAGGTGTTCGCCCGCTCCGCGGGCGATCGCCTCGATCGCCTCCGCGTCGTGCATGCGCAGCAGTTCGTACAGGCTGGCCGGCGCCTGGACGTTGGCCAGCACCAGGCTGGCCCGCAGCCCGTCGCGCACGAGCGCGAGCGCGTGGCGCACGGCATCGAGCGACTCGGTCGAGCCGTCGACGGGGACGAGGATCTTCATGGCAGCGCTCCGTTGACAATCGGCCCCAGTATCCTCCCGGTGCCGGCGTGGCGGGGCAGGCGGCGGGCGAGCCGCTGACTTGTGTCAAACCCCGATGGCCGTGCCGCGGCGGGCGGCTAGCATGCCCGCAGACACGTTTCCGGAGCCCCCGCATGAACCTCTCGACCCGCCTTGCCCTGGCCGCCGCCTGCGCCGCCAGCCTCGCCGTGCCGGCCTCGGCCCAGACGGCCGGCCCGATCAAGGTGGGACTGATGCTGCCGGCCACCGGCACCTTCGCCGCCCTGGGCGACATGATCGAGAAGGGCTTCAAGCTGCACGTGCAGGAGCAGGGCGGCAAGCTGGCCGGGCGCGAGATCCAGTACTTCCGCGTCGACGACGAGAGCGACCCGTCCAAGGCCACCGACAACGTCAACAAGCTGATCAAGCGCGACCAGGTCGACGTGCTCGTCGGCACGGTGCACTCCGGCGTGGCGCTGGCCATGGCCAAGGCCGCCAAGGAGAGCAACACGCTGCTGATCGTGCCGAATGCCGGCGCCGACGCGATCACCGGGCCGATGTGCGGGCCGAACATCGTGCGCAGCAGCTTCAGCAACTGGCAGCCGGGGTACTCCACCGGCGTGGTGGCGGCGCAGAAGGGCTACAAGCGCGCCATGACCATCACCTGGAACTACGCCGCCGGGCAGGAGACGGTGAAGGGCTTCCGCGAGGCCTTCGAGAAGGGTGGCGGCCAGGTCCTCAAGGACCTGAGCCTGCCCTTCCCCGGCGTGGAATTCCAGGCCCTGCTCACCGAGATCGCGGCGCAGAAGCCCGACGTCGTGTTCGCCTTCTTCGCCGGGGGCGGTGCCGTCAAGTTCGTCAAGGACTACGACGCGGCCGGCCTGAAGAAGAGCGTGCCGCTGTTCGGCTCGGGCTTCCTGACCGACGGCACGCTGGAAGCGCAGGGCGCCGCGGCGCAGGGCCTGTTCACGACGCTGCACTACGCCGACAGCCTGGACATCCCGAAGAACAACGCCTTCCGCAAGAGCTTCGCGCTGACCTACAAGCAGAACGCCGACGTCTATGCGGTGCAGGGCTATGACGCGGCGCAGCTGCTCACCGCCGGTCTCGCCGCGGTGAAAGGCGACATGGGCAAGCGCGACGCGATGCTCGCCGCCATGCGCAAGGCGACGGTGGACAGCCCGCGCGGCAAGTTCACCCTCTCGGCCGCCGGCAATCCGGTGCAGGACATGTACCTGCGCGAGGCCAAGGGCCCGAACAACGAGTTCCGCGCGGTGGCGGTCAAGGCGCTGGCCGACCCGGCGCGCGGCTGCAAGCTGTAAGCTTCGCTGATTCCTGGCGGGCGGCCATGCCGCCCTTCTCGGGTGACGGGCGGCTCGAGCCGCCCGATTCTTTCTCTGCCCGCCGCGACCGTGGACCTCGCCACCTTCCTCGTCCAGTGCCTGAACGCCGTCCAGTACGGCCTGCTGCTGTTCCTCGTGGCCAGCGGCCTGACGCTGATCTTCGGGATCATGGGCGTCATCAACCTGGCGCACGGCAGCTTCTACATGATCGGCGCCTACCTGGCCTTCGTGCTGGCGCCGTACTTCGGCGACTGGTACCTGACCAAGCTGCTCGTGGGCGTGCTGCTCGCCGCGGTGTTCGGCTACCTGCTGGAGTGGGCCTTCTTCAGCTTCCTCTACCAGCGCGAGCACCTGCAGCAGGTGCTGATGACCTATGCGCTGATCCTCGTCTTCGAGGAGCTGCGCTCGATGCTGGTGGGCAACGACGTGCACGGCGTGCAGGCACCGACGTGGCTTTCCGGCGGCTTCAAGCTCGGCGAGCTGATGAGCTACCCCTGG
>CAZVLY010000099.1:0-2656 GCA_964628175.1 uncultured Piscinibacter sp. | reverse complement strand
GGTACCGCGTATTCGCGTCGGTGGCCTGCATCGTGCTCGCGCTGGCGCTGTACTGGGTGGTGAACCGCACCCGGCTCGGCATGATGATCCGCGCCGGCGCGAGCAACCGCGACATGGTGCGCGGCCTGGGCATCGACATCCAGCGCCTGTACCGCATCGTGTTCGCCGGTGGCGTGGCGCTGGCGGCGCTGGCCGGCATGATCGCCGCGCCGCTGTCGTCGGTGTACCCGGGCATGGGCGGCAGCGTGCTGATCATCTGCTTCGTGGTGGTGGTGATCGGCGGCATCGGCTCGATCACCGGCGCGCTGGTGGCCTCGCTGCTGGTGGGCTTCGTCGATACGTTCGGCAAGGTGTTCTTCGCCGAGTACAGCGGCATCGGCGTGTACCTGCTGATGGCCATCATCCTCGTCTGGCGCCCCGAGGGCCTGATGAAGCGGAGCTTCTGATGCGGCCCTGGACCCTGCCCGTCGTCGCCGCGCTGCTGCTCGCCGCGCTGCCGGCCGTGCTGACCCCGTACACGCAGGACCTGGTCGTGAAGATCGCCATCTACGCCGTCTTCGCGCTCAGCCTCGAGCTGCTGGTGGGTGCCGCCGGCCTGGTCAGCCTGGGGCACGCGGCGTTCCTCGGCATCGGCGCCTACGTCACGGTGCTGGCCACCGGTGACGCCGGCGCGGCCTCCGCGCTGTGGCTGCTGCCCGCCGCGATGGGCGCCGCAGCGCTGTACGCCACCTTCGTCGGCGCGCTCAGCCTGCGCACCAAGGGCGTGTACTTCATCATGGTCACGCTGGCCTTCGCGCAGATGGCCTACTTCGTCTTCCACGACACCAAGCTGGGTGGCGGCAGCGACGGCATCTTCCTCTACAGCAAGCCGGTGATCCAGCTCGGCCAGACCGTGCTGCTCGACCTGGACCGCAAGCCCGACCTTTACTACACGGTGCTTGCCGCGCTCGTCTTCACCTACGCGCTGCTGGCGCTGATCAAGCGCTCGCGCTTCGGCCATGCGCTGGCCGGCATCCGCGTCAACGAGCAGCGCATGCGCGCCGCCGGCTACGCCACCTACGGCTACAAGCTCGCCGCCTTCGTGATCGCCGGCACGCTGGCCGGCCTGGCGGGCTTCCTGCTCGCGGTGAAGGACGGCGCGGTGAACCCCGAGCTGCTCTCCTGGCACGAATCGGGCGCGGTGCTGCTGATGATCATCCTCGGCGGCCTGGGCAGCCTGCGCGGGGCGGTGATCGGCGCGGTGGCCTTCACGCTGCTCAAGGAGCTGTACCAGAGCGAGGCCCTGCTCGGCCCACTGGCCGGGCACTGGCAGCTGACCCTGGGCCTGACCATCATCGCCTTCGTCGCGCTGCTGCCCAAGGGCCTGATCGGCCTGAAGGCGCGGCTGGCCGGAGGCACGCATGCGTGATCCGCGGACCGACGCGACCGAGCCGCTGCTGCGCTCGAACCTGCTGACGCGCCGCTTCGGCGGTCTCACGGCGGTGAACGGCGTGACGCTGGGCTTCCACGTCGGCGAGGTGCATGCGGTGATCGGCACCAACGGCGCGGGCAAGTCCACGCTGATCAACATGCTCTCGGGCGAGATGCCAGCCACCAGCGGCAGCATCCACTTCGACGGCCACGACATCACCGACTGGCCGCAGCCGCAGCGCGCGCGCGCCGGCATCGGCCGCAGTTACCAGCGTACGACGATCTTCCCGGAGTTCAGCGTGCTGGAGAACTGCCGCCTGTGCGCGCAGGCCGCGCTGCCGCGCGCCTGGGCGGTGTGGGAATCGGCGCAGCATTGCGAGGCGAGTCTGTCGACCGCGCGCGAGGCGCTGGCCCGCGCCGGCCTCGCCGATGACGCACAGCGCAGCGCCGGCACGCTCAGCCATGGCGGCAAGCGGCAGCTGGAGATCGCCATGTGCCTGGCGACGCAGCCTCGCGTGCTGCTGCTCGACGAGCCGCTGGCCGGCATGGGCGCGGAAGAGACCGACCGCATGCTCGCGCTGCTGGCCACGCTCAAGCAGAGCCACGCCGTGCTGCTCGTCGAGCACGACATGGACGCGGTGTTCCGCATCGCCGACCGCATCACCGTGATGGTCAACGGCGAGGTGATCGCCAGCGATGCGCCGGCGGCGATCCGGGTCAACCGCGACGTGCAGACGGCCTACCTCGGCGAAGGGCACTGAGATGCTCTCCATCGCCGACCTGAACACCTACTACGGCCAGGCGCACATCCTGCGCGGCGCCGGCCTCGAGCTGCCGGCCGGCACGGCGCTCGGCCTGCTCGGCCGCAACGGCATGGGCAAGACCACGCTGATCCGCACGCTGATGGGCTACGTGCGGCCGGCCTCGGGCAGCGTGCGCTGGGAGAACCGCGACGTCACCGGCTGGGCGCCCGAGCGCATGGCACGCCTGGGCATCGGCTACGTGCCCGAGGGGCGCGGCATCTTCCCGAACCTGTCGGTGCGCGAGAACCTGCTGATGAGCGCGCGCGCCGGTGTCGACGGCAAGCGCGAATGGACCGAGGAGCGCGTGCTCGCCACCTTCCCGCGCCTGGCCGAGCGGCTCGGCCACGGCGGGCAGCAACTCTCCGGCGGCGAGCAGCAGATGCTCTCGATCGGCCGCGCGCTGATGACCAACCCGACGCTGCTGATCCTCGACGAGGCCACCG
>CAZVLY010000098.1:10265-13016 GCA_964628175.1 uncultured Piscinibacter sp. | reverse complement strand
GTCGGTGCTGGCGTCGTCGCGAAGATCATGGAATAAGGAGCGGACATGTCCACCAAGCAGAAGATCCGTATCCGCCTCAAGGCCTTCGACTACAAGCTGATCGACCAGTCGGCACTTGAAATCGTCGACACCGCCAAGCGCACGGGCGCCATCGTCAAGGGCCCGGTGCCCCTGCCGACGCGCATGCAGCGTTTCGACATCCTGCGTTCGCCGCACGTCAACAAGACGAGCCGCGACCAGTTCGAGATCCGCACGCACCAGCGCCTGATGGACATCGTTGACCCGACCGACAAGACCGTGGACGCGCTGATGAAGCTCGATCTGCCGGCCGGCGTGGACGTGGAAATCAAGCTGCAGTAGAATCGCAGGCTTTCCCGGTGGCGCACCTGATGTGCGCCACCAAACTCATCAGCCCTGCCAATCGATGTGGGGCATTGGAGCAAACACATGAGTCTGAGCAACCGTCTCGGTTTGCTGGGCCGCAAGGTGGGCATGATGCGCATCTTCACGGACGATGGCGACGCCATTCCCGTGACGGTGCTTGACGTGTCCAACAACCGCGTCACCCAGGTCAAGACCGATCAAACCGACGGCTACACGGCCATCCAGGTGGCCTACGGAGCGCGCAAGGCGTCCCGCGTCAACAAGCCCGAAGCAGGTCACCTCGCGAAAGCGGGCGTCGAAGCCGGCCAGATCCTGAAGGAGTTCCGCGTCGCCGCCGACGTGGCCGCCGGCTTCAAGCCTGGCGCCCAGATCCCGGTGACCACCTTCGCCGTGGGCCAGCTGGTTGACGTGCAGGGCACGTCCATCGGCAAGGGCTTCACCGGCACGATCAAGCGCCACAACTTCAGCTCGCAGCGCGCGTCGCACGGCAACAGCCGTTCGCACAACGTGCCGGGCTCGATCTCGATGGCGCAGGATCCGGGCCGCGTGTTCCCGGGCAAGAAGATGTCCGGCCACCTCGGTGACGTGACCAAGACGGTGCAGAACCTCGACGTCGTGCGCGTCGACGAAGCCCGCCAGCTGCTGCTGGTGCGCGGCGCTGTCCCGGGCTCGAAGAACGGCCATGTGGTCGTCAGCCCGGCCGTGAAGGTCAAGGCCAAGAAGGGAGCCCAGTGATGCAACTCGAGCTCCTGAACGAACAAGGCCAGGCGACCTCGAAGGTCGACGCGCCCGACACCGTGTTCGCGCGTGACTACAACGAAGCGCTCGTGCACCAGGTCGTGGTGGCCTTCCAGGCCAACGCGCGCCAGGGCACTCGTGCCCAGCTCGACCGCGCGATGGTCAAGCACTCGACGAAGAAGCCGTTCCGCCAGAAGGGCACCGGCCGCGCTCGCGCCGGCATGACCTCCTCGCCGCTGTGGCGCGGAGGCGGTCGCATCTTCCCGAACTCGCCGGACGAGAACTTCACCCAGAAGGTCAACAAGAAGATGTACCGCGCCGGCATGGCCGCCATCTTCTCGCAGCTGGCCCGCGAAGGCCGCGTGGCGGTGGTCGACTCGATCAGCGTCGACGCGCCCAAGACCAAGCTGCTGGCCGACAAGTTCAAGGCCATGGGCCTGGACTCGGTGCTGGTGATCGCCGACCAGGTCGACGACAACCTCGCGCTGGCTTCGCGCAACCTGGCCAATGTGCTGGTGGTCGAGCCGCGTTACGCCGACCCGCTGTCGCTGGTCTTCTACAAGAAGATCCTGGTGACCAAGGCGGCGATGGAGCAGCTCAAGGAGATGTTCGCATGAGCGCCGTGAAATTCGACGAGGGCCGCCTGGCCCAGGTGTTGGTGGCGCCGATCGTGTCCGAGAAGGCCACGTCCGCTGCCGAGAAGCACAACCAGGTGCTGTTCAAGGTGCTGCGCGACGCCACCAAGCCCGAGATCAAGGCCGCCGTGGAGCTGATGTTCAAGGTCGAGGTGAAGTCGGTGTCGACCGTGATCCAGAAGGGCAAGGTCAAGCGCTTCGGCAAGTCCATCGGCCGCCGCGACCACGTCAAGAAGGCGTATGTCTGCCTGAAGCCGGGCCAGGAGCTCAACTTCTCCGGGGAGGCCGCGTAATGGCCGTCATCAAAGTCAAACCGACCTCGCCCGGCCGCCGCGCCGTGGTCAAGGTGGTGCACAAGCACCTGCACAAGGGCAAGCCGGAAGCATCGCTGCTCGAGCCGCAGATGCAGAACGCCGGCCGCAACAACAACGGCCACATCACGATTCGCCACAAGGGCGGTGGGCACAAGCACCACTACCGCGTGGTCGACTTCCTGCGCAACAAGGACGGCATCCCGGCGAAGGTCGAGCGCGTCGAGTACGACCCGAACCGCACGGCCCACATCGCGCTGGTGTGCTACGCCGACGGCGAGCGCCGCTACATCATCGCCCCGCGTGGTCTCGAAGTGGGTTCGACGGTCCTGTCCGGCGCGGAAGCGCCGATCAAGGCCGGCAACACGCTGCCGATCCGCAACATCCCGGTGGGTTCGATCATCCACTGCATCGAGATGCTGCCGGGCAAGGGCGCGCAGATCGCCCGCTCGGCCGGCGCTTCGGTGACGCTGCTGGCGCGCGAAGGCACCTACGCCCAGCTGCGCCTGCGTTCGGGTGAAGTGCGCAAGATCCACATCGACTGCCGCGCCACCATCGGCGAAGTGTCGAACGAGGAACACAGCCTGCGCCAGTACGGCAAGGCCGGTGCGATCCGCTGGAAGGGCATCCGCCCGACCGTCCGCGGCGTCGCGATGAACCCGGTCGACCACCCGCACGGCGGC
>CAZVLY010000098.1:0-10255 GCA_964628175.1 uncultured Piscinibacter sp. | reverse complement strand
CACGCTGACCAAGGGCTACCATACGCGCAACAACAAGCGCACGCAGACGATGATCGTCTCGCGTCGCAAGAAATAAGGGGCTGACGACATGACCCGTTCGCTCAAGAAAGGTCCCTTCGTGGACCACCACCTGATGGCCAAGGTCGAGAAGGCCGCCGCCATCAAGGACAAGAAGCCCATCAAGACCTGGTCGCGCCGCAGCACGATCCTGCCCGAGTTCATCGGGCTGACGATCGCCGTGCACAACGGCAAGCAGCACGTGCCTGTCTATGTGTCGGACCAGATGGTCGGCCACAAGCTCGGTGAATTTGCGCTGACGCGCACGTTCAAGGGGCACCCGGCCGACAAGAAGGCCAACAAGAAGTAAGGATGACGACGATGGAAACCCGTTCAATCGTTCGCGGCGTCCGCCTGTCTGCCGACAAGGGTCGGCTGGTGGCCGACATGATCCGCGGCAAGAAGGTGGACCAGGCGATCAACATCCTGACGTTCACGCCCAAGAAGGCTGCCGGCATCATCAAGAAGTGTCTCGAGTCGGCCATCGCCAACGCCGAGCACAACGACGGTGCCGACATCGACGAGCTGAAGGTCAAGACGATCTACGTCGAACAGGCCGCCACGCTGAAGCGCTTCTCCGCACGGGCCAAGGGCCGCGGCAACCGCATCAGCAAGCCGACCTGCCATATCTTCGTCACCGTCGGCAACTGAGGCCTCAAGGAAGACCATGGGACAAAAAATTCATCCGGTCGGCTTCCGTCTGCCGGTCACGCGCAACTGGGCTTCGCGCTGGTACGCCTCGAACCAGAACTTCGCCACGATGCTGGCCGAAGACCTGAAGGTTCGCGAGTTCCTGAAGGCGCGCCTGAAGAGCGCGGCCGTCTCGCGCATCCTGATCGAGCGCCCGGCCAAGAACGCCCGCATCACGATCTACTCGGCCCGTCCGGGCGTGGTGATCGGCAAGAAGGGCGAGGACATCGAGAACCTCAAGGCCGAGCTGACGCGCCGCCTGGGCGTGCCGGTCGCCGTGAACATCGAGGAAGTGCGCAAGCCCGAAATCGATGCCCAGCTGATCGCCGACAGCATCACGCAGCAGCTCGAGAAGCGAATCATGTTCCGCCGCGCGATGAAGCGCGCGATGCAGAACGCGATGCGCCTGGGCGCGCAGGGCATCAAGCTGATGTCCTCGGGCCGCCTGAACGGCATCGAGATCGCGCGTTGCGAGTGGTACCGCGAAGGCCGCGTGCCGCTTCACACCCTGAAGGCCGACATCGACTACGGCTTCTCCGAAGCCAAGACGACCTACGGCGTGATCGGCGTGAAGTGCTGGGTCTACCGCGGTGACCGTCTGGGTCATGGCGAAGCGCCTGCGGCCAAGACCGAGCAGGCCGAGGACGATCGCCGTCCGCGCCGCAGCGGCCCGCGTGGCCCTGGCGGTCCGGGCGCCCCGGGCGGCCGTGGCCGTGGTCCGGGTACCGATCGTGCACCGCGTCAGGCCGGTGCGCCGGCCGATGGCAGCGACAAGCCCCCCGTCGCCGCCGACGCGCCGAAGACCCCCGCCGTCAAGCGCGTGCGCAAAGCCGTCGCGCCTGGCAGCGAGGGCAAAGGAGAATAAGCATGCTGCAACCCGCACGCAGAAAATACCGCAAGGAACAGAAGGGCCGCAACACTGGCATCGCCACGCGTGGCGCCGCGGTGTCGTTCGGCGACTTCGGCCTGAAGGCCACCGAGCGCGGCCGTCTGACGGCTCGCCAGATCGAGGCCGCGCGTCGCGCGATCTCCCGCCACGTGAAGCGCGGCGGCCGCATCTGGATCCGCATCTTCCCGGACAAGCCGATCTCGCAGAAGCCCGCTGAAGTCCGCATGGGCAACGGCAAGGGCAACCCGGAGTACTACGTGGCCGAGATCCAGCCCGGCAAGGTGCTCTACGAGATCAACGGCGTGCCCGAGGCCCTGGCGCGCGAGGCGTTCCAGCTGGCTTCGGCCAAGCTGCCGCTGAAGACCACCTTCGTGGCACGCGCCATCGGTGCCTGAGGAGCAAGACCATGAAAGCATCAGAACTGCGCGCCAAGGACGTCGCTGGCCTCGAGAAAGAGGTCACCGACTTGCTCAAGGCGCACTTCGGCCTGCGCATGCAGAAGGCCACCCAGCAGCTCAACAACCACTCGCAGCTGGGCAACACCCGCCGCGACATCGCCCGCGCCAAGACCATCCTGGCCGAGAAGAAGAAGGGAGCTGCCAAGTGAGCGAAGCGCAAACCCAGGCCAAGGCCAAGAACACCCGCACCCTCATCGGCAAGGTGGTCAGCGACAAGCGCGCCAAGACCATCACCGTGCTGGTCGAGCGCCGCACCAAGCACGAGCTGTACGGCAAGATCGTCGGCAAGTCGAGCAAGTACCACGCGCACGACGAGAAGGGCGAGTTCAAGATGGGCGACGTCGTCGAGATCGCCGAGAGCCGGCCGATCTCCAAGACCAAGTCGTGGGTCGTGACGCGCCTGGTCCAGAAGGCCGAGATCGTCTAAGGCACCGAGCGGGCGAGGCCTTTGACGGGCTTCGCACGGAGCGGCCGGAACGCTGGGATACTGGCGGCCGGCCGTTTTTCTTTGGTCCACCAAGAAGGAGTGCAACGATGATCAAGGTCGGAGACAAGCTGCCCGCGGGCAAGCTGCAGGAATTCATCGAGGTCGAGGGCAATGGCTGCTCGCTCGGCCCGAACACGTTCGAGGTCGAAGCGTCGACCGCCGGCAAGAAGATCGCCATCTTCGGCCTGCCCGGCGCCTACACGCCGACCTGCTCGGCCAAGCATGTGCCGGGCTACGTCGAGAAGTACGACGAGCTGAAGAAGGCGGGCATCGACGAGATCTGGTGCGTGTCGGTCAACGACGCCTTCGTCATGGGCGCCTGGGGCCGTGACCAGCACACCGGCGGCAAGGTGCGCATGATGGCCGACGGCAGCGCCGACTTCACCAAGGCCACCGGCCTGACGCTGGACCTGACGGCGCGCGGCATGGGCCTGCGCTCGAATCGCTATTCGATGCTGGTGGTCGACGGCGTCGTCAAGACGCTGAACATCGAGGGCCCGGGCAAGTTCGAGGTCAGCGACGCCGGCACCCTGCTCGGCCAGGCCCAGCAGATCCTGCGCTGAGCCGGTGGCGCGGGCGGTCGCACAGGCCGCCCGAACAAGACGTTTGACAGCGGTTCGGGTTTTGCCCGATAATCCGCAGCTTCGCCGAAAAGGCGGCCGCTTCGTCACGGAGCAGCTGCCCTCGGATCCGCCCACAACGGGCTGCCGGTGCGTCCATGACACCCCGGCGGAACGACGGGCCCAAGACTGACCACGCGGGCAACCGCGGGTTCAAGTTGGGGACAGACAATGATTCAAATGCAATCGCGACTCGACGTCGCGGACAACACTGGCGCCAAGTCCGTCATGTGCATCAAGGTGCTGGGCGGCTCCAAGCGCCGCTACGCCGGCATCGGCGACGTCATCAAGGTTTCCATCAAGGAAGCCGCGCCGCGTGGCCGCGTCAAGAAGGGCGAGGTCTACAGCGCCGTCGTCGTGCGCACCGCCAAGGGCGTGCGCCGCCAGGACGGCTCGCTGGTTCGCTTCGACGGCAATGCTGCCGTGCTGCTGAACGCCAAGCTCGAGCCGATCGGCACCCGCATCTTCGGGCCGGTGACGCGCGAGCTGCGCACCGAGCGCTTCATGAAGATCGTCTCGCTCGCACCGGAAGTGCTCTGAGCGGCTGCGCAAGAAGGACAGGCCATGAACAAGATTCGCAAAGGCGACCAGGTCATCGTGTTGACCGGGCGCGACAAGGGCAAGCGCGGCACCGTGACGCAGCGCGTCGATGAGGAGCGCATCCTCGTCGAAGGCGTGAACGTGGTGAAGAAGCACGTCAAGCCGAACCCGATGAAGGGCACCACCGGCGGCGTCGTCGAGAAGACGCTGTCGATCCACCAGAGCAACGTCGCCATCTACAACCCGGCGACCGGCAAGGCCGATCGGGTGGGCATCAAGCTTCTGAGCGACGCCGAGAAGCAGTCGCGCAAGACCAAGGACAACGGCGTTCGCGTCTACAAGTCCAGCGGCGACGAGATCAAGGCCTAAGGGGTTCAAGAATGGCTCAACAGCAAAGCGCCGCTCGCCTTCAGGCGATCTACCGCGAAAAGATCGTTCCCGAACTCGTCAAGAAGTTCGGCTACAAGTCCACGATGCAGGTTCCGCGCATCACCAAGATCACCCTGAACATGGGCGTGAGCGAGGCGGTGTCGGACAAGAAGGTGATGGACAACGCCGTCGGCGACCTGACCAAGATCGCCGGCCAGAAGCCGGTGGTCACCAAGTCGCGCAAGGCGATCGCGAACTTCAAGATCCGCGAGAACGTGCCCATCGGCTGCATGGTCACGCTGCGTGGCGTGCACATGTACGAGTTCCTGGACCGCTTCGTGACGATCGCGCTGCCGCGCGTTCGCGACTTCCGCGGCATCTCGGGCCGTGCGTTCGACGGCCGCGGCAACTACAACATCGGCGTCAAGGAACAGATCATCTTCCCGGAGATCGACTACGACAAGATCGATGCGCTGCGTGGGCTGAACATCAGCATCACGACGACCGCGAAGACCGACGACGAATGCAAGGCGCTGCTCGCCGCATTCAAGTTCCCGTTCAAGAACTGAGGTGGCCCGTGGCTAAGACATCCCTGATCCAGCGCGAACTCAAGCGCACGCAACTGGTCGCCAAGTACAAGAAGAAGTACGACGAACTCAAGGGCATCGCCAACGACGCCAAGAAGTCCGACGAAGAGCGTTACGCCGCGCGCCTGGAGCTGCAGAAGCTGCCGCGCAACGCCTACCCGACCCGCCAGCGCAATCGTTGCGAACTGACCGGCCGTCCGCGCGGCACGTTCCGCAAGTTCGGCCTGGGCCGCAACAAGATCCGCGAACTGGCCTTCAAGGGCGACATCCCCGGTGTCGTCAAGGCCAGCTGGTAATCGGCGCGCAAAGGAGCAATTCACATGAGCATGAGTGATCCCATCGCCGATATGCTGACGCGTATCCGCAACGCGCAGATGGTCGAGAAGACCACTGTGGCGATGCCCTCGTCCAAGCTGAAGGTCGCGATCGCCAAGGTCCTGAAGGACGAAGGCTACATCGAGGACTTCAAGATCCGCGGCGAAACCGCCAAGCCGGAACTCGAGATCGCGCTGAAGTACTACGCCGGCCGCCCCGTGATCGAGCACATCGAGCGCGTGAGCCGTCCGGGCCTGCGCATCTACAAGGGCCGCCACGACATCCCGAACGTCATGAACGGGCTCGGCGTGGCCATCGTCACCACGCCCAAGGGTGTGATGACCGACCGCAAGGCGCGCCAGGCCGGTATCGGCGGCGAAGTGCTCTGCTACGTCGCCTAAGGGAGAGATAGCAATGTCACGCGTTGGAAAGATGCCGATCGCCCTGCCGCAAGGCGTGGACGTTTCGGTGACGGCTGACAAGATCAGCGTCAAGGGTTCGATGGGCACGCTGGTGCGTCCCGTCAACGAGCTCGTCACGGTCAAGAACGAGGGCGGCAAGGTCCTGTTCACCCCCGCCAACGAATCGGTCGCGGCCGATGCGATGAGCGGCACCATGCGCGCGCTGGTGGCCAACATGGTCAATGGCGTCAGCAAGGGTTTCGAGAAGAAGCTGAACCTGGTCGGCGTGGGCTTCCGTGCCGCGGCCACCGGTTCCAAGCTGAACCTGCAGATCGGCTTCTCGCACCCGGTGGCCAAGGACATGCCTGCCGGCATCACGGTCACCTGCCCGACGCAGACCGAGATCGTGATCAAGGGTTCCGATCGCCAGGTGGTGGGCCAGATCGCCGCGGAAGTCCGCGCGATCCGCCCGCCCGAGCCCTACAAGGGCAAGGGCATCCGCTACGCGGACGAGAAGGTCACGATCAAAGAGACCAAGAAGAAGTAAGGAGCGACGACCATGTCACTGAACAAAAAAGATCAGCGCATCCGCCGCTCCCGCCAGACCCGTGTGCGCATCGCCACGCAGCGCGTCGCGCGCCTGACGGTGCACCGCACGAACCTGCACATCTACGCCAGCGTCATCTCCGACGACGGCACCAAGGTGCTGGCCAGCGCTTCCACCGCCGAGGCCGATGTCCGCAAGGAGCTCGGCGTGGCGGGCAAGGGCGCCAACGTGGCTGCCGCCACGATGATCGGCAAGCGCATCGCCGAGAAGGCGAAGGCCGCCGGCATCGAGAAGGTGGCGTTCGATCGCGCCGGTTTCGCCTACCACGGCCGCGTCAAGGCGCTGGCCGAGGCAGCCCGCGAAGCCGGCCTGCAGTTCTAAGCGCCCCACGTTTCGGCGACGAGAAGGAATTCGACAATGGCAAAGTTTCAACCCCGCCAGCAGACCGAAGGCAATGACGACGGCCTGAAGGAAAAGATGATCGCGGTGAACCGCGTCACCAAGGTGGTGAAGGGCGGCCGTACGCTGTCGTTCGCCGCACTGACCGTGGTCGGCGACGGCGAGGGCCGCATCGGCATGGGCAAGGGCAAGGCCAAGGAAGTGCCGGTCGCCGTGCAGAAGGCGATGGAGTCGGCCCGCCGCAACATGTTCAAGGTCCAGCTCAAGGACGGCACGATCCACCACAAGGTGATCGGCGGCCACGGCGCAGCCAAGGTGCTGATGGCGCCGGCCAAGCCGGGTGACGGCATCATCGCCGGCGGCCCGATGCGCGCGGTCTTCGAGGTGATGGGCGTGACCGACATCGTGGCCAAGAGCCACGGCTCGACCAACCCGTACAACATGGTGCGTGCCACGCTGGACGCGCTGAAGAGCTCGACCACGCCGTCCGAAGTGGCTGCCAAGCGCGGCCTCACCGTCGAGCAGCTGTTCGGCTGATCGGCACGCGGAGAAGAGTCATGGCAGACAAGAAAACCCTCACGGTGAAGCTGGTTCGCAGCATCGCCGGCACGCGCGAATCGCATCGCGCCACGGTGCGCGGCCTCGGCCTGCGCAAGCTCAACAGCCAGTCGACCCTGGAAGATACGCCGGCGGTGCGCGGCATGGTCAACAAGGTCTCCTACCTGGTGAAGGTGCTGTAATGGAACTGAACACCATCAAGCCTGCCGAAGGCAGCAAGAAGAACCGCCGCCGCGTCGGTCGTGGCATCGGTTCGGGCCTGGGCAAGACGGCCGGCCGCGGCCACAAGGGCCAGAAGTCCCGTGCCGGCGGCTACCACAAGGTCGGTTTCGAAGGCGGCCAGATGCCGCTGCAGCGTCGCCTGCCCAAGCGCGGCTTCAAGTCGCACCAGCTCAAGTACAACGACGAGATCACGCTGGCCGACCTCGAAGCTCTGGGCGTCGAGGAAGTCGACCTGCTGACGCTGAAGGCTGCGAAGCTGGTCGGCCAGATCGCGCAGACGGTCAAGGTCATCAAGACCGGCGAGCTGACCAAGAAGGTCGCCCTCAAGGGCATCGGCGCGACCGCCGGTGCCAAGGCTGCCATCGAGGCGGCCGGCGGCTCCGTGGCCTGATCGGCCGCAGGGCAAAGAAGCAGAACGGAACTCAGTGGCAACCAACGCGAATCAACTGGCCAAGAGCGGCAAGTTCGGCGACCTGCGTCGCCGGCTTGTCTTCCTGGTGCTCGCGCTCGTGGTCTATCGCATCGGGGCGCACATTCCCGTGCCCGGCATCGACCCGCAGCAGCTCGAGCAGCTGTTCAAGGGGCAGGCCGGCGGCATCCTGAGCCTGTTCAACATGTTCTCGGGCGGCGCGCTGTCGCGCTTCACCGTCTTCGCGCTGGGCATCATGCCCTACATCTCCGCGTCGATCATCATGCAGTTGATGACCTACGTGGTGCCCACGCTCGAGGCGCTGAAGAAGGAAGGCGAAGCCGGCCGCCGCAAGATCACCCAGTACACGCGCTACGGCACGCTGGGCCTGGCGCTGTTCCAGTCGCTGGGCATCGCGCTCGCGCTGGAAGGTTCGCCGGGCCTGGTCATCGCCCCCGGCTTCGGCTTCCGCATGACGGCGGTGGTGAGCCTGGTGGCCGGCACGATGTTCCTGATGTGGCTGGGCGAGCAGATCACCGAACGCGGCCTGGGCAACGGCATCTCGATCCTGATCTTCGCCGGCATCGCCGCGGGCCTGCCCAACGCGATCGGCGGCCTGTTCGAGCTGGTGCGCACCGGCGCGATGAGCATCGTCGTGTCGCTGTTCATCATCGCCCTGGTGGCCGTGGTGACCTTCGTCGTCGTGTTCGTCGAGCGTGGCCAGCGCAAGATCCTGGTCAACTACGCGAAGCGCCAGGTCGGCAACAAGGTCTACGGCGGCCAGTCGTCGCACCTGCCGCTGAAGCTGAACATGTCGGGCGTGATCCCGCCGATCTTCGCGTCGTCGATCATCCTGCTGCCGGCCACCGTGGTGGGCTGGTTCGCCACCGGCGACGGCCTGCGCTGGCTGAAGGACCTGGCCTCGCTGCTGTCGCCGGGCCAGCCGATCTACGTGATGCTGTACGCCGCGGCGATCGTGTTCTTCTGCTTCTTCTACACCGCGCTCGTCTTCAACAGCCGCGAGACGGCCGACAACCTGAAGAAGAGCGGCGCGTTCATCCCGGGCATTCGCCCGGGCGAACAGACCGCCAAGCACATCGACCGCATCCTGTCGCGCCTGACGCTGGCCGGTGCGATCTACATCACCGCCGTGTGCCTGCTGCCCGAGTTCCTCGTGCTCAAGTACAACGTGCCGTTCTATTTCGGGGGCACCTCGCTGCTGATCATCGTCGTGGTGACGATGGACTTCTGGGCCCAGGTTCAAAGCTACGTGATGAGTCAGCAGTACGAGTCTTTGCTGAAGAAGGCGAATTTCAAGGCGAGCTGAGATGGCGAAAGACGATGTCATCCAGATGCAGGGGGAGATTCTCGAAAACCTCCCGAACGCCACGTTTCGCGTGAAGTTAGAAAACGGGCACGTCGTGCTCGGCCACATCTCCGGAAAGATGCGCATGCACTACATCCGCATCCTCCCGGGCGACAAGGTGACGGTCGAATTGACGCCCTACGATTTGAGTCGTGCCCGCATCGTGTTCCGGGCCAAGTGAGTTGCCTGACGAAGGCTTAGGAGAAGACCATGAAAGTAGCCGCATCGGTCAAGAAGATGTGCCGCAACTGCAAGATCATTCGCCGCAAGGGCGTGGTGCGAGTCATTTGCACCGATCCGCGCCACAAGCAGCGTCAAGGCTGAACTGAAGGACAAGAGACATGGCACGCATTGCTGGCATCAACATCCCGCCGCACAAGCACACCGAGATCGGCCTGACGCACATCTACGGCATCGGCCGTACGACGGCGCAGAAGATCTGCAACACGGTGGGTGTGGCGTACTCGAAGAAGATCAAGGATCTCACCGACAGCGACCTGGAGAAGATCCGGGAAGAGATCGGCAAGATGACGATCGAGGGCGACCTGCGCCGCGAGATGTCCATCAACATCAAGCGACTGATGGACCTCGGCTGCTACCGCGGCTTCCGTCATCGCCGCGGGCTGCCCGTGCGCGGCCAGCGCACCAAGACGAATGCGCGCACCCGCAAGGGCCCGCGCAAGTCCGGCGCGCTCGTCAAGAAGTGAACTGCCGTTCCTTCCTGACCCAGTGAAGCATTAGAGAAAGACACGACCATGGCCAAGGCACCCGTCAATACCGCCGCTCAACGCGTGCGCAAGAAGATCCGCAAGAACGTTGCGGACGGCATTGCGCACGTTCACGCGTCGTTCAACAACACGATCATCACGATCACCGATCGCCAGGGTGGCGCGCTGGCCTGGGCCAGCAGCGGTGGCCAGGGTTTCAAGGGCTCGCGCAAGAGCACGCCGTTCGCTGCCCAGGTGGCCGCGGAAGTGGCGGGCCGCGCTGCCCAGGAACAAGGCATCAAGAACCTCGACGTGCGCATCAAGGGCCCCGGCCCGGGCCGCGAGTCGTCGGTTCGTGCGCTGGCCTCGCTGGGCATCCGCATCAACTCGATCTCGGACGTCACGCCGGTTCCGCACAACGGCTGCCGCCCGCAGAAGCGCCGCCGCATCTGAGCGCTGTTTTCCGCGGTCGGCGAAGCCCTCGAGGCCTCGCCGACTTTTTCGCTTGTAAGAAGCCCACCGCCTGAGCGTCCATAACAACACTCGCCAGGCTCGCGCGATGACCTCTGTTCGCAGAGAGCCGGTCGCGTCAGATTGAAGACAAGGAAACAACGTGGCACGTTACCTCGGCCCC
>CAZVLY010000097.1:0-13058 GCA_964628175.1 uncultured Piscinibacter sp. | reverse complement strand
ACCTCGACGTGCTCAAGGACCGCCTCTACACCACCGCGCCCAAGAGCCTGGCACGGCGCAGCGCCCAGACCGCGCTGCACCAGATCACGCACGCCATGCTGCGCTGGATGGCGCCGTTCCTCAGCTTCACCGCCGAGGAAGCCTGGAAGGTGTTCGCGCCGCAGAAGGCCTCGTCGATCTTCGCCGAGACCTACTGGGCCTTCCCCGCGCCCGACGAGGCGCTGCTCGCGAAGTGGACGCGCATCCGCGAGATCCGCGACCTGGCCAACAAGGAGATCGAGGCGGTGCGAACCGAAGGCCGGGTCGGTTCGTCGCTGCAGGCGAACCTGAAGATCACCGCCGGCGCCGCCGACCACGCGCTGCTCGCCGCGCTGGGCGACGACCTGCGCTTCGTCACCATCACCTCGGCGGCCACGCTGGCCGCGGGCGCGGAGCTGGCCGTCGCCGTGACGCCCTCCGGCGCGACCAAGTGCGATCGCTGCTGGCACTGGCGCGACGACGTCGGCCACGACCCGGCGCACCCGGCGCTCTGCGGCCGTTGCACGAGCAACCTGTTCGGCGGCGGCGAAGTCCGAAAGGTGGCCTGAGCATGGCCTTCAAGAACTCCGGCAGTTCGCTGCTGCCGTGGCTGGGCCTCGCGCTGGCCGTCATCCTGCTCGACCAGTTCACCAAGACACTGATCCTGGGTTACTTCCAGCTCGGCGACAGCCGCACCGTCACCTCGTTCTTCAACGTCGTGCGCGTGCACAACACCGGCGCGGCGTTCTCGTTCCTGGCCGGCGCCTCGGGCTGGCAGCGCTGGTTCTTCGTCGGCCTGGGCGTGGCCGCGGCGGGTTTTATCGTCTGGATGCTGCGCGGCCATGGCGCGCAGAAGATGTTCTCGCTGGCGCTGTCGCTGATCCTCGGCGGCGCGCTGGGCAACGTGATCGACCGGCTGCTGCACGGCTACGTGGTCGACTTCATCCAGGTGCACCACAGCGGCTGGTACTTCCCGTCGTTCAACATCGCCGACAGCGCCATCACCGTCGGCGCTGCGCTGCTGATCCTCGACGAACTGCTGCGCGTGCGCCGCAGCTGATCCAGCCCAGCCCGGCAGCGCGGCGCGCAGGCGATACTTGCCGCCATGCTGATCGAGACCCTCGGTGCCGCGCGTGACCTGGGCCGGCTCAACGAGATCGCCGGCGTGCTGGTGCGCCACGGCTTCGGCGACGCCGTGCACCGGCTCGGCCTGGCCGATGCGCTGGAACGCGCCGGCCACGCGCTGCACCGCGACCATGCCGCCGACCTCGCGCGGCTCGAACCGCCGGTGCAGACGCGCCTGGCCATCGAGGAGCTCGGCCCCACCTTCGTGAAGCTGGGGCAGATCCTCGCCGGCCGCGCCGACCTGTTCGGCCCCGACTGGATCGCCGAGTTCGCGCGCCTGCACAGCCATGTGCCGGCCGTGCCGCTGGACGACCTGCGCGCGCAGCTGCGCGAGGATCTGGGCGACGAGCCCGAGGCGGTGTTCGAGCGTTTCGACCTCGACCCGCTGGCAGCGGCGTCCATCGCACAGGTGCACCGCGCGCGCACGAAGGGCGGCGACGAGGTGATCGTGAAGATCCGCCGGCCCGGCATCCGCGAGGTCATCGAGGCCGACCTGCGCCTGCTCGACCGGCTGGCCGCGGTCGCCGAGACCGAGCTGCCGGCGCTGCAGCCCTACCGACCGCGGCAGCTGGTGCGCGAACTCGCGCGCTCGCTGCAGCGCGAGCTTGACCTCGCCGCCGAGTGCCACAACGCCGAGCGCATCGCCGGCAACCTGGCGGTGCTGCCGCACGTGCTGATCCCGAAGGTGCACTGGGAACACACGCACGAGCGCATCAACGTGCAGGCGTTCATCGACGGCATTCCGGGCAGCGACCTGGAGCGCGTCTCGGCCGAAGGCCTGGACCGGCTGCTGCTCGCGCGCCGCGGCGCGCAGGCGGTGCTGAAGATGATCGTCGAGGACGGCTTCTTCCACGCCGACCCGCACCCGGGGAACGTCTTCTACCTGAGCGGCAACCGCATCGCCTTCATCGACTTCGGCATGGTCGGGCGCCTGAGCGCACGGCGCCGCGAGGAGCTGCTGCAGTTGCTGCTCGGCCTGGTCGAGCGCGAGCCGCAGGCGGTGGCCGACGTGCTGCTCGACTGGACGGGCGACGGCCATGGCGCCAACCTGGCCGTGCTCGAGGGCGAGATCGAGGCCTTCGTCGACCAGTACCACGGCACGCCGCTGGCCGACCTGCACCTGGGCCAGATGCTCGCTGACGTGACGACCATCCTGCGCGAGCACCGCCTGGCCCTGCCCTCCGACCTGGCGCTGCTGATCAAGGCCTTCATCTCGCTCGAAGGCATGGGCCGCGGACTCGACCCGAGCTTTCACATGGCCAGCGAAGCGCTGCCGATCCTGCGCCAGGTGGTGCGTGCGCGCTACCAGCCCAGGGCGCTGGGCAAGCGTGCCTGGCAGACGCTGCGCCGCGGGCTGGCGGTGGCCGAGCAGATCCCGCACGACGTGTCGCGCGCGCTGCGCAACCTGCGCCGTGGGCGCATGCAGCTGCACATCGACCTGGCCCACCTCAAGCGCGTCGGCGACCAGCTCGACCGCGCCGCCAACCGCCTGTCGCTGGCGCTGGTGATCGCCGCGTTGATCATCGGCTCGTCGATCGTGATGACCGTCGGTGGCGGGCCCACGCTGTTCGGCCTGCCGGCCTTCGGCTTCCTCGGCTTCTGCGGCGCGGTGTTCGGCGGCGTCTGGCTGGTGCGCTCGATCTGGCGCAGCACGCACCAGCGCGACGGGGAAGACTAGGCGCGTCCCTACTAGGGCGCGCCCGCTTGCGCCACCGGCTTGCGGCACGTCAAATTCGCGGCCATGGAAGACACCGCGAAAGACCACGCCCCCTCGGCCCTCGACCTGCCGCTGCAGCCGCTCGGCCTGGGCGACCCGCTGCGCTGGCTGGTGCAGGGCTGGCACGACTTCCAGCGTGCACCGCTGATCGGCGTCTTCTACGGCGGCTGCTTCGCCGCGATGGGCTGGATGCTGCTGGCCATGTTCCAGCACGCGCCGGCCTGGGTGCTGGCGCTGTCGGCCGGTTTCCTGCTGGTCGGGCCCTTCCTGTGCCTGGGGCTGTACGACGTCAGCCGCAAGATCGAGTCGGGCGAACGCCCGAACCTCGGCGCTTCGCTGACCGCCTGGGACACGCGCACCGGCACGATGGCGATCTTCGGCGGCGTGCTGCTGATCCTCGAGATGCTCTGGGGCCGCGCCTCGCTGATCGTGTTCGCGGTCAGCTTCGACGGCATGCCCGACTTCAAGGGCTCGCTGCTCGCACTGCTCGATCCCGAGAACATCGGCTTCATCGTCGCCTACCTCGCCGTGGGCGCGTTGTTCGCCGGGCTGATCTTCGCGATCAGCGTGGTGTCGATGCCGATGATCCTCGACCGCTCAGTGGACGCCGTGACCGCCGCGCTGACCAGCCTGCGCCTGTGCCTCACGCAGCCCGGCGTGATGCTGCTGTGGGGCGCGCTGATCACGCTGCTGGTGCTGCTGGCCATGCTGCCGGGATTCCTCGGCCTGCTGGTGGCCGGGCCGGTGCTCGGCCACGCCTCCTGGCACGCCTACCGCAGCGCGGTCGGCCGCCTGGACTGACACGTTCCGTCACCCGCTGCGTAACCATTCGCTGCCTGCCCGGCGGGTGTGACATCCGCACCCCCGTGGGCGCGCTGGCGCGCGCACAGTGGCTTCGTCCACCCCGACGGAGCGCCGCGATGAGATTCCCCCTGGCCCCCCTGCTCACCGCCGGCGCACTGCTGTGCACCGCACTGCCCGCCACTGCCGCCGCTCCCGCAGCCGCGCAGAAGGTCTCGATGGCCGCCGACGCCAAGTCGTACCGCAAGGACGGCGCGCGCCACATCTACGCGGCCTACAAGGACCAGGTCTACAAGGGCAAGCTGCCGCCGCTGATCCACGCCATCGTGGTTGTCGAGGTGGAGGTCGATGCCGCCGGCAACGTGCGCGACATCAACATGATCCGCGTGCCGACCCACGCGCCCGAAGTCACCGAGCGGGTGCGCCAGATGCTGCAGAGCGTCTCGCCGCTGCCGGCACCCAGGCGCATGGGCAGCACCAAGTACCTGGACATCTGGCTGGTCGACAAGAGCGGCCGCTTCCAGCTCGACACGCTGACCGAAGGCCAGCGCTGAAGCGCTGACGAGCCGCGCCCGACGGGCGGCCCGCGTCCATGCGGGTAAGCCATGAGAGGTTTCGAGCGCGGATGAGTTGCGCACCTCATTTCCGCTCATTAGCATGCGCGGCATGGATTCCGTCGCCCGCGCCAGCCTGCACGACGTCGCCCGCGTCGCGGGCGTCAGCCTGGCCACGGTCGACCGTGTGCTGCACGGCCGCGCCGGCGTGCGCGAACGCACCGTCGAGCGTGTCAATGCCGCCGTGCAGCAGCTCGGCTATCGGCCCGATCCGGCGGCGGCGCGGCTGGCGCGCAATCGCAGCATGCGACTGGCCGTCGTGCTGCCCTCGGGCACCAACAGCTTCGTGTCCCTGCTCAACCAGCAGGTGCAGGCCATCGCACCCTGGCTCGCCGAGCAGCGCGCTGCCGCCGCGGTGCAGACCGTCGACGTGTTCTCGCCGCAGGCGCTGGCGCAGCACCTGGCCGGTCTGCAGGGCCGCTTCGACGCGGTGATCGTGATGGCGCTCGACCATCCGCAGGTGCGCGCCGCCATCGACGACCTGGTGGCCCACGGCACCGAGGTGGTGACGCTGGTCTCCGACGTGCCCGCCTCGAAGCGCGCGCATTTCGTCGGCATCGACAACGTCGCCGCCGGCCGCACCGCCGCCACGCTGCTCGGCCGCTTCATTGGCCCGCGCGAGGGCCGCGTCGGCCTGGTGCTGGGCAGCCGTGCGCTGCGCGACCACGCCGAGCGCCTGTTCGGCTTCGAGCAGGTGATGGCCGCCGAGCACCCGCACCTGAAACTGCTGCCGCCGATCGAGGGCCACGACCTGTCCGAGCGCACCGAGCCGCAGGTGGCCAGGCTGCTGAAGAAGGAACCCGCGCTGGCCGGGCTGTACAGCATCGGCGCGGGCAACCGCGGCATCCAGGCCGCGCTGGCGGCCAGCGGCCGGGCCGAGCACGTCGTGTGGGTCTGTCACGAACTCACACCGCACTCGCGCCGTGCGCTGCTCGACGGCGTGGCCGACGCGGTCATCAACCAGGACGCCGGACATGAGGTGCGCTCCGCATGCCGCCTCGCGCTGGCGCGCCTGTCCGGTGAGCGGGTGCTGCTCGACCAGGAGCGCATCCGCATCGACGTCTTCCTGAAGGACAACCTGCCGTGAGCCCGACATGAACACGCTGGGCATCGACATCGGCACCTCCAGCGTGAAGGTCGCGCTGCTGGGTGACGACGACCACGTCATCGCGCACAGCAGCCAGCCGCTGCACGTGAGCCGGCCGCATACCGGCTTCAGCGAGCAGGCCCCGGAAGACTGGTGGCAGGCCACCTGCGCCGGCCTCGACGAGCTGAAGGCCCGGCATCCGGCCGAACTGGCCGAGACCGCAGCGATCGGCCTGTCCGGCCAGATGCACGGCGCCACGCTGCTCGACGCCGCCGGCGAGGTGCTGCGACCCTGCATCCTGTGGAACGACGGCCGCAGCGACATCGAGTGCGCCGAGCTGGAGCGCGACTGGCCGGCGCTGCGCCAGGTCACCGGCAACATCGCCATGCCCGGCTTCACCGCGCCCAAGCTGCTGTGGGTGCGCAAGCACGAGCCGCTGATCTTCGAGCGCACGGCCAAGGTGCTGCTGCCCAAGGCCTACCTGCGCTGGCGCCTGGCCGGCGAGTACGCGGAAGACATGTCCGACGCCTCGGGCACGCTGTGGCTGGACGTCGGTGCGCGCCGCTGGTCCGAAGCCGCGCTCGCGGCCTGCGGCATGCGACTCGAGCAGATGCCGCGCCTGGTGGAAGGCAGCGAGCCGGCCGGGCAGCTGCGCCCCGAACTCGTGGCGCGCTGGGGCTTCAATCGCGCGCCCATCCTCGCCGGCGGCGCCGGCGACAACGCGGCCGGTGCGGTCGGTGTGGGTGCGGTGCACCCCGGCGACGCCTTCGTGTCGCTGGGCACCTCGGGCGTGCTGTGGGCCACCACGGCGCACTTCGCCCCCAACCCGGCGCGCGCCGTGCACGCCTTCTGCCACGCCGTGCCCGGCACCTGGCACCAGATGGGCGTGCTGCTGTCGGCCGCGTCCAGCCTGGCCTGGTGGGCCGCGGTGGCCGGGCGCAGCGAGGCCGAGCTGCTGGCCGAACTCCCCGCCGACGCCCCCGGCGCGAGCCCGGTGTGGTTCGTGCCCTACCTGTCGGGGGAGCGCACACCGCACAACGACACCCGCGTGCGCGGCGGCTTCCTCGGCCTGGCGGCCGACACCTCCCGCGCGCACATGACACTGGCCGTGCTCGAAGGCGTGGCCTACGCGATGCGCGATGCGCAGCAGTCGCTGGCCGGCGCCGGCACGGTGCTCGCCGAGGCCTCGCTGATCGGCGGCGGCGCGCGTTCGCCGCTGTGGGCGCAGATCCTCGCCGACGTGCTGGGCATCGCGCTGCACCAGGTGGCGGAAAGCGACATCGGCTGCGCGCTCGGCGCCGCGCGCCTGGCGCGCATGGCCGCCGGCGACAGCATCGCGGTGGCCCGCCCCGCCACCCGCCTGCGCAGCTTCCAGCCGCGGCCGGACCAGGTGGCGCTGCATGCGCAGCGCCATGCCCGCTGGCAGCAGCTCTACCCGCTCGCACGCGACTTCGCGCACCGAGCCTGAACCGAGAGAGACCATGAAAAAATCCAAGACGGCCGCCCCGCCCGCGGGCGACAGCTACTTCAGCCTGAAGGAGCCGCTGCGCTTCGAAGGCACGCGCTACAAGCCCAGCGCGAAGCGCCCGATGGGCTACCGCTGGTACGACCCCGAGCGCAAGGTGCTGGGCAAGCGCATGGAAGAGCAGCTGCGCTTCGCCGTGTGCTACTGGCACAGCTTCGTGTGGGAAGGCACCGATCCCTTCGGCGGCGAGACCTTCCAGCGCCCCTGGCACGCCGCCGGCGGCGATCCGATGGCGCTGGCGAAGCTGAAGGCCGACACCGCCTTCGAGCTGTTCCGCCTGCTGCGCGCGCCCTACTTCACCTTCCACGACCGCGACATCGCGCCCGAAGGCGCGACGCTGCGCGAATCGAACCTGAACGTGCGCCGCATCGGCGAAGTGTTCGAGAAGAAGATGGCGGCCACCGGCGTCAAGCTGCTGTGGGGCACGGCCAACCTGTTCTCGAATCGCCGCTACATGGCCGGCGCTGCCACCAACCCCGACCCCGAGGTGTTCGCCTACGCCGCCGCGCAGGTGAAGAACGTGCTCGAGCTGACGCACGAACTCAAGGGCACGAACTACGTGCTGTGGGGCGGCCGCGAAGGCTACGAGACGCTGCTCAACACCGACCTGAAGCGCGAGCTGGCGCAGCTGGGCCGCTTCCTCACCATGGTGGTCGAGCACAAGCACAAGATCGGCTTCAAGGGGACCATCCTCATCGAGCCCAAGCCGGCCGAGCCGACCAAGCACCAGTACGACTACGACGTCGCCACCGTCTACGGCTTCCTGAAGGCGCACGGCCTGGAGAAGGAGGTCAAGGTCAACATCGAGCAGAACCACGCGCTGCTCGCCGGCCACACCTTCGAGCACGAGATCGCGCTGGCGCAGGCGCTGGGCATCTTCGGCTCGATCGACATGAACCGCGGCGACGAACTGCTGGGCTGGGACACCGATCAGTTCCCCAACAACCTGTCGCAGGTGGCGCTGGCGCTGTACCACATCCACCAGGGCGGCGGCTTCGGCACCGGCGGCCTGAACTTCGACGCCAAGCTGCGCCGCCAGTCGATCGACCCCGACGACCTGATCGCCGCGCATGCCGGCGCCATGGACCTCAGCGCGCGCGCCTTGCTGGTCGCCGAGAAGATGATCGAGGACGGTGCCCTGGCCGCCCAGCTGAACCAGCGCTACGCAGGCTGGGACGGCAAGCTGGGCAAGGGCATCCTGGCCGGCAAGCAATCGCTCGACGACCTCGCCCGCCTGGTGGCCGCCACCGACCTCGAACCGCAGCCGCGGTCGGGCCGGCAGGAGCAGCTCGAGGCCCTGGTCAACACCTATCTGTGAGGCGCGCAGGATTGCCACACTGTTCATTTCCCACGCCGGCATCGCTCGCCTTGTGGCGAGCAGCGTCCCGCCGATGCCGGCCGGCAACGATCTCGCGATCGTTCAGCACACCCCGGCGGGCGCCAGCCAACAAGGAGACAACATGAAACTCAAGACAATCTTCGCAGCGACCCTGGTCGCCACCGGCACGCTCGGCCTGATGCAGGCCGCGCAGGCCGCCGGCGAAACCGTTGGCGTGTCGTGGTCCAACTTCCAGGAAGAGCGCTGGAAGACCGACGAGGCCGCCATCAAGGCCGCCCTCGAGAAGGCGGGCCTGAAGTACATCAGCGCCGACGCGGCCGGCTCCGCCGAGAAGCAGGCGGCCGACGTCGAGAGCCTGATCACCAAGGGCGCCAAGGCGCTGATCATCCTCGCCTGGGACCAGGACGCGATCCTGCCCTCGGTGCAGAAGGCCAAGCAGCGCGGCATCCCGGTGATCGCCTACGACCGCCTGATCCAGGACAAGGACGTCACCTACCTGACCTTCAACAACGTCGAGGTCGGCCGCATGCAGGCGCGCGAGGTGTTCAAGGTCCAGCCCAAGGGCAACTACGTCTTCATCAAGGGCGCGGCGACCGACCCGAACGCCGACTTCCTGCGCGGCGGCCAGCAGGAGGTGCTGGACGCGGCGATCAAGAAGGGCGACATCAAGAACGTCGGCGAGCAGTACACCGACGGCTGGGCGCCGGAGAACGCGCAGAAGAACATGGAGCAGATCCTGACCAAGACCGGCGGCAAGGTCGACGCCGTGGTCGCCTCCAACGACGGCACCGCCGGCGGCGTGGTCGCGGCGCTGAAGGCGCACAACATGGTCGGCATCCCGGTGTCGGGCCAGGACGGCGACAAGGCCGCGCTGAACCGCGTCGCCCGCGGAGAGCAGACGGTGTCGGTCTGGAAGGACTCGCGCGCGCTGGGCAAGGTGGCCGGCGAGGTCGCGGCCGCGCTGGTGGCGAAGAAGAAGCCCGCCAACACGACGATCTTCAAGGACGGCAGCAAGAAGATCCCGCAGCAGGCGATCCTGCTGGCGCCGATGCCGATCACCAAGGCCAACCTGCAGGCGGTGATCGACGCGAAGTGGATCACCAAGGACGAGGTCTGCGCCGGGGTCGACAAGGCCAAGGCACCGCCCGCCTGCAAGTAGGCCACCGAGAGCGATCCGCCGGCCGGCCCGGCGGTCGACTGCGCGCGGCCCCGTGCCGCGCCATCCTGTCCTGAGGAGTCCAGATGCTTTCGGGTCTGCTTGCGCGCCTGCGCCTCGATCCCCGCCTGTCGTCGATGGTCGCGGCGCTGATCGTCATCTCGATCGTGCTGAACGTGATGACCGGCGGGCTGTTCCTCTCGGCGGAGAACCTCTACAACCTGTCGATCCAGACCTGCGTCATCGCGGTGATGGCCTGCGGCATGGTCTACGTGATCGTCGCGCGGCAGATCGACCTCTCGGTCGGCTCGCTGCTGGCCTTCAGCGGCATGGCCGCGGCCTGGATCCAGACGCGTGCGTTCCCGCCGGACTCGACCACCGGCTGGGTGGCGAGCATCGGGGTGGCACTGGCGCTGGGTGCGTTGGTCGGCGCGATGCAGGGGGCGCTGGTCGCGAAGATGCGCATCCCGGCTTTCATCGTGACGCTGGCCGGCTACCTGATGTTCCGCGGCGCCGCCTTCCTCGTCAGCGACGGCCAGACGCTGGCGCCGCTGCACCCGACCTACCAGGCGCTGGGCGGCGGCGTCAACGGCGCGATCGGCGTCACGGCCAGCATCGTGCTGGGCCTGCTCGCCGCGGCCTGGGTCGTCTGGCACAGCTGGACGGGCCGGCGCGACCAGCGCCGCTACGGCATCGAGCCCGCCCCGGTGTGGATCGACGCGCTGAAGATCGCGATGATGTGCGCCGCCATCGCCGGCTTCGTCTGGACGATGTGCCTCGCCCCCGACTTCACCAACGTCGACGAAGCCGGCAATCCACGCGGCCGCGGCATCGGCGTGCCGGTGCTGATCCTGCTCGTCATCGCCGGCTTCATGACCTTCGTGGCGCAGCGCACGCGTTATGGGCGCTACGTGTTCGCCTACGGCGGCAACCCGGAGGCGGCGCTGCTCTCGGGCCTGCCGACCACCTGGCTGGTCTGGTCGCTGTTCATCCTCACCGGCGTGCTGGCGGCGATCGCCTCGGTCATCACCACGGCGCGGCTCGGTTCGGGCGCCAATTCGATCGGCCAGCTCGCCGAGCTGTACGTGATATCGGCGGCGGTGATCGGCGGCACCTCGTTCGCCGGCGGCACCGGCTCGGTGCCGGGCGCGGTGCTCGGTGCGCTGCTCATCCAGACGCTCGACAACGGCATGGTGCTGCTCGACGTCTCCAGCCCGATGCGCCAGATCTTCATCGGCATCGTGCTGATCGTGTCGGTCTGGTTCGACGTCGTCTACCAGAAGAAGGCCTGACCATGATGCAGACGGAACAAGCCCCGGCAGCGGCGGCGCCCGCGGATCGCGAGGCGTTCGTGCGCATGCGGCAGATCGTCAAGCGTTTCGGCGGCCTGGTCGCGGTGAACCATGTCGACCTCGACCTGTACGCCGGCGAATGTGTCGGCGTGCTCGGCCACAACGGCGCCGGCAAGACGGTGCTGATCAAGGTGCTGTCGGGCGTCTACGTGCCCGACGAAGGCTCGATCGAGGTGCACGGCAAGCCGGTGAGCTTCCGCACGCCGCACGATGCGCAGGCCGCCGGCATCGAGACCATCCACCAGTCCCTGGCGCTGGCCGACAACCTCGACGGGCCGGGCAACCTGTTCCTCGGCCGCGAGTTGCTGACGCCCTGGCGCACGCTCGACAGCCGGCGCATGGAGTACGAGGCGCGCAACGTCATCAAGCGCCTGAACCCGAACTTCAGGAACATCCTCGACCCGGTGCTGCGCATGTCGGGCGGCCAGCGCCAGTCGGTGGCGATCGCGCGCGCCCTGTACTTCAACGCGCGCATCTTGATCATGGACGAGCCCTGCGCGGCCCTGGGCCCGGCCGAGACGCGCATGGTGCTCGAGACGATCAAGCGCCTGAAGGCCGAAGGCATCGGCATCTTCCTGATCAGCCACGAGATGCACGACGTCTTCGAGGTCTGCGACCGTGCGACGGTGATGAAGAACGGCAGCGTCGTCGGCATGGTGCACATGAAGGACGTGACGCCCGACGAGGTGCTGCAGATGATCATCCAGGGCAAGCGGCCCGGGCAGGCCCAGGCGGCATGAAGACGCTGGCCGCGCTCGCGACGTGGTCGCTGGCTGCGGCGGGCCTGCTGCTGCCGGCCGCGGCGCGGGCCCAGGCGCCTGCCGTGCCGCGCTTCGTCGACGAGACCGACGTGGCCGGCGTGCAGAGCCGCTTCGACGGCGACTGGGAGTACACCGTCGGCGGCGGCGTCGCCGCGCTGGACTGCGACGGCAGCGGCGCGCCTTCGCTGTTCATCGCCGGCGGCGCGAACCGCTCCAGGTTCTATCGCAACAAGAGCCCGCGCGGCGGCGCGCTCAAGTTCGTGCAGGAACGCGCCGGCCTCGAGCTGACCAGCACGCTGGGCGCCTACCCGGTCGACCTGGACGGCGATGGCCTGCTCGATCTCGTCGTGCTGCGCGTCGGCGAGACGTTGCTGATGAGCGCGCCAACGAACGCTGGAAGTTCAGCGGCGGCAACCAGTGGACGACCGCCTTCGCGGCGGCCTGGCTGGGCCGCGATGCGCGCCCCACGCTCGCCTTCGGCACCTACGTCGACCGCGCCCGCCAGGACTTCCCCTGGGGCAACTGCACCGACAACACCCTGCTCCGCCCGGCGCGCGGCGAAACGCTCGGCTTCGAAGCCCCCTTGCCGCTGAAGCCCGGCCACTGTGCGCTCGGCATGATGTTCTCCGACTGGAACCGCAGCGGCCTGCCGGCGCTGCGCATCACCAACGACCGCGAGTACTACAAGGGCGGGCAGGAGCAGCTCTGGCATGTGCCACCCGCCAGCGAGGCCGGTGCCGCGCCGCGCCTGTTCGGCGCCGACGAAGGCTGGAAGCCGCTGCAGATCTGGGGCATGGGCATCGCCAGCGCCGACCTCGACGGCAGCGGCTACCCCGCTTACTTCCTCACCAGCATGGCCGACAACAAGTTGCAGATGCTGGTGGCGGGCTCCACCAAACCGGTCTACCGCGACGTGGCCTTCGTCAAGGGCACCACCGCGCACCGCCCCTTCGCGGGCGGCGACGTGCACCCGTCGACGGCCTGGCACGCGCAGTTCGCCGACGCCAACAACGACGGCTGGCAGGATCTGTTCGTCGTCAAGGGCAACGTCGGCAACATGCCCGACTTCGCGCTGCTCGATCCCAGCAACCTGCTTCTCGCCCGGCCCGACGGCCGCTACCACGAGGCGGCCGGCGAGTCGGGGCTGCTCAACTACCAGCGCGGACGCGGCGGCCTGATGATCGACCTCAACGGCGACGGCCTGCTCGACGCCGTCATCGTCAACCGCTGGGACCGCGCCAGGCTGTGGCGCAACGTCGGTGCCGGGACGGCAGCCGCGCCGAAGCCGATCGGGCACTGGCTGCAGCTGCGCCTGCGCCAGGAGGGCGGCAACCGCGATGCGATCGGCGCGTGGCTCGAGGTGGAGGCCGGCGGGCGCGTGCAGCGGCGCGAGCAGTTCGTCGGCGGCGGGCATGCCAGCGGCACGGTCGGTTTCCTGCACGTCGGCCTGGGCGAGGCGACGAAGGCGCGTGTGCGCGTGCTGTGGCCCGGCGCGAAGCCGGGCGACGCGGCGCTCACCAGCCCCTGGTTCGAGACCGCTGCCGATGGCTTCTACCTCGTCGA
>CAZVLY010000096.1:0-13105 GCA_964628175.1 uncultured Piscinibacter sp. | reverse complement strand
GAACAGGAAGGACGAGAGCCGGAACAGGTCGGTGGCCGCCATCGTGTAGGCCTGCTGGTCGATCAGCCGGGTGACCGTGGCGGCGGCCTGCTCGGGGCTGAGCCCGGCGGCGCCGAGCTGGGCCAGTGTCTGCACCGCGGCGTTGTTGCCCAGGTTGATCTGCTCGACGAGATGGGCGTGGTGCATGATGGCCCGGTCTTCCCACAGCGTGGTGAAGATCGAGGTGCCCATGGCGCCGGCGGTGATGCGCACGAAGTTGCTCAGGCCCGAGGCGGCCGGCATCTGCTCGGGCGTCAGGCCGCTGAAGACGATCGCCTGCAGCGGGATGAAGAAGAAGGCCATCGCCACGCCCTGCACGAGCGTGGGCAGCAGGACGGTCGAGAACGGCGATTGCGGGTTGAACTGCGAGCGCATCCACAGCACGATCGCGAACACCACGAAGGCCACCGTGGCCAGCTTGCGCGGATCGATGCGCGAGACGTTCTTGCCCACCCAGGGCGACAGCAGGATCGCGAACAGGCCCACCGGCGCCAGCGCCATGCCGGCCAGCGTGGCGGTGTAGCCCATGTACTGCTGCAGCCACAGCGGCAGCAGCACCACGTTGCCGAAGAACAGGCCGTAGGCCACCGCCAGCGAGACGGTGCCCAGCGCGAAATTGCGCCGCGCGAACAGGCGCAGGTTGACGATCGGGTGGTGCTCGGTCAGCTCCCAGGCGAGGAAGAACGCGAAGCCCACCACCGCGGCGACGGCGAGAGCGACGATCTGCCCGGAGGCGAACCAGTCGAGCTCCTTGCCCTTGTCGATCATGATCTGCAGCGAGCCGACCCACAGCACCAGCAAGGCCAGGCCGACGCTGTCCAGCGGCACCTTGCGCGGGCCGGGGTCGCGCGTGCGGTAGATCGACCAGGCCAGCGCCGCGGCGAACAGCCCCACCGGCACGTTGATGTAGAAGATCCACGGCCAGGAGATGTTGTCGGTGATCCAGCCGCCGAGCAGCGGGCCCATGACCGGCGCCACCAGCGTGGTCATCGCCCACAGCGCCATCGCCATGCCGGCGAGCAGCGGCGGGTAGCTGGCCAGCAGCAGCGTCTGCGACAGCGGGATCATCGGCCCGGCCACCAGGCCCTGCAGCACGCGGAAGAAGATCAGCGACTCGATGTTCGGCGCCAGGCCGCACAGCCACGAGGTCAGCACGAACAGCAGCACGCTGGCGACGAACAGGCGCACCTGGCCGAAGCGCTGCGTCAGCCAGCCGGTCAGCGGCACGGCGATCGCGTTGGCCACGCCGAACGAGGTGATGACCCAGGTGCCCTGCGCCGGGCTCACGCCCATGTCGCCGGCGATGGCCGGGATCGAGACGTTGGCGATCGACGAATCGAGCACGTTCATGAACGTGGCCAGCGACAGGGCCAGCGTGCCCAGCACACGCGCGCTGCCCTCCAGCGGAGGAAACGCGACACGCGCGGGCGGCGTCGGCGCGGCGGGCGGTGCGGGCGGCGTGTCGCCCGCGGCGAGGGCGGGGCTGCTCACGAGCGCGACTTCGCGATGACGGCGACCTTGGCGCCCGATGCAGCGTGCGCCGGGCCGTGCGCGGCGGTGCGGCCGAGGTTGGCGGCAATGATCTCGGCGACCAGCTTGTCGGCCTGCGCGCGCTGCGGCTCGAAGGCCAAGGTCGAGCTGCTGGCGCGCTGCGCGGCGGCGCCGAGCAGCGGCGCACCGTCCTGCGGCGCGACGTCGACCGTCGCTTCCATCGACAGGCCCACGCGCAGCGGGTGCGCGGCCAGTTGCCTGGCGTCCAGCTCGACGCGCACCGGCACGCGCTGCACCACCTTGATCCAGTTGCCGGTGGCGTTCTGCGCCGGCAGCAGTGCAAAGGCCGCACCGGTGCCCGCACCGACGCCGGCCACGCGGCCGTCGTACTCGACCTTGCTGCCGTAAAGATCCGCCGTCAGCCGCACCGGCTGGCCGATGCGCATCTGGCGCAGCTGCACTTCCTTGAAGTTCGCCTCCACCCACACCTGGTCGAGCGGGATCACCGTCATCAGCGGCGTGCCGGCGGCGATGCGCTGGCCGACCTGCACGCTGCGCTTGGCCACCTGGCCCGTCACCGGCGCGGGCAGCTCGGTGCGCTGCAGCGCCAGCCAGGCCTCGCGCAGCGCCGCGGCCGCGCGCTCGACGTTGGGGTGCTTCTCCACGCTGGTGCCGTCGGTCAGTGCCTGGCTGCTCAAGGCCTGTTCGCGCGCCGCGGCCAGCGCCGATTGCGCGCCGGCCAGCGCGCTCTTCGCGCCGGACAGCGTGGTCTCGGCGTGCTTCATCTCCTCGCCACCGACGGCGCCGCTGGCCAGCAGCGGCTGGCGCCGCGCCACGTCGTCGGCCGCGCGGGCCACGTCGCTCTGCAGGCGCGCCACCTCGGCCTCGCGGGCGCGGATGTTGGCCGCTTGCGTCATGTTGTTGGCGTACAGCGTGCGCACCTCGCGCACCGTCTGCGCCAGCTGCGCCTCGGCGCGGTCCAGCGCGAGCTGCGCGTCGCTCGGGTCGAGCCGCACCAGCGGCTGGCCGGCCTTGACGAGGTCGGTGTCGTCGGCCAGCACGGCCAGCACGGTGCCGCCGACCTGCGGCGTGATCTGCACCACCGGCGCCTGCACGTAGGCGTTGTCGGTGGCCTCGTGGTGACGCAACGCGAAGGCCCAGTAGGCGCCGTAGCCGAGGCCGACGAGCAGCGTGACGCCGGCCACGGCGAGCAGTGCGGGGCCGCGTCGCGACGCGGCGACGGCCGGCGCGGGCGGTGCGGAACGGGAGTTGTCCTGGTTGGAGCTCATGGAGATTCCTTCGATGTTCTTGTTCAGGCCGCGCGATAGCCGCCGCCCAGTGCGCGCGACAGCGCCACTTCGGCGCCGAGGTGGCGCGCCTTCAGCTCGGCGGCGGCGCGGCGCTGCGCCAGCACGTTGGTCTGCGCGGTCAGCACGACGAGGAAGTTGCCCAGGCCGGCCTGGTAGCGCTGCACGGCCAGGTCGTAGGCCGCATCGGCCGCCGCGGTGGCTTCGGCCTGGGCGCGCTGCTGGCGCTCCAGCGACTGCAGCGTGGAGACTTCGTCGGCCACCTCGCGCAATGCCCGCAGCAGCGTGCCGTTGTAGGCATCGATCGCCGCATCGGCCTCGGCGCGCCGCGCGTCGAGCTGTGCGCGCAGCCGGCCACCTTCGAACAGTGGCAGGTGCAGTGCCGGCCCGGCACCGAAGGTGCGCGCGCCGGCCTCGACGAAACGGTCCAGCCCGATGCTCGACAGGCCGACGAAGGCGACGAGGTTCAGGTTCGGATAGAACTGCGCCCGCGCCACCTCGATGTCCTTCGCGGTGGCGTCGACGCGCCAGCGCTGCGCGACGAGGTCGGCGCGGCGGCCCAGCAGGTCGGCCGGCAGCGCCGTCGGCAGTTCGGTCGAGCGCAGCGCGGCCAGGGTCGGCGCGAGCGTGTCGAAGGCCTGGGGGCCCTGCCCGGCCAGCTCGGCCAGCGCATGGCGGGCGCGCGCCGCAGCTTCATCGAGCGATTCGATCTCGACCTGCGTCTGCGCGATCAAGCCCTCGGCCTGGCGCAGCTCGACGCGGGTGTCCAGCCCGGCGGAGATGCGCTGGCGCACCAGCGCGAGGATCTGCTCGCGCTGCGCCAGCGATTCGGCGGCGAGGCGGCGGTTCTCGAGCAGGCGTGCGAGGTTGAAGTAGGCCGCGGCCACGTTGCCGGCGAGCAGCACGCGTGCCGCCTGCGCGTCGGCCTGCGCGGCACGCGACTGGCCGATGGCGGCGTCGAGCGCGGCGCGCTGGCGGCCGAAAAGATCGAGCTCCCAGCTGGCGCCGATCTGCGCGCTGTTGTTCCAGCGGATCGTGCCGGCCAGCGGCGGCGGCACCAGGCCGTTCTCGGTGAAACGCTGGTCGGTGAGTTCCACCGACAGGCTGGCCTGTGGCTGGCGCGCGGCGCCGGCGGCATCGGCAGCGGCCTGCGCCAGGCGCACGCGCGCTTCGGCGCTGTGCAGGCTGGGCGCGCCGGCCAGCGCCTGCTCGACGAGGGCATCGAGTCCGGCATCGCCCCAGGCCGCCCACCAGCGTTCGGCGGGCCAGCTGGCCGCGCTGCAGGTGGCGCCCAGCGCGGCGGCATCCAGCATCGATCGAGGTGCCACCGCAGTGCCCGGGCTGGCACAGCCGGCCAGCCAGAGCGCGGCAGCCAGGGCCGTGAGGCGGAGTGCCGTGCGACTCATGCCGCCTCCTCGTGCGCCTGCAGCGCCTGGCCATTGGCCGTCATGCGCTCGACCAGCTTGCGCAGCTGGCGCCATTCGCGTTCGGAGAATCCGTTCAGGAAATCGTTGTTGACCGACGCGAGCACATGCGGGATCTGGGCCGTGGCCGCCTCGCCCGCGTCGGTGAGGCGCAGGTGCACGACGCGACGGTCGGTCTCGGAACGCACGCGCTCGATCAGGCCCTTGGCCTCCAGCCGGTCGAGCATGCGCGTCACGGCGCCGGCATCGATGCAGGCTTCGCGGGCCAGCTCGTTCGCGGTGGTGGCGCGGCCGGACTTGATCGTCCACAGCGGGCGCCACTGCGCATCGGTCAGGCCGTGGCGCGCCATGCGCGCCTCGACCTCGCGGCGCATCATCTGCACCAGGCCGACGAGCTGGTGACCGACACTTTCGGCCACCTCGTAGCGGTCGCCGTCGTAGGGAGGGAACGGCGCGGGCGCCGCGGAATCCTTGGTGGAGGGCATGAAGCTGCCTCGGCAATGGTTGACCAGGCAAATTCTGCCGCGGCAGCTATTCCCGAGTCCGCCGCGGGGGATAGAGGCCCTCGCCTAGACTCGCCGCATGGCCGCATCCGAGACTTCTCCCGCCCTGGCGGCTCCCCGATCCAGCCCGGCGGCCGATCCCGTTGCGGCCCCGGCGCGCAAGGTCAAGTCGCTGTCGGGCCTGTTGCCCTTCCTGCGCCCGTATCGTGTCCGCATCGCGCTGGCCGTGCTGTTCCTGATCCTGGCCGCGCTGAGCACGCTGGCCTTTCCGCTGGCACTGAAGTCGCTGATCGACCAGGGCCTCGTCGCCACCGACCCGGGGGAGCGCGTGATGGCCTTGCGCGGCCACTTCTTCGCGCTGTTCGGCGTGGGTGCGGCGCTGGGGCTGTTCTCGGCGGCACGCTTCTACATGGTCACCTGGCTCGGCGAACGTGTCACCGCCGACCTGCGCAATGCCGTGTACGCCCACGTGCTCAGGCAGAGCCCCGAGTTCTTCGAGACCACGCAGACCGGCGAGGTGCTCTCGCGCCTGACCACCGACACCACGCTGGTGCAGACGGTGGTCGGTTCCAGCCTGAGCATGGGCCTGCGCAACACGGTGATGGGCATCGGCGCGATGACCATGCTGATCGTCACCAACCCCTATGTGATGTCGCAGGTGCTGGGCACGCTGGTGCTGGTGGTGCTGCCGAGCCTCTACCTCGGCCGCCGCGTGCGCAAGCTCAGCCGCGCCAGCCAGGACCGCGTGGCCGATTCGAGCGCCATCGCCGCCGAGGTGCTCAACGCCATCCCCGTGGTGCAGAGCTATGTGCAGGAGACGCGCGAAGCGAAGCGCTTCGACGACGCCACCGAGAGCGCGTTCGAGACGGCGCGCAAGCGCACGCGGGTGCGCTCCTTCCTCGTCGCCTTCATCATCACCGCCACCTTCGGCGCGCTGCTGTGGGGCCTGTACCAGGGCACGCAGGCGGTGATCGCCGGGCAGATGAGCGCCGGCCACCTGGCGCAGACCGTGGTCTTCGTGACCATCCTGGTCGGCTCGGTGGCGGTGCTGTCCGAGGTCTACGGCGACCTGCTGCGCGCCGCCGGGGCCACCGAGCGGCTGATGGAGCTGCTGGCGACGAGCTCGTCGATCGCCTCGCCGGCGCAGCCCCGTGCCCTGCCCGCCACGCAAGGCGGCTCGGCGGTGGCGCTGCGCGACGTCAGCTTCCACTACCCGTCGCGGCCCAAGCACGCGGCGCTCGCGCAGTTCGAGCTCGAGGTGCGACCGGGCGAGACGGTCGCGCTGGTCGGCCCCAGCGGCGCCGGCAAGAGCACGGTGTTCCAGCTGCTGCTGCGCTTCTACGACCCGGGCGAAGGACACATCGAGATCGACGGCGTGCCGCTGCGCGAGGCTTCGCTCGGGGCGCTGCGACACCGCATCGGCATCGTGCCGCAGGACAGCGTGATCTTCTCGGCCAACGCGCTGGAGAACATCCGCTACGGCCGGCCCGACGCGAGCGACGCGGAGGTCATCGCCGCGGCGAAGGCGGCCTTCGCGCACGACTTCATCAGCGCCTTGCCCGAGGGCTACCGGACCTTCCTCGGCGAGCGCGGCGTGCGCCTGTCGGGCGGCCAGAAGCAGCGCATCAGCATCGCCCGAGCGATCCTGAAGAACCCGCCGCTGCTGCTGCTCGACGAGGCCACCAGCGCGCTGGATGCCGAAAGCGAGCGCATGGTGCAGGCGGCGCTGGAGTCGGCCATGAAGGACCGCACCACGCTGGTCATCGCGCACCGGCTCGCCACGGTGCAGCGCGCCGACCGCATCATCGTGATGGAGGCCGGCCGCATCGTCGAGAGCGGCACGCATGCGCAGCTCTCGGAAGCCGGCGGCCTGTACGCGCGCCTGGCCGCGCTGCAGTTCGACCAGGGGCCGGCCGACCGGGACTGAAACGGCCGGATACGGTCTGGCTCGATCGCGCGCGAACTTCGCAGCGTGACTGCGGTCCAATGCGCGTGTGCGCGCTGGGCGCCATCGAGGAAAACAACATGAAGCGATCGAACATCAAGACCACCACCCTCTGCACCCTGGCCGCGGCCGCCTTCCTGGCCGGCTGCGCCGACATGAGCGAGCGCCAGAAGGGCACGGCCACCGGTGCGGCCATCGGCGCCGTGGCCGGTGCCGTGCTGAGCTCGGCCACCGGCGGCAAGGCCGGGACCGGCGCCGTCGTCGGCGGCGCCATCGGCGCGGTGGGTGGCAACCTGTGGTCCAAGCGCATGGAAGAAAAGCGCGCGGCGATGGAGAAGGCCACGCAGGGCACCGGCATCGACGTCGCGCGCACGCCCGACAACCAGCTGAAGGTCAACGTGCCGAGCGACTTCTCGTTCGACGTCGGCCGCGCCGCCATCAAGCCGCAGATGCGCCCGGTGCTCGACCAGTTCGCGCAGGGGCTGGATCCGACCATGCGCGTGCGCATCGTCGGCCACACCGACAGCACCGGCAACGACGCGATCAACAACCCGCTGTCGGTCGATCGCGCGCAGAGCGTGCGCGACTACCTGGCCGGCCGCGGCGTGGCGCCCAGCCGTGTCGAGACCGAAGGCCATGGTTCGCGGGAGCCGGTGGCCGACAACGGCAGCGATGCCGGGCGCGCGCAGAACCGCCGCGTCGAGATCTTCCTGCGCGAGCCGGCGCCGCAAGGCTGAGTTCGGGGCGGCATCCTAGAATCCGGGCATGCTGGCCCCCACCCCCACACGCCCGGTTCGATCGCAGTACGAGGACTTCATGCGGCACGTGCACACGCACGGCGTCGCGAAGTCCGACCGCACCGGCACCGGCACCAGGAGCGTGTTCGGCCACCAGATGCGTTTCGACCTGCGCGAGGGTTTCCCGCTGGTCACGACGAAGAAGGTGCACCTGAAGTCCATCATCCTGGAACTGCTGTGGTTCCTGCGCGGCGACGGCAACGCCAGGTGGCTGCAGGAGCGCGGAGTCACCATCTGGGATGAGTGGGCCAAGCCCGATGGCGACCTCGGCCCCGTCTACGGCGTGCAATGGCGCAGCTGGCCGACGCCGGACGGCGGCCACATCGACCAGATCGCCGAGGTGGTGAAGCAGCTCAAGGGCAACCCCGACTCGCGCCGCATCATCGTCAGCGCCTGGAACGTGGCCGATCTGCCGAAGATGGCGCTGATGCCCTGCCACGCGTTCTTCCAGTTCTACGTTGCTGACGGCAAGCTGTCGTGCCAGCTCTACCAGCGCAGCGCCGACATCTTCCTGGGCGTGCCGTTCAACATCGCCAACTATGCACTGCTGACCCACATGGTGGCCCAGCAGTGCGACATGGACGTGGGCGACTTCATCTGGACCGGCGGCGACTGCCACATCTACGACAACCACACCGAGCAGGTCGAACTGCAGCTCTCGCGCGCGCCGCACCCCTACCCGCTGCTGAACATCAAGCGCCGGCCGGATTCGATCTTCGACTACGCGTACGAGGATTTCGAGGTGCTGGAGTACCAGCACCACGCCGCGATCAAGGCACCGGTGGCGGTGTGAGCCGCGTGGCGCGACTCAGTCGCGCTTGAGCCAGAGGTCGGCGATCACCGGGCGGTGCGCCGACGCCTCGGCACCGCCGACGACGCTGTCCTTCACGCCGATCTGCGGGCTGACCATGATGTGGTCGATGCGCAGGAACGAGAAGCGCGTGCGCAGCGAGTGCCCGAACGTGTAGCCGTAGCCCAGGCCCGCGCTGGCGAAGCTGTCGCGCAGGCCCGACTCGCGCAGCGTGGCGATCACCGGCGACGAGTCCGGTGCGTTCAGGTCACCGGCCAGCACCAGCGGGCGCGGCTGGCCGTACAGATCGCGGGCGAGCTTGTGCGCCTGGATCATGCGCATCTCGAAGTTCTCCTGCCACTCGGCCAGGCCGCCCAGCCGCTCGTGGCGCGTGGCGTTCAGGCCCTCGCGGGGCGACAGCAGGTGCGCAGTGACCATGTCGAAGGCCACGCCCTGCGCGGTGATCGTGCAGCGGACGTAGTGGTGCCCTTCGCCGGGGAAGGAGATGTCGCCCGACTGGCAGTCGCTCATCGGGTGGCGACTGGCCACGATGTACTGGCCGGAGATGTGAACCTGTCGCGTGCCGAGCGCCGTGCGGAACGCCGGCGGCAACTCTTCGGGCTTGTTGGCCAGGCCGGCGTCCTGCATCACCAGCACGTCGGGATCGTGCAGCGCGATCTCCCAGGCGATGCGCGCATAGCCGCCAGGCTTGTCGTCGGCGAGATAGGCCTTGATGTTGAAGCTCATCACGCGCAGTGGCGCATGGCCCTCCTCGCCCCGACGGACCTGAAGGCCCATGACGCCCGTAAGCACCAGGGCCAGCGACGCCCAGGCGGCGATTCGCCAGCGTGCCGACAGCCGGATCGACAGCGCAATGGCCAGCACGGCCGGCGCCAGGTAGGCCGGGAACGGGATGTAGCGGCCCAGCTCGATCCACCAGGTGTGCTCGGTGCCGAACTGGAACGCCGCGAAAACCAGCACCACCGACAGCACGCACAGCGCGACGACGAAGCGGGCGGCGTGGCGGCGGGGTGGGAGGGTCACGTGGGGAAGAATGTCTTGGGGATGGGCTCGGCGCGGCCCCGTGGCCGCGCCGAAATCTGGTGGAGCTGGGGGGAATCGAACCCCCGTCCGCAAGCCATCGTCAGGCAGATCTACATGCTTAGCTGGCTGATTTGGTTTTAGAGGTGCCGGCCGCGCAGCAGCACGCTGCCGTCACCTCGAGTCACTTGATTTAGCCCTGTGCCGAGTGACCCGGCGCCGGGCGAGCCAATGTGTATGACCTCGCAGTCTTCAGGTTACCCCTTGGACCCAGCCCATCGGCCAACTGTTGCGAGGCTCACCGGTTTTAAGCGGCGAGGGCGTACGAGTTATCGTTCGCAGTTACTTTGTTTCCAGTGGATTTACGAGCGAACTGGTGCTCGGCATGCCCTGATCCAACTCCGTACCCACGTCGAAGCCAGGTCAGCCCCAAGCGCCGTAGTTTAGGCCAATGCGAGCAGCTTCAAGAGCTCGCCCGGGCTTTCGATCACGTGATGCGCGCCCCACTCGTCGATGTGCTCGCCCTCGCCGAGGTAGCCCCAGGCCGCCGCCACCGTGAGCATGCCGGCGGCGCGGCCGGCCTGCACGTCGCGCAGGTCGTCGCCGACGTAGACGCAGTCGACGGCGTCGATGCCGATGCGCCGTGCCGCCTCGAGCAGCGGAGCGGGGTGCGGTTTGGCATGCGGCGTGGTGTCGCCGCACACCAGCGTGGCGGCCGCATCGATCAGGCCGAGCGCACGCACCAGCGGCTCGGAGAACCGGGTCGCCTTGTTGGTGACGATGCCCCAGGGCAGCGCCTCGCGTCGCAGGATGTCGAGGACCGGTTGCATGGCGTCGAACAGCCGCGTCTCGCGTGTCATGCGCGCCTCGTAGCGCTGCAGGAACTCGTCGCGCAGCGCCTCGAAGTCCGCATCGCCGGGCTGCACCTGCAGCGCCCGGCCGACCATGCCGCGCGCTCCGGATCCCACCATCGGCCGAAAATGCGACAGCGGCAGCACCGGCAGGCCCCGCGCGGCCCGCATGTCGTTGCCGGCGCCGGCGAGGTCGGGCGCGCTGTCGATCAGCGTGCCGTCCAGGTCGAACAGCACGGCGCGCGGCGGCCGAGTCATGCAGTCTTCCGGCACGCCACCAGGTAGTTGACGCTGGTGTCGCTGGACATCCAGTAGCGGCGTGTCAGCGGGTTGTACTCGAGGCCCCGCGTGCCGCTCGCATCGAGCCCCGCGTCGCGGCACCAGCGGCCGAGTTCGCTCGGGCGGATGAAGCGTGCGAACTCGTGCGTGCCCTTGGGCAGCAACTTCAACACGTGCTCGGCGCCGACGATGGCGAACAGGAAGGACTTCGGGTTGCGGTTGATGGTGGAGAAGAACACCCAGCCACCCGGCTTGACCAGTGCCGCGCAGGCGCGCACGACCGACGAGGGGTCGGGCACGTGCTCGAGCATCTCCATGCAGGTGACGACGTCGAAGGCCGCAGGCGACTCCTCTGCCAGCGCCTCGACGGCCACTTCGCGGTAGGCGATCGATGGCGTGCCCGCCTCCATGGCGTGCAGTTGCGCCACTTTCAGCGGCTTGCTCGCCAGGTCGATGCCCAGCACGTCGGCGCCCCGGCGGGCCATCGAATCGGCCAGGATGCCGCCGCCGCAGCCCACGTCGAGCACCCGCTTGCCGGAAAGCGGCACCAGGCTCGAGATCCAGTCCAGCCGCAGCGGGTTGATCTGGTGCAGTGGACGGAACTCGCTCTCGGGATCCCACCAGCGATGGGCCAGTTCGCTGAATTTGGCCAGTTCCTGGGGGTCGGCATTGATCGTCGTGTTCATGGCGTGATCGTAGGCGAAGCGCAATGGCGAGGCAGGTCCACAAAGCAGAAACCCCGCCGAAGCGGGGTTCCGGAAGAAACCCGCCGGAGCGGGCTTCTGTCAGAAGGATCCGAAGATCACTTCTTGGTGCGGGTACCGACGACCTCGATCTCGACGCGGCGGTTCTTCGCCTTGCCTTCCTTGGTCTTGTTGTCGGCCACAGGCTGCTTCTCGCCCTTGCCTTCGGTGTACACGCGGTTCTTCTCGACGCCCTTGCTCGTCAGGTAGTCCTTGACGGAGTCGGCACGGCGCACCGAGAGCTTCTGGTTGAACGCGTCGCCGCCGTCGCTGTCGGTGTGGCCGACGGCGATGATGACTTCGAGGTTGATGCCGGCCATCTTGCTGACCAGATCGTCCAGCTTCGCCTTGCCTTCGGGCTTGAGCACGGCCTTGTTGACGTCGAAGAACGCGTCAGCAGCGAACGTGACCTTCTCGCTGACCGGGGCAGCCGGGGGAGCCGGAGGTGCCGGGGGCGCGACCGGCGCGGGAGCCGGAGCCGGGGCGGGGGCCGGTGCGGGCGCCGGAGCCGGGGCGGGAGCGGGCGGCGGAGCCTTCTTCAGCGCGCCATCGCACTCTTCCTTGGCGGTCGCGGGCGTCCAGTTGGTGTCGCGCCAGCACAGTTCGTTCGTGCCGTTCTTCCAGACGTTGCCGTTGCTGTCGACCCAGTTGTCGACCGTCTGAGCGAACGCGCCAGAGGCCGAGGCGGCCAGGGCGGCCGTAGCGAAGAGCGATGCCACCGTGTTCAGTTTCTTCATGATTCTCCTCTCGAGGGAATTGAGCAGTATTTCTGCAATGACGTCCGACCCGGGTTCGGATAGTGCTGGTAAACCCCCGCATACCGGGCGCCGACCACCGACGCGAGATTGTGCCATAGCGATTTTGGCAGACGGGATTTTGGCGCCCGCCCTGGCCGCCCCCGGGAGCGATGTTGCTCTGGTGCTACAAGCTGCGGCACTTACAATCGCATGTTTCGCGTGGCGCCCCAGCGTCTCGCTTGTCCTTGCGTCTCCTCGAGTTCGCGCTCGCACCCCCGCATGACCCAGTTCGCCAAGGAAACCCTGCCCGTCAGCCTCGAAGAGGAGATGCGCCGCTCGTACCTCGATTACGCGATGAGCGTGATCGTCGGCCGCGCCCTCCCCGATGCCCGAGACGGCCTGAAGCCGGTGCACCGCCGCGTGCTCTACGCGATGTCGGAGCTCAACAACGACTGGAACCGGCCCTACAAGAAGAGCGCGCGCATCGTCGGCGACGTCATCGGCAAGTACCACCCGCACGGCGACCAGTCGGTCTACGACACCATCGTGCGCATGGCGCAGGACTTCTCGCTGCGCCACCTGCTCATCGAGGGCCAGGGCAACTTCGGCTCGGTCGACGGCGACAACGCCGCGGCGATGCGCTACACCGAGATCCGCCTGCACAAGATCGCCCACGAGATGCTGGCCGATCTCGAGAAGGAGACGGTCGACTTCGGGCCCAACTACGACGGCTCGGAGAAGGAGCCGCTGGTGCTGCCCACGCGGCTGCCCAACCTGCTGGTCAACGGCGCGGGCGGCATCGCGGTGGGCATGGCCACCAACATCCCGCCGCACAACCTCAACGAGGTGATCGACGCCTGCCACCACCTGCTGCGCAACCCCGCGGCGACGGTGGACGAACTGATGGAGATCGTGCCGGCGCCGGACTTCCCCACCGCCGGCATCATCTACGGCCTGAACGGCGTGCGCGAGGGGTACCGCACCGGGCGCGGCAAGGTCGTGATGCGCGCGAAGTGCCACTTCGAGGACATCGACCGCGGCCAGCGCCAGGCGATCATCGTCGACGAGATCCCCTACCAGGTGAACAAGAAGAACCTGCTCGAGCGCATCGCCGAGCTGGTCCACGAGAAGAAGATCGACGGCATCAGCCACATCCAG
>CAZVLY010000095.1:1660-13107 GCA_964628175.1 uncultured Piscinibacter sp. | reverse complement strand
CCGCACATGACGGTGTTCGACAACATGGCCTACGGCCTGAAGATCGCCAAGGTGCCGGTGGACGAGATCAAGCGGCGCGTAGACAAGGCCGCCGGCATCCTGCAGCTCGGGCCCTTCCTCGCGCGCAAGCCGCGCGAGCTGTCGGGCGGCCAGCGACAGCGCGTGGCGATGGGCCGCGCGATCGTGCGCCAGCCGCAGGTGTTCCTGTTCGACGAGCCGCTGTCCAACCTGGACGCCAAGCTGCGTGCGCAGACGCGGCTGGAGATCCAGAAGCTGCATGCCGAACTCGGCGTGACCTCGCTGTTCGTCACCCACGACCAGGTCGAGGCGATGACGCTGGCGCAGCGCATGATCGTCATGAACGCCGGGCGCATGGAGCAGATCGGCACGCCGGAAGAGGTCTACGCGCGGCCGGCCACCACCTTCGTCGCCGGCTTCATCGGCTCCCCGCCGATGAACCTGGTGACGGGCCAGGCCGACGGCTCGCGCTTCAGCGTCGACGGCCTGGCGCTGGCGCTGCCCTCGGCAGCACCGCGCGCGGGCGAGCTGATCATCGGGCTGCGCCCGGAACACGCCGTGCTCGGGCCTGGCGGCGGCCCTGGCTGGCCGTTCAAGGTCGAGATGACCGAGATGCTCGGCGCCGAGCGGCTGGTGCACGGCCTGGTGGGCGGCACGCTGTTCACCGTGCGCATCGATGCGACGCTGGGAGCGCCGCACGTGGGCGACACGCTCACGCTGCAGGCACCGGTCGAGCACCTGCACTGGTTCGACGCGGCGACGCAGCAGCGCATCGCCTGAGCATGCAGGCCATGGACTCCTGGCCCTACCCGCTGTGGATCGCCCACCGAGGCGCCGGCAAGCTGGCGCCGGAGAACACGCTGGCCGCCTTCCGCGCGGGTGCGGCACACGGCTACCGCGCCTTCGAATGCGACGTGAAGCTCAGCGCCGACGGCCTGCCCTTCCTGCTGCACGACGCCACGCTGCAGCGCACGACGCCGGCACGCGGCACGGCAGGCGAACGTCCGTGGAGCGAACTCTCGCGCCTGGATGCGGGCAGCTGGCACAGCCGCGCCTACGCCGGCGAGCCGATCCCGAGCCTGGAAGCGATCGCCGCCTACTGCCTGCGCAACGGCTTCGCACTGAACATCGAGATCAAGCCGACGCCGGGCCAGGAACTCGAGACCGGCCGCGTGGTGGCGCGCGAGGCGGCGCGCCTGTGGGCTGCCGACCGCAGCGGCGCGGCGCTGCCGCCGCTGCTCAGTTCCTTCCGCCCCGAGTCGCTGCAAGGGGCGAAGGAGACGGCCCCGGCTCTGCCCCGCGCGCTGCTGCTGGACACGTTGTGGAGCGGCTGGTTCGACATGGCCCGCGCGCTCGGCTGCGTGGCCTGCGTCACCAACTACAACGTCATGGACGCAGCGCTGCTCGGGCAATTGCACGCGGCCGGCCTGCGTGCCCTGGTCTACACGGTCAACGACGCCGCCGAGGCACAACGCCTCGTGCGCCTGGGCATCGACGGCCTGATCACCGACGCGGTCGACAAGTTCTCGCCCGGGACCTCAGTGCTGGATTGACAGGGGCGGGTGCGAGGCCAGCGGCTCCTCGATGCCGCGCACGCGCGCATAGACACGCGTGCTGCGGATCTCGCCGGTGGGCGTGAGGCTGTCGCCGCGCAGCAGCGCCTCCAGCGTGAAGCCGGCGCGTTCGGCCACCTTCCAGCTCGCCGAGTTGCCGTCGTCGGTGCGGATCTCCACGCGCCGCGCGCCGAGCCGGTCGAAGGCCAGCCGCGACAGGCCCCGCGCCGCTTCGGTGACGTAGCCGTGGCCGCCGAAGCCCTTGCGGCGCCAGTAGCCGATCTCGAAGCTGCGCAGCGTCCAGTCGATGCGGTGCAGCCCGGTGCCGCCCAGGAATCGCCCCTCGCGGCCGAGCACGTCGCGCTCGAACATGAACATCACCAGGTCCTCGCGCAGCAGGTAGCGCGCCTGCATGCGCCGGCAGTACGACTCGGACTCGTCCAGGCTCTTGGCCGACTGCGCCCAGGGCATCCACGGCTTCAGTTCGGCGAGAGTCTCGCGCTCCGCCTCGTTCACCGTCGGGCCGTCGCCCGGCCTCGGGCAGCGCAGGATCAGACGCTCGGTCTCGACGCGCTCGGGCACCTCGATCAACAGCGGGTCCATGGGAGAGTCTCCTTTCTTCATTTCGTCGATTCGGGAACGACGCCGGCGGACTCGGCGCCCAGCCAGTCGTCGCTGCGTTCGGGCGTGGGCAGTTCGCGCAGGTCGCGGATCACCGGCACGCGCGAGGCCACCAGCGCGAGCAGCAGCGCCGTGCCGCCGGCGAAACCGAGCGAGGCGCGCAGGCCGACGTGCTCGCCCAGCCAGCCGCCGAGCAGCGCGCCGGGGCCGGCGGGGATCAGGATCAGCCAGCGCATCGTGCTCGTCATGCGGCCCAGCAGCGGCTCGGGCGTGACCGCCTGGCGCAAGGCCAGGAAGTTGATGAACACCAGCACCGCGCCGGCCGAGAACATCAGCAGCATCAGCGCGAACGCCGCCACGCCCCAGCGATCGGCCGGCGCGCAGGCGAGCATCAGCCAGCCGGCGCCGCAGATGGCGAAGCCCAGCGTCAGGCAACGGCCCGGGCCGATGTGCCGGCTGATGCGGTTGCCGTAGACGCTGGCCACGATGGTGCCCAGGCCCATGCCCATGTAGCTCAGGCCCACCGCCTGCTCGCTCAGCCCCAGCGTGCGCGTGGCGAAGAGGATCTGCACGACGATCGCGGCGTGGTGGCACATCTGCCACACGCCCACCGCGCAGGCCAGCGCCACCAGCAGCTTCTGCCGCGCGACGAAACGCACGCCGGTCTTCAGGTCGCGCCAGAAATGCGCATCGTGCCGCACCAGCCGCTCCTCGTTGACGACGATGCCGCGCAGGATGCCGGCCGACACGAGCAGCAGCACCGCGTCGACGAGCAGCGCCAGCGGCGCGCCGACGAGCTTGATCAGGGCGCCGGCGAAGCCCGGCCCGGCCACCTCGGCGCCCGAGGTGGCCAGCGCGTTCTTCGCGTGCGCCTCGACCAGCCGCTCACGGGCCACCACCTGCGTGAGCACGATCTGCGCGGCCGAGCCGGCCGTCGTGTAGATGGTGCCGATGACGAAGCCGACGACATAGAGCCAGGGCATCGTCAGCCAGCCCAGCCACCAGGCCAACGGGACGCTGGCCACGACGACGGACAGCGCCGACTCGCCGACCACGTAGACCGGCAGCTTGCGCACGCGGTCCAGCCACACGCCGGAAGGCAGCGAGAACAGCACGAAGGGCACGATCTCCATCGCCGTCAGCAGGCCCATCTGGGTGGGCGAGGCGTTCAGCAGCACCGCCGCGGTGAGCGGCAGCGCGAGCATGGTGACCTGCCCTCCGAAGGAGCTGATCAGGATCGAGGTCCACAACCGGCGGTAGGTGGACTGGCGCAGCAGGTCGTCGCGCGGCAGCACGCCGTCCAGCCATCGCAGCAGCCGCACCAGCGCACTCTCTTTCAGACTCAGCAGCCATTGGGTCATGGTTGCCACCTCTCGTTCTTCTCTCGGCGGGCGCCGGTGGGCACCCTGATGGGTCGTTGGACCCGGTGTGGCGAGGGAATCGAAGGCCCCGATCTCCCCGCCGATCTCTCAGCGGGGGCCTCGGTGGAGGCAGGGCTGAGAGGACTAGATGCCGGCGAATGCCCGCTTGGACGGGCGATTCACGGCGCACGATCCGGCCGCTGCGAGGGCTGGACGGTGCGATCGCGAGGCCGCGATCGACCACGCCATGCACCACGCACACGCGCCGGAGCCGGCGTGGTGTAGGGAGTGGTGGGCGGTGGTCATGGGCGTCGTGCTGGATGCGATGGAAACATCCTAGCAGCGAGCCCCCGAGACACGCAATGCGGCAAACGTGGGGGGCGTTGTGCAGCGTCGACGCGCAGCGCGGTGGCACGGCGTGATACCGGCGGTGCCCGGCGCGCGCACCTGAGCGGGCTCGCTTGTGCGGGCCGGCGCGCGTCGTGCAGCATCGCGCCCATTCGTGATGTTCAGGAGCCCGCGTGACACCTTCGTCGATGCCCACAACCACCGCCGCCGCGTCGCGGCATGACTTCATTCTGCTCGGGCTGACGGCGGCGCTCGCACTGGCGCTGCTGCTGCACGGCCCGATCGCCCAATGGACCGACTATCACGCCTTCGCCGATCAGCGACAGGCCTGGGGCATCCCCCATGCCGCCGACGTCCTGAGCAATCTGCCCTTCGCGCTCGCGGGACTGTGGGCGCTGTGGGCCGCACGTGGCGAGCCACACGCCGGCGCATGGCTTCCATGGCGCGCCTTCGCGCTCGCGCTGCTGGCCACGGCGGTCGGCTCGGCGGCCTACCACTGGGCGCCGCACAACGCCTCGCTGGCCTTCGACCGCCTGCCCATCGCCTGGGCCTGCGCCGCGCTGCTGTGCGCATTTCTCGCCGAGCGCCGGGACTCCCGCTGGGCGCAGCCGGCCGTGCTGGCGACCACGCTGGCGCTGGCCAGCGCGGCGGTGGCACTGTGGTGGGCCAGCGAGCTGGCCGGCCGCAGCGACCTGCGCGCCTACCTGTTCGTGCAGTTCCTGCCCATGCTGATCGTGCCGGCCGCGCTGTGGATGCGGCTGCCCCGGCAGACCCTTTCAGCCGTGCCGGACAGCGCCTGGTGGGGCGTGCTCGCGGGCTACGCGATCGCCAAGGGCTTCGAACTGGCCGACCATGCCGTGCTGGATGCGCTGGGTGGCTGGATCAGCGGCCACACGCTCAAGCACCTGGCGGCCGCCGCGGCGGCAGGCTGGCTCCTGCATGCGGCGCGGCGCGCCGCACGGCTCAGCTGCGGTAGTCCGCGTTGATCTTCACGTAGTCGTAGCTCAGGTCGCAGGTCCACACCGTGGCGTGGGCCTTGCCGCGATGCAGGTCGAGGCGCACGGTGATCTCGGACTGCTTCATCACCCGCGCGCCGTCTTCCTCGCGGTACTCGGGGCGGCGGCCGCCCTGGTGCACCACGTGCACGTCGTCGAGGAACATGTCGATGGTCGACTGGTCGAGGTCGGCGATACCGGCGTAGCCCACCGCGGCAAGGATGCGCCCGAGGTTGGGGTCGCTGGCGAAGAAGGCCGTCTTGACCAGCGGCGAGTGGGCGATGGCGTAGGCGGCCTGGCGGCACTCTTCCTTGGTGCGGCCGCCGTCCACACGCACGGTGATGAACTTGGTGGCGCCCTCGCCGTCTCGCACGATGGCCTGCGCGAGCTGCTGGGCCACGGCGATCAGCGCCTCGCGGAACAGCGCGCCGTCGCTCGATTCGGCCTGCGCGATCGGCGCATTGCCGGCCTGGTGCGTGGCGATCAGGACGAAGGAATCGTTGGTCGAGGTGTCGCCATCGATCGTGATGCGGTTGAAGGAGCGGTCGGCCGCCTCGCGCACCAGCTCCTGCATCAGGTGCGGCGCAATCGCCGCATCGGTGGCGATGAAACCGAGCATGGTCGCCATGTTCGGCCGGATCATGCCGGCGCCCTTGCTGATGCCCGTGATGGTGATGGTCCGGCCGCCGATCTGCACCTGGCGCGACGCCGCCTTGGGCAGCGTGTCGGTGGTCATGATGGCCTGTGCGGCCAGCGCCCACTGGTCCGCCTTGGCGTCGGCCAGCGCCGCGGGCAGCGCCGCCTCGATGCGTTCGCTGGGCAGCGTCTCCATGATCACGCCGGTGGAGAACGGCAGCACCTGCTCGGCCGCCACCCCCAGCAGCGCCCCCAGCGCCGCACAGGTGGAACGAGCCCGCGCCAGTCCGTCGGCGCCGGTGCCGGCGTTGGCGTTGCCGGTATTGACCACGATCGCGCGGATGCCTTGCTCGCCGCCGAGGTGCTCGCGGCACACCTGAACCGGCGCCGCGCAGAAGCGGTTCTGCGTGAACACACCGGCCACCGACGCACCGGGCGCCAGCTTGACCACCAGCAGGTCGCGCCGGTTGGCCTTGCGCACGCCGGCCATGGCAATGCCGAGTTCGACACCCGCCACCGGGTGCAGGTCCGCCGGGTTCGGCGCGCTCAGGTTGACGGGCATGCCGTGCTCCGCGAGAGAAGGTTGATCAGGCCAGCCGGCCGTGGCACTGCTTGTACTTCTTGCCGCTGCCGCAGGGGCAGGGGTCGTTGCGGCCGACCTTGGGCACCTCGGCCGCCACGGTGGCGACGTCGGGCTCCTCGGAGACCGAGCCGTCCTCGTTCGGATGCGTGTAGGTCACGTTGCTGATGCGCTCGGCCTGTTCCTCGATCGCCTCGGCGGCCTGCACGGCCTCCTCTTCGCTCTGGATGCGCACCGTCATCATCACGCGCGTGACTTCCATCTTCACCACGTCGAGCAGCTGCGAGAAGAGCTCGAAGGCCTCGCGCTTGTACTCCTGGTTCGGGTTCTTCTGCGCATACCCGCGCAGGTGGATGCCCTGGCGCAGGTAGTCCAGCGCAGCCAGGTGCTCGCGCCAGTGCGAGTCGATCGCCTGCAGCAGCACCATGCGCATGAACGGCGTGAACTGCGCGACGCCCACACGCTCCAGCTTGGCCTCGAAGTGCGCATCGGCGGCCTTGATGACCTTCTCGACGACGTCTTCGTCGGTGATGCTGCTGCTCTTCTCGACCTCGGCGGCCAGCGGCACCTCGATGTGCCATTCCTCGCGCAGCACCTTCTCCAGGCCGGGCAGGTCCCACTGCTCCTCGACGCTGTCCGCCGGCACGTAGGTGCGCACCACCTCGGTCATGGTGCTGGCGCGCAGGTTGCCGATCTGCTCGGTCAGGCTCTCGGCCTCGAGGATCTCGTTGCGCTGCTGGTAGATCACCTTGCGCTGGTCGTTCGACACGTCGTCGTACTCGAGCAGCTGCTTGCGGATGTCGAAGTTGCGCGCCTCGACCTTGCGCTGGGCGCTCTCGATGCTGCGCGAGACGATGCCGGCCTCGATGGCCTCGCCGTCGGGCATCTTCAGGCGATCCATGATCGAGCGCACGCGGTCGCCGGCGAAGATGCGCATCAGCGGATCGTCGAGCGACAGGTAGAAGCGCGAGGAGCCCGGATCGCCCTGGCGGCCGGAGCGGCCGCGCAACTGGTTGTCGATGCGCCGCGACTCGTGGCGCTCGGTGGCGATGATGCGCAGCCCGCCCTGGGCGACGACGGCCTCGTGCAGGCCCTGCCATTCGTCCTTAAGCTGCTGGGCGCGCCGCGCCTTCTCGTCGGCCGGGATCGCCTCGTCGGCATCGATGAACTTGATCTGGTTCTCGACGTTGCCGCCGAGCACGATGTCGGTGCCGCGGCCGGCCATGTTGGTGGCGATGGTGATCACGCCCGGGCGGCCGGCCTGCGCCACGATCTGCGCCTCGCGCTCGTGCTGCTTGGCGTTGAGCACCTGGTGCTCGAGCTTGGCCTGCTTCAGCAGCTCGGACACCTTCTCCGAGTTCTCGATCGAGGTGGTGCCCACCAGCACCGGCTGGCCGCGCTGGTGGCAGTCGCGGATGTCGGCCACCACGGCCTCGTACTTCTCGCGCTCGGTCTTGTAGACGAGGTCGAGCTCGTCCTTGCGGATGGTCGGCTTGTTCGGCGGGATCACCACCGTCTCGAGACCGTAGATCTCCTGGAACTCGTAGGCCTCGGTGTCGGCCGTGCCGGTCATGCCGGCCAGCTTGCCGTACATGCGGAAGTAGTTCTGGAAGGTGATCGAGGCGAGCGTCTGGTTCTCGCTCTGGATCTGCACGCCTTCCTTGGCCTCCACCGCCTGGTGCAGGCCATCGCTCCAGCGGCGACCGGTCATCAGGCGGCCGGTGAACTCGTCGACGATGATCACCTCGCCGTTCTGCACCACGTAGTGCTGGTCGCGGTTGTACAGGTGCTTGGCCCGCAGCGCCGCGTACACATGGTGCATCAGCGTGATGTTGGCCGGGTCGTACAGGCTGGCACCCTCGGCCAGCAAGCCGGCTTCCGACAGGATGCGCTCGGCGTTCTCATGGCCCGCCTCGGTCAGGAAGACCTGGTGGCTCTTTTCGTCGACCGTGAAGTCACCTGGCTCGATCACGCCTTCGCCGGTGCGCGGATCGGCCTCGCCGATCTGCTTCTTGAGCTGCGGCACGACCGAATTGATGCGCACGTACATCTCGGTGTGGTCTTCGGCCTGGCCGCTGATGATCAGCGGCGTGCGCGCCTCGTCGATCAGGATCGAGTCGACCTCGTCGACGATGGCGTAGTTCAGCCCTCGCGCGACGCGGTCGGCCGTCTCCTGGACCATGTTGTCGCGCAGGTAGTCGAAGCCGAACTCGTTGTTGGTGCCGTAGGTGACGTCGGCGCCGTAGGCGGCCTGCTTCTCCTCGCGCGACATCTGCGGCGTGTTCACGCCCACCGTCAGTCCCATGAAGGTGTACAGCCGCCCCATCCACTCGGCGTCGCGACGGGCGAGGTAGTCGTTCACCGTCACCACGTGGACGCCCTTGCCGGAGATGGCGTTCAGGTACACCGGCAGCGTGGCCATCAGCGTCTTGCCTTCGCCGGTGCGCATTTCGGCGATCTTGCCGTTGTGCAGCGTCATGCCGCCGAGCAGCTGCACGTCGAAGTGGCGCATCTTCAGCGTGCGCTTGCTGCCTTCGCGCACGGCGGCGAAGGCCTCGGGCAGCAGCGCATCGAGCGTCTCGCCCTTCGCGAAGCGCTGGCGGAACTCGTCGGTCTTGGCCTTGAGCGCCTCGTCGGTCAGTGCCTCGAAGCTCGGCTCCAGCGCGTTGACTTGGGCAACGACGCGCCGGTACTGCTTCAGCAGACGTTCGTTGCGGCTGCCGAAAATGGAGGTGAGAAGCTTGGGCAACATGCGGCGTCGGGATTGAGCGGTCGCCGCGCCCGCCGGCTGGCGGACCAGGCAGTCGAACGCAGGGAGCCAGGAGGTGGGGCCGCACCCGGCAGATGCAAGGCGAGCGGCGCCTGGAAAACCCCGAAGTTTACATCCGGCGCCGCCGCCGGCCCGACGCTCAGCGCCGGGTGCGTCCGCCCCGGGCGGAAGCCGTCTGCGCCGCGTCGCCGCCGGCGAGGAACTTGGCCGGGTCCTGAGGCACGCCGTCGACCAGCACCTCGAAGTGCAGGTGCGGCCCGGTCGAACGGCCGGTGTTGCCGACTTCGGCAATGAGCTGGCCCCGCTTGACGATGTCGCCGGCACGCACCAGCAGCTTGGACGCGTGGGCGTAGCGCGTCACCAGGCCGTTGCCGTGGTCGACCTCGACCATGTGGCCGTAGGCCGGGTGCGTCTCGGTGAGCAGCACCACGCCGCCGGCCGCGGCCAGGATGCGTGTGCCCACATCGGCCGGGAAGTCCAGCCCGGTGTGCAGCGCCGTGCGGCTGGTGAACGGGTCGGTGCGGAAACCGAAGCCCGAGCCGACCGGCCCGACCACCGGCGCGCTGTTGGGGATCATCAGCGCGCGCAGGCGCGACTCGAGCAGGCGCGACTCGATCATGGTGAACATGTCGGTGCTCTGGTCGGTGGTCTGGTCGAGCGCCTCGACGATGCCGCGCAATTGTTCGAGGTTGGCCGCCTGCGGCGGCACGTACGGCCCGCCCTGGGCAGACGAGGCGGCTGCGGCCGGCCGCGACAATTGCCGGAGTTCGTCGTTCTTGACCCCGGCCAGGCCGGAAACACGGTCGCCCATGGCCTCGAGCTTGACCAGCTTGGCCTGCATCTCGCCGACCTTCTGTGCCATCGCGTCGAGGTTCTCGCGCATGAAGCGGTCGCGCTGCGCGAACTCGTCGCGCACCACCAGCCGCACGATCTGGCTGACCACCGGCCAGCCTTCGCGGGCGGCCTTCAGGAATACGAAGTGGTACACCGTGCCCGACAGCAGGGTCAGCACGGCCACCAGGCCGATCAGCATGCCCGCCAGCTGCCACCGGTTGAAGTGCAAGACACGCGTACGGGCCAAGGTGCCGTGCGTGATGAGAATCTGCATCGCTACACTCCTCGTGTGAGCTCCAAACCGCCACCGACCGTTCCCGACTCGCTGCCCGTGGCCGAGGCCCTGCGGCGCAGCGCGCCGCTGGCCCATCTGCGCGCGCGCCTTCAGGATTCGGCGGACCGCTTCTCGGCCATTCGCGGCGCCCTGCCCGGCGCGCTCGCCAGCCACGTGATGCCGGGACCGGTGGACGATGAAGGCTGGTCGCTGCTGGCGGCGAATGCCGCCGTGGCGGCGAAACTGCGTCAGATCAAACCGCGCCTGGAGAGCATTCTTCAGGAGCGGGGCTGGCAGGTTAGCTCAATCAGAATCAAGGTTCAATCGAACTGACACGCCGTTGCACCGGTTGCCGGGAACGGGCGCGCAAGGGCGCCCAAGCGTGATGCAGATCACTGGTGCCGGCTTTCGGAATCGAACCGAAGACCTTCCGCTTACAAGGCGGGTGCTCTACCAACTGAGCTAAGCCGGCAGGCTCGAACCCGCCCGAAATCAGTATAGGCGCGCGATCCGGCGGGTCACTTGACGCGCTTGAGCGAGGGGCGCCCGCCCACGGGCGGCTCCGGCGGATCGTTGGGCTCGCCCGCCACATCGGCGTCGGGGCGAGGTGCTTCGGTGAGCGAGAGGTGCGTGGCACGCGGCGCGGGCGTATCGGGGCTGACGGCCTCGGCCGCCGCCCCGCCCGCAGCGGACTCGCTGGGCACCGGAAAGGCCATGCCCTGCCCGTTCTCGCGTGCGTAGATCGCGATCACGTGATCGACCGGCACGACGATCTCGCGCGATGCACCGCCGAAGCGCGCCTTGAACTCGATGAACTCGTTGCCCAGCTTGAGCGAGCTGGTCGCCTCGAAGCCCACGTTGAGCACGATCTCGTTGTTCTTGACGTACTCGGTGGGTACCTGCACCGACGCGTCGACGAACACCGCCACGTACGGCGTGAAGCCGTTGTCCGTGCACCAGTCGTGCAGGGCACGGATCAGGTACGGACGCGTGGAGGTCCCGGAACCGGCGGGCGAGATCGGCGGCGTGCTGCTCATGGGGGCAAAGCGCGCGACTTACTTGCGCATCACCTTCTCGGACGGCGTGAGCGCCTCGATGTAGGCCGGGCGCGAGAAGATGCGCTCGGCGTACTTCAGCAGCGGCACGGCGTTCTTCGACATGTCGATGCCGTAGTAGTCCAGTCGCCACAGCAGCGGCGCGATCGCGACGTCGAGCATCGAGAAGTCGTCACCGAGCATGAACTTGTTCTTCAGGAAGATCGGCGCGAGCATGGTCAGGCGGTCGCGGATCTGTGCGCGCGCCTTCTCGAGCTGCTTGTCGGTGGGCTTGATGCCGCGCGACTCGAGGATGTTCACGTTCGAGAACAGCTCCTTCTCGAAGTTGAAGAGGAACAGCCGCACACGGGCACGCGCCACCGGGTCGCCCGGCATCAGCTGCGGGTGCGGGAAGCGCTCGTC
>CAZVLY010000095.1:0-1650 GCA_964628175.1 uncultured Piscinibacter sp. | reverse complement strand
CGTCGATGTACTCGTTGATGATGTGCGACTCGTACAGGATGAGGTCGCGTTCGACGAGGATGGGCACCTCGTTGTACGGGTTCATCAGCGCGATGTCTTCGGGCTTGGCGAACAGGTCGACGTCGCGAATCTCGAAGTCCATGCCCTTTTCGAAGAGCACGAAGCGGCAGCGGTGCGAGTAGGGGCAGGTCGTTCCGGAATAAAGCACCATCATGGCGGTGTGCTCCTAGAGGCTTCGAAAAAACACAAGCGCAGTGGCTGCCGGTTCGGGCAGGGCCACTGCGCATCGGCCCGCCACCCCGATCGGGCGGCAGACACGCAGACGTTCACTTCACGTCTTTCCAGAACGCGGCGTTCAGGCGCCACGCGATGACCGTGAACACGCCGAGGAAGATCAGCACCCACACGCCCAGACGCACACGCTGGCCCTGCGCCGGCTCGCCCATCCACTGCAGGTAGGCCACGAGGTCGGCCACGGCAGCGTCGTACTCGCGCGGCGACAGCTTGCCCGGCGTCAGCTGCTCGAATCCGTCGAAGCGGTGCACCGTCTTCTTCGGGTCGTGCGCGTCCTTCTCTTCGACGTACTTCGCGGCGCGCTGGCCCTGCAGCTCCCACAGCACGTGGGGCATGCCCACGCCGGGGAAGGCCAGGTTGTCCCAGCCGGTGGCCTTGGTGTCGTCGCGGTAGTAGGTGCGCAGATAGGTGTACAGGTAATCCGCCCCCGAACCGCCCGAACCGGCGCGTGAGCGGGCGATCACCGTCAGGTCGGGCGGGACGCCGCCGAACCAGTCCTTGCCCTGCTTGGCGTCGAGGGCGACCTTCATGGTTTCGCCGACCTTGTCGGTCGCGAACATCAGGTTCTTCTTGATCTGGTCTTCCGTCAGGCCGATGTCGCGCAGGCGGTTGTAGCGCATGTACGAAGCGGCATGGCAGTTCAGGCAGTAGTTGACGAACAGCTTGGCGCCGTTCTGCAGCGACGGCAGGTCGTTCGCCTTTTCCTCGGGGAACTTGTCCCAGTGGATGCCGCCTTCGGAGGCCAGCACGCCGCCGGACAGGCCGAGCGCCATGAGCAGGGAGATGAGAAGCTTCTTCATGATGTGTTCGTTCCCGGCAGTCGCGTCAGTGGGCAGCGAAGGTCACGCGATCGGGCACCGGCTTGAACTCGCCGAGCCGGCTCCACCAGGGCATGAGCAGGAAGAAGCCGAAGTAGAACAGCGTGCCCACCTGCGAGACCCGCTCGCCGATCGGCGAGGGCGGCTGCACGCCCAGGTACCCCAGGATGAGGAAGTTGACGACGAAGATGCCGTACACGTACTTGTGCCAGTTCGGGCGATAGCGGATCGACTTGACCGGGCTGAAGTCCAGCCAGGGCAGGAAGAACAGGATGACGACCGCGCCGCCCATCACCACCACGCCCCAGAACTTGGCATCGATGGCCAGCATCAGCGCGACGGTGACAAGCGCCGCGCCGAGGATCGCGCCCTTGAGCAGCGCGCCGACCTTGGCCTTGAGCACGCCCAGCACCGCCCCGGCCAGCACGCAGGCGATCAGCGCGTACATCATCTCGCTGGTGATGGCGCGAAGCATCGAGTAGTACGGCGTGAAGTACCAGACCGGCGCGATGTGCAACGGCGTCTTCAGCGGATCGGC
>CAZVLY010000094.1:0-13216 GCA_964628175.1 uncultured Piscinibacter sp. | reverse complement strand
CGCCCGAGCCGACCACGCACGCCGTGGCGGTGCCGCTGTACCAGACGGTGGCCTACTCGTTCGACAGCGCGCAGCACGGCGCCGACCTGTTCGACCTGAAGGTCGCGGGCAACATCTACACGCGCATCATGAATCCGACGCAGGCGGTGCTCGAGGAGCGCGTGGCCGCGCTCGAGGGCGGCATCGCGGCGCTGGCGCTGGCCTCGGGCCAGGCAGCCGTGACCTACGCGATCCAGACCATCAGCGAGGCCGGCGACAACATCGTCTCCAGCAGCGCGCTGTACGGCGGCACGTACAACCTGTTCGCGCACACCCTGCCGCAGTACGGCATCAGCGTGCGCTTCGCCGACTACCGCAACCCGGCGAGCTTCGAGCCGCTGATCGATGCGCGCACCAAGGCGGTCTACGTCGAGTCGCTCGGCAACCCGCAAGGCAACATCACCGACATCGCGGCCATTGCCGCCATCGCGCACAAGCACGGCGTGCCGCTGATCGTCGACAACACGGTGCCCAGCCCCTACCTGTGCCGGCCCTTCGAGCACGGCGCCGACATCGTCGTGCACTCGCTGACCAAGTACCTCGGCGGCCACGGCACGAGCATCGGCGGCGCGATCGTCGATTCGGGCAAGTTCCCGTGGGCGCAGCACAAGGCGCGCTTCAAGCGCCTGAACGAGCCCGACGTCAGCTACCACGGCGTCGTCTACACCGAGGCGCTGGGCCCCGCGGCCTACATCGGCCGCGCGCGCGTCGTGCCGCTGCGCAACATGGGCGCGGCGATCTCGCCCTTCAACGCCTGGCAGATCCTGCAGGGCATCGAGACGCTGGCGCTGCGCATGGACCGCATCTGCGAGAACACGCTGGCGGTGGCGCAGTACCTGAAGCAGCACCCGAAGGTGTCGTGGGTCAACTACGCCGGCCTCGAGGACCACCCGGACCACGGCCTGGTGAAGTCGATGATGGGCGGCCGCGCCTCGGGCCTGCTGACCTTCGGCGTGAAGAGCGGGCGCGCCGGCGGCGAGCGTTTCCTCGATGGGCTGCAGCTGTTCACGCGGCTGGTCAACATCGGCGACTGCAAGTCGCTGGCCACGCACCCGGCATCGACGACGCACCGGCAGCTCTCGCCCGAGGAACTGGCCGCGTCCGGCGTCAGCGAGGAGACGGTGCGCCTGTGCGTGGGCATCGAGCACATCGACGACCTGAAGGCGGATCTGAACGCGGCGCTGGCCAAGGCCTGATTGAAATGAGCCGGGTCAGTCCCATATCGGGACTCGCGGAGTACCATCGCCGCGCCTCATCACGGAGACCCGCCATGACCTTCTCCATCGCCCGCCGACTGCTGGGTGCCCTCGCCGCGCTGGGCGCCGCCCTGGCCCTCACCGGCTGCGGCTACAACGACTTCCAGCGCCTGGACGAGCAGACCAAGTCGGCCTGGTCCGAGGTGCTCAACCAGTACCAGCGACGTGCCGACCTGATCCCGAACATCGTCGCCACCGTCAAGGGCGAGGCCAACTTCGAGCAGGAAACGCTGACCAAGGTGGTCGAGGCGCGCGCCAAGGCCACCTCGATCCAGGCCACGCCCGAGCTGGTCAACAACCCCGAGGCGTTCAACAAGTTCCAGGCCGCGCAGGGCGAGCTCTCGAGCGCGCTGTCGCGCCTGCTGGTGGTCACCGAGAACTACCCCAACCTGAAGGCCAACCAGGGCTTCCAGGACCTGCGCGTGCAGCTCGAGGGCACCGAGAACCGCATCACCGTGGCGCGCGGCCGCTACGTGAAGGCGGTGCAGGACTACAACGTGCTTGCGCGCAGCTTCCCGACCAACCTGACGGCGATGCTGTTCAGCTATTCGGTCAAGCCCAACTTCACCGTGCAGAACGAAGCGCAGATCTCGCAGCCGCCGGCCGTGAGCTTCGACAAGCCCGCATCGAAGTGACACGGTGATGCGCCGCTGGGGCCTCGGGCTCGCCGCCGCCCTGCTCTGGGCGGTGGGGCTGGCGCAGGCGCAGGGCCTGCTGCCGGTGCCGCCGCTGTCGGGCCGCGTGATCGACCAGACCGGCACGCTCAGCGCCGCGCAGTCGCAGGCGCTCGGCGACAAGCTCGCCGCCCTCGAGACGAAGCGCGGCTCGCAGCTGGTCGTGCTGATGGTGGCGACCACGCAGCCGGAGGACATCGCCGCCTACGCGCAGCGCGTGGCCGACAGCTGGAAGATCGGCCGCCTGGCGGTCGGCGACGGCCTGCTCATCGTGGTCGCCAAGGACGACCGCCGCGTGCGCATCGAGGTGGCCAAATCGCTCGAAGGCGCGGTGCCCGACCTGGCGGCGCGGCAGATCATCAGTGACGTGATCACCCCGGCCTTCCGCAAGAACGACTTCGCCGGCGGCCTGAACGCGGCGGTCGATCGGCTCGACGCGCGCATCGGCGGCGAGGGCCTGCCCGAGCCGGCCGCGCCCGGCGCGAAACCCACGCCCTCGGGCCAGGGTTTCAACCTGCAGGACCTGGCGATCTTCCTGTTCGTCGCCGTGCCGGTGATCGGCGCGGTGCTCACCGGCATCTTCGGCCGCAAGCTCGGCTCGCTGGCCACCGGTGCGGCGGCCGGCGGCATGGGCTGGTGGCTCAGTGCCAGCACGCTGATCGCAGTGGGCGCCGGCATCCTGGCGCTGATCCTCGTCGGCGTCATGGGCTCGGGCGCCTCGCGGCGCGGGCGATCGAGCGGCGGGCCGGTGATCTTCGGCGGCGGCAGCGGCGGTGGCTGGGGCTCCGGCGGCGGCGGGGGCGGCGGCTTCAGCTCGGGCGGCGGTGGCGATTTCGGCGGCGGCGGCGCGTCGGGAGACTGGTGATGAACAAGCTGCAGCGCATCGTGAGGCACCGCTGGACGGACGAGCGTGATCTCGCCCGCGCGCTCGACGACGCCGCGCTCGCGCGCATCCAGGCCCGCGTGTCGGCCAGCGAGACACGCCACAGCGGCGAGATCCGCGTCTGTGCCGAAGCCGGCCTGCCGATGAGCTACCTGTGGCGCGGCGCCTCGGCGCGCGAGCGGGCGCTGACGATGTTCGGCAAGCTGCGCGTGTGGGACACCGAACACAACAACGGCGTGCTCATCTACCTGCTGCTGGCCGAGCATTGCATCGAGATCGTCGCCGACCGCGGGCTGAACCGGCACGTCAGCGCGTCGCAGTGGCAAGAAGTGATGGAGCGCATGCGCGGCGCATTCCGCAAGGGACAGTTCGAGGCCGGGCTGAACGATGCGATCGATGCGGTGGACGCCCTGCTCGCGCGGCACTTCCCGCTCGCGCCGGGCCAGGCCAATCCGAACGAGCTGCCGGACGCGCCGCACTTGCGCTGAGCTGTACAAGCGCCGCTGCGCCTGCACAATCACGCGGCGATGAACGCCACGGGTTTCGCCACCACCAAGATCCAGCCGCCGCGCGCGCGCAGTGCCCGCATCACGCGGCCTGCGCTCGACGCCGCGCTCGGCCAGGCGCTGCGCTCGCGGCGACTCGTGCTGCTGATGGCGCCGGCCGGCTTCGGCAAGACCTCGGCACTGGCCGCGCAGATCGAGGGGCTGGGCGCGGGCACGGCGCTGGCCTGGTTCTCCTTCGACGAAGACGACGACGCGGCGCGCCTGTTCGCCGGGCTGGCGGCGGCGCTCGAGCCGCTGGACCTGCCGTGGCGCAGTGCCCCCGCGGCGCTGGCCGCGCAGCTGGGCGAGCAGGCCGAGGATGGCGGCAGCGTGCGCGGCCCGGTCGCCGAACTGGTCAACGCGCTGGCGGCGTCCGGCGCGCCGCACGGCGTGATCGTGCTCGACGACCTGCACCGCGTGCAGTCGCCGGCGGTGCACGCTTTCCTCGACGAGCTGATCGAGCGGCTGCCCGCGCAGTGGACGGTGGTGATCTCCACCCGCGTCGCGCCGCGGCTGGCGCTGGCGCGCTGGCGCGCCACCGGCGAGCTGGCCGAGTTCACGCAGGAGCAGCTGCGCTTCAGCGCCGACGAGGCGAGTGCGCTGCTGCAGGCCGACCAGGCCGGCGAGCTGGCGGCGCGCCTGCCCGAGCTGGTCGAGCGCACGCAGGGCTGGCCGGCTGGACTGCGCCTGTGCCTGGCGGCGCTGCGCGGCCGCGCGCCGGGCGCGGCCTTGCAGGGCGGTCGCCACGCGGCGCTCGATCGCAGCCTGTTCGACTACCTCGCCAGCGAGGTGCTCGACGAGATGCCGGTCGCGCTGCACGACTTCCTGGTGCGCAGCAGCGTGCTGCCGGTGCTCACCGCCGCCGCCGCCGCGGCGGTCACCGGCGATGCCCGCGCCGCGCAGCGGCTCGACGAGATCGAGCGGCGCGGCCTGTTCGTCACCGCGCTCGACGCCGACGAGCGCACCCTGGTGCTGCACGACCTGTTCCGCGATGCGCTGGAAGACCGCCTGCATCGCCGCTTCCCCGACGAGCTGCCGCTGCTGCTGCGCCGCGCCGCCGAGGTGGAGCGCGATCCCTTGCGCCGTATCGGCCTGCTGCTGCGCGCCGGCGACTGGGCTGCGGCCGAAGCCGCGCTGACCGAGTGTGCCGACGATCTGCTGCTGCAGGGCTTGTCGGCCGACGTGCGGCGCCTGGTCGCGCAATTCCCGGCCTCCTGGCGCGATGACTCGTCGCGCCTGCTGCGCTGCGACGCCATCGCCGCCTGCATGCGCTGGCACTGGAGCGAGATGGCCACGCTGATGGAGGCGGCGGTCGCGGCGGCGAAACGTTCGGGCGACACCGATGAACTGCGCCTGTCGCAGGCGCTGCTGCTGGCGGCCTGGAATGCCAACGACCAGGTCGAGCCCGCGCGGGCGCTGCTGGCCGAGCTGTCGGGCCAGCCGATGCCGCCCGAAGCCGAGCTGCTGGTGCTCGACGCCGACTGCACGCTGCTGCACGACCGCGGCGACTTCGCGGTCCTTTGCGAACGCTTCGAGCAGGTGCTGCAGCGGCTGGAGACGCACGGCTCGCTGCTGAACTGGTGGGAATGTTCGCCGCCCACCTCATGGGCCGGACTTCCCGGCATGGCCCGGCTGCTCGAGCGCTATGGCCGCGAGGCGCTGCGCCGCATCGGCGAGCGCGAGTTGCCGATGCGCGCCACGCTGCATGCGCTGCAGGCGGCCTCGCTGCTGTGGGCCGGTCGCATCGACGAGGCCGTGTCCTGCACGCGCGACGCCGAAGCCGATGCACGCTGGCTGTCGCGTTCGGCCGAGATCGCGGTGGCGCTGAACATCGTGCGCACCTTCCTCGATGCGCTGCGCGGCGATGGCGAATCGGCACGGCGCCGGCTGGCCGTGCTGTTCGACCACGAGGCCGAGCATGCCTCGGCGAGCCGGCTGCGTTTCTGGCGCGGGCATGTGTCGCGCATCGCCGTGCGCGTGCTCGACCTGCTGGGCGCCGACGCCGCCTCGCTGCGCCACTGGCAGGCCTGGCATCCGCCGCACGAAGGCGCCGGCCCCGGGCCGCTGGAGGCCCGCGCGCTCGCCGCGGAGGGCCGCTGGGCCGAGGCCGCCGAGGCCTTCGCGGCGCTGCTGCCGCAGGCGGCGCGGCTCGACCTGCTCGGCCAGGGCATCGAGCTGCAACTGCGTGCGGCGCATGCGCTGCTGCGCGCCGGCCGCCCACGCGAGGCCGGCGCGCCCTTGGCGCAGGCGCTGCAGCGCGTGATCGACACCCAGTCGGCCGGCCACGCGCTGATGGCCGGCCCGGCCGTGCTGGCGGCGCTGGCGGCGCACGGGGCAGGCGTCGCCCTGAGCGTGGCGCAGCGGCAGGCGCTGGCCGCGTTGGCCGCACAATCGGCGGCGCTGCGCGGCACGGCGGCGCCGGAGCCCGAGCCGGCGGCGCCGGTGCTGCTCAGCAGCCGCGAGCGCGAGGTGCTGGAGCGCATCGCCGCGGGCGACAGCAACAAGCTCATCGCCCGCGTGCTCGACATCAGCCCGCACACCGTGAAACGCCACGTCGCCAACATCCTCGACAAGCTCGCCCTCGAGTCGCGCGGCCAGGCCGCGGCCTGGCTGCACGCGAATCCCTGAACCTTCCCTGGAGACCGCCCCCATGCAACGCCGCCCGCTCGCCCTCGGCCTGGCCACCCTCGTGCTCGCACCGCTGGCCGCCTGCTCGAAGAACGACGAGGCGGCGCCGGCCGCCGCCCCCGCGCGCAAGCTCGGCGGCATCGAGGCCTATGCCATCGCCAGCAAGGGCAACGGCTTCACGATCGGCGCGATGATGGCGGCCAACACCGTCTACGTGTTCTTCGACACCACCTGCCCGCACTGCGCCGAGCTGTGGAACGCCTCGCAGCCGCTGCTGGGCAAGCTGAAGATGGTGTGGATGCCGATCGGGCTGCTGCGCCCCTCGTCGCTGCCGCAGGGCGCGACCATCCTGTCGGCCCCCGACCCGGCCAAGGCGATGACCGAGAACGAGGTCAGCGTGCTGCAGCGCGGCGGCGGCATCAGCGTGGCCTCGTCGCTGCCCGACGAGGTGGTGGCCAAGGTGAAGGCCAACACCGAGCTGTTCCGCCAGCTCGGCGCGGACAGCGTCCCGCTGATCGTCTACCGCAACGCCCAGACCGGCCAGCACGGCATGCACGCCGGATCGCTGGACACGGCGGGGCTGGCGGCGCTGGCCGGCATCTGACGCGGCCGCGCCGCGCTCAGCGCGGCGTCGCGATCGCCTTGCGGAAGCCCGACAGCCAGGCCTTCAGCCGACGCTCGTGCGTGCTGCCGACGCGCACCATGATCTTCTGCCCGGCCGACAGCGACTCGAGTGCCGGATCGGTGTACTCGTAGCGCACCCAGGGCCGCGTCGAGGGCACTTCGCCCTTGACGTCGACCAGCTTCACCGCCGGCGGCTGCCGTGGCTCCGGCGCGGCGAGCAGGTGGTCGATCACCTCCACCAGCCGGTCGTTGAACTGGCCCTTCGGATAGCCCAGCTCGGCATAGGCCTGGCGGAACAGCGGGTAGAGCCGGCGGTACAGCGCCGCGGCCCGCGCCGGCTCCACCGAGGCGACGAATGCCACGAAGGGTTCGTAGCGGCGCGCGTTGTCCGCGGCGATCAGCTCGGCGTCGCCGGCCAGCAGGAGCTGCAGCTTGCCGGGCGTGGGCTGCACCGGCCACAGGCGCGACGCGGCATGCGGCCGCGCCAGGTTGTCCACCGTCACCACCGCGCGCCGCACGAAGCCATCGGCGTTCAGGAAGGCCATCACGCCCTGCCGCGTCAGCAACTCGGCGAGCGCCGCCTGCACGATGCCATCGGCTTCGTCCAGGGGCGGCAGCGCGGCCGGTGCCGAGGCCGCGGCCACGGGGGCTTCGATCGGGTGGCGCTCGGCGGCTTCGGCCACCGCGGCGGGGGCCGGTGCGGATGCAGGTTCCGGCGCGTCGGCCGGCGCCTGCGACAGCGGGGCCGGCGGCTGGGGTTGGGCTCTGTACATCCACCACAGGGTGCCGCCGGCGCCAAGCAGCGCGACGAGCAACCCGGTGACGAGCACGATGGTGCGTGTCTTCATGGCGTCTCCGGAGATCGACCCTCCCCAAAGGGGTCGGACCCGAAGCGTAGCCCCGCGTTCGCACACAGGTGTATCAAGTCAATTCGGGTGCGCCTCGGCCGCCTCCGGTTCCGGGCGCGATCGCACCGCCCAGGCCACGCCGGCCACCAGCAGCGCCACGCCGGCCAGCGTCTGCGCCTGGGGGAGCTGCCCACGCAGCACGAAGGCATAGGCCAGCGCCGACAGCGTCTCGAAGACGATCAGCTGCCCGGCCAGCGTGGGCGGCAGGCGCTGGCTGGCCTCGTTCCAGCACAGCGTGCCCAGCCACGAGGCGAGCAGCCCGATGGCGAACATCAGCGCGACGAAGTCGCCGGCGCGCGGGCCGAAGGGCATGGCGAAGGTCGAGCCCGAGGCGGCGAACCAGGCCCAGGTGATGGCGTAACCGATCAGGGCCAGCGGCAGCGTCGCCAGGCCCTGCGCCGTGGCCCAGCCGCGCGGGCTGCGGTCGGGGTGGGCGCGCAGCCATTCGGCGTTGCGGATCGGGTACCAGGTCCAGCAGGCCACGGCGCCCACGGCCAGCGCCGCGCCGACCACGTAGCGGCCGAGGTCGGCGCCGGGCTCGGCGCGCAGCCGCTCGATCTCGACCTGGTTGACCAGCGCGATGCCCAGCGCGATCAGCCCCAGCGAAGGCGCCAGCCGCGACCAGCGCAGCGGCTGCTCGCGTCGCGTGCCGTGGCGGTGCCCGCGAAGGTTGGCGGTGATGGCGATGACCACCGGCAGCGTGCCGATGATCATGGTCGGCAGCGGACCGCCGGCGCGCTGGATCGCGCTGGCCAGGAACAGGTAGTAGACGACGTTGCCCACCAGCGCCAGGCGCAGCGCCTCGCGCCAGTCGGCCCGCGTGAGCTGACGCAGCGTGGCGCGGTCAAGCCAGCCCAGCGGCAGCGCGATCAGGCCGAAGGCCAGGTAGCGGCCGAAAGACTGCAGCGTGGCCGGGTACTCCGGCAGCAGCAGCGGGCCGACGAAGACCAGGCCCCACATCAGGCCGGCGGCCAGGGCGAACAGGGTTCCGGTGAACAGGGGTGCAGTGAACATGAGGCCGGCAGTGTCGCCTAGGCCTCGCGCGGCGGTCTTGTACCGACTTGCTGCTGGTAGCGTGCCGGCGTCACGCCGTAGCGCCGCGCGAATGCATGCGTCAGGTGCGCCTGGTCGGCCAGCCCCACGGCGGCAGCCACCTGCGCCGGCACCTCGCCGGCCGCCAGCAGGCGCTTCGCCTCGAACAGGCGCAGCGCCATCAGCATCTGCTGCGGCGTGGCGTGGTGGCTGCGCTTGAACTGGCGCTGGAAGTGGAAGGGGCTCAGCCCCGCCACCGCCGCCAGTTCGTCGAGCGTGATCCGCTCGGCCAGATGCTCGCGCAGGTGCTCGACCACCGGCGCGAAGCGCGAGGGGCCCCCGTCGCGCAGCGGCTGCGCGACGCGCGCCACCGGCCGCAGCTCGTGGACGAGATCGAGCAGCAGGCCGTCGAAGGCCAGCGGCTCGTGCGCAAACCAGAGCTGGCGCAGCAGCCGGGTCACGCGCCGTGCACGCGCTGCATCGCGGCCCACCGCGTCGGCGAACTCCCAGCCGCGCTCGCCGGTGAGCTGCTCCAGCACCTGCGCGTCGATGTAGACCATGCGGTAGCGCCAGCCGGCGCTCGTTTCGGCGCGGCCGGTGTGCAGCTCGTCGGGGTTCATCAGCACCAGCGTGTCGGCCGGCGCGAGGTGCTCCTCGCCGCGGTAGCGGAAGCGCTCCACGCCGGACTCGATGGCGCCGAGGCCGAAGGCCTCGTGCGTGTGCGGCTCGAAGGCGTGCCGCACGATGTGCGCGCGGTACAGCTCCACGCCCGGCCGGTGCGCGGGGCGCTTGAACTCGGCGGCGTCGAGCGCGTGCTCGAAGGTGTCGGGGACGGCTTGCATGCGGCGGGGGGCTGAGGAGCCGCATTGTGAGCGCGCGGGCGCTTGCGCTACGCTTGCCACATGAAGACATTCAACGTCGAAGTGCAGCGCATCAAGGCCATGTCCAACAGCCACGGCCTGGTGCGGGCACGGGTCGATGCGCTCGTGCAGCCGGCGCCGCCGCGAGGCGAGGGCGACGAGAGCAGCGTGCTCAGCCTCAGCGTGGAGAACGCGCGGGTGCTCTATCTCCTGCTCAAGCAGCAGCTCGCCGAGGTCGACGGGCGCAAGGCGCGCAGCCAGCGCTGAGCCGGCTGCTCGCGCAGATCAGTTCGACGGCGCCGCGATCCACGCGGCGATCGCGTCGACTGTTTCCTTCTCGATGCCGATGAAGCCGTGCCAGTGCAGTGCGTCGCACACCGCGCCGCGCGGGTCGGCGCCGCCGTCGAGCATGAGCAGCTTCTTCACCGGCGCGTTCTTCAGGCTGCGCAGCAGGTAGGGCACGTCGGCCGGGCGGCACAGCACGCAGGCGTCCTTCGCGTGGTGCACCACCAGCACCGGCAGCACGAGGGCGGCCAGGTCCTGCTGCATCAGCGCGCCGGGGCGGTCCAGGTTGACCAGGCTCGAGCTCAGCACCACACCGGCGATGCGGCCCGGCGGCAGGCCGATCGCCGCCGCGGTGGCCGACACGGTGCCGCGGCTCGTGCCCACGAGCCACAGCGGCAGCGGGCTGCGCCGGCGCAGTTCGTCGACCACCGCACTCACGTCGGCCAGGTGCGCCGCGCCGGTGCGCTCGGCCACGTCGAGCTCGGGCATGTCGCCCGGCTTGCCGAAGATCGCCACGTTCAGGCCCGCGCTGCGGAAGAACTGGAGCGAACGCACGAGGAAGTTCTGGCTCGAGGGCTGGCCGCCGTCGACCCGGCCGAAGCCACCGCCCCCGCCGGGAAACAGCAGCACCGTGGCGCGTGCGCCGTCCACCGGCTCCCACCAGACGTTGGTGCTGATCCCCGGGCGCGTGGGCAGCTTGAGCAGCGAGCCTTGCGCGTGGCTGGCCACGCAGCTTGCGGCCAGCAGCAGTGCCGCCAGCCAGCGCGGGAAGGTCATGTCGGCCTCAGGGCGAACGCGCGTCGGCGACGCGCTGCACCGGTATTTTCCACGTGCCGCTGCGGATCTCGGCATGCGTCAGGCGCCGCACCTCGACCGGCGCGATGCCGCTGATGCCGAGCTTGCGCGCCGCGGCATGGCTGAGATCGATCACGCGGCCGGGCTTGAAGGGCCCGCGGTCGTTCACGCGCACCACCACCTCGCGCTTGTTGCGCGGGTTGCGCACCAGCGCGTAGCTCGGCAGCGGCATGGTCTTGTGCGCCGCCGTCATCGCATGCATGTCGTAGACCTCGCCGGTGGCCGTGCGCCGGCCGTGGAAGGGCTTGCCGTACCAGGAGGCGATGCCCGTTTCGGTGAGCGGCACGTCGGCGGACTCGGGCTCGTAGGTCTCGCCCTTGATCTCGTAGGGCACGTTCGGCGCCCCTTGCGGGATCGACACCACGCGCGGCACGGCGTCGGGCGGGTCACGTCGCGGCACCGGTGCGGCGACGGGCGGCGCGGGTCTGGCGACAACCGGAGGCGCCGGTGCCGGCGCGGGTTCGGCCGAGCCGGGCCAGGGCAGGCCGATCGCAGGCAGCGATGGCATTCGCAGCGAGCCGCAGCCGCCGAGCAGCAACGAAACGAGCAGCGTGGCGGCCAGGCGCGAGGCGCGGCGGACGTGAAGCGTGTCCATGTCCGCAGTGAACGGCGCTCAGGGGATCGACTTCAGTAACAGAAACAGTTGTGCGGGTCGATCCGTGACAAGCGGCCGGATTGGCTCGATGTGCGGCGCGAAGTGCAAGTAACCGCAACGGCAGTTTGCGGCGCCTGCGCAACGGCGGCGCCGCCCTCAGCTTTGTCCCACGGCGGCCGATAACCCGTCGACACGACGAGGGAAACACCATGCCGACACCGACCGCCGCCAGCTCGGCCTTCCAGTCCGCCAACCCGCACGCGCTGGCCACCATCCTGCAGGCCAGCGAGACGCAGCGCATCATCGCCGCGACCGACATCTTCGATCTCGCCGGCACCAAGCTGTGGGCGCGCCACCAGCCGGTGTCGGCCGAGCTGCAGCGCAAGCTGCTCGACCGCAAGCTGCGCGAGCCGCTGGAGAGCTGCCTGATCGCCGAAGACGGCGTGACGCCGGCCATGCTCGTCGAGCGCCTCGAACATCTGGTCGAGGGCGATGCGCGCCTGGCTCCGCTGCTGCGCCCGCAGGCGGCCAAGCTGCTGCGCGAAGCCCAGCACCTGCCGCTGCACCCGGTGGCACAACTGCTGCTCAGCGCGGCGCAGGCCGCACGACCGCAGGCCTTCGAGCATGCCGTCGCCGCGATGGGTCTGGCCGGCGCGCTGATGGTCGGCCACGGCGGGCAGACGCCGGAGATCCGGCTGGCGATGCTCGCCGGCCTGCTGCACGACCTCGGCGAGATGTACATCGACCCGCTGCACGGCGAGGCCGAAACCGAGCGCGAGCTCGACACGCTGAGCTACCGGCAGCTCGTCGTGCACCCGCACGTCGGCCTGCTGCTGATCGCGCAGCTCACCAACTACCCGGGCGCCGTCGCCCGCGCGGTGGCCGAGCACCACGAGCGGCTCGACGGCTCCGGCTATCCGCATGCCCGGCGCGGCGAGTCCCTGTCGCCGCTGGGCCGTCTGATGGCCGTCACCGACGCCGCGCTGGCCGCGCTGCGCGGGCCGCACGAACAGCTGCTGCACGCGAGCATCGCGCTGCGCGCCGTGCCGGGCGAGTTCGACCTGGCCTGGGTCGGCCAGCTGTCGCGGGCGGCCAGCGAACAGCCGCCGCTGCAGCCGGCCATGCTGCCGGCGGAGATCCGCACCCGCCGCGCCGCGCTCGAGGAGGTGCTGCAGGCCGCCGAGGACAACGCCGGGCTGCTGGCCGTCGGCGAACGGTCGGCGCCGATGCGGGCGGCACTCGAGCTGGCGCAGTTCCTGGTCGGCCGGCTGCGCGCCGGCTGGAACGAGAGCGGCCTGTGGAGCCCGCAGGCCGCCACCGGCACCGACGCGGCCGAGGTCGAGGCCGTCGAGGACGAGCTGTACCACCGCCTGCGCGGCGTGCAGCGTGCCGTGATGCTGCGCGCCGGCGAACTGCCCGCCGACGAGGCCGAGACGCTGGCGACGCTGTGCGAATCGCTGCCGATGGGCCGCGTGGGCTGAGCGGCCGCCATGAAAAAACCCCCGCGGCTCGCGCCGGCGGGGGCTGCAGGATCAGTCGGCGCTCAGGTCAGCGGACCTTGCCGGCCTTCCAGGCGTTGAGCAGCGTGTCGTAGGCGATCGTCTCGCCCTTGGGCTTCTCGTTGGCCAGCTTGGCCCACGGCGCGCCCTTGTCGCTCAGATACTTCTTCGGGTCTTCCTTCTTGTTGAGCTTCGGGGCGCAACGGGCCATGCCGGCGCGCTCGAGGCGGGCCATCACCTGGTCCATCTCCTCGGCCAGGTTGTCCATCGCCTGCTGCGGCGTCTTCTCGCCGGTCACGGCCACGGCCACGTTCTTCCACCACAGCTGCGCCAGCTTCGGGTAGTCGGGCACGTTGGTGCCGGTGGGCGTCCAGGCCACGCGGGCCGGGCTGCGATAGAACTCGACCAGGCCGCCGAGCTTGGGTGCCAGGTCGGTCATCGCCTTGCTCTGGATGTCGCTCTCGCGGATCGGCGTCAGGCCCACGATCGTCTTCTTCAGCGAGGTGGTCTTCGCGGTCACGAACTGCGCGTAC
>CAZVLY010000093.1:0-13291 GCA_964628175.1 uncultured Piscinibacter sp. | reverse complement strand
GCGCAGACGAAGCGCCGCAGCGTCGACGAGCTGATCCGCCAGACGCCGGCCGACGGCATGGTCACCGGCCTCGGTCGCGTGAACGGCCGGCGCTGCGCCGTGCTCGCCTACGACGCCACCGTGCTGGCCGGCACGCAGGGCCTGCGCAATCACCAGAAGACCGACCGCCTGCTGGCCCTCGCGCTCGACCAGCGCCTGCCGGTGGTGCTGTTCGCCGAAGGCGGAGGGGGCCGGCCCGGCGACACCGACATGCCCATCGTCGCCGGCCTGCACGTGACCACCTTCGCGAGCTTCGCGAAGCTCTCGGGCCAGGTGCCGGTGGTCGGCATCGCCGCCGGCCGCTGTTTCGCCGGCAATGCGGCGCTGCTGGGTTGCTGCGACCTGATCATCGCCACGCGCGACAGCAACATCGGCATGGGCGGGCCGGCGATGGTCGAGGGCGGGGGGCTCGGCCGCTACCGGCCCGAAGACATCGGCCCGGCGGCGCAGCAATCCGCCAATGGCGTCATCGACGTGCTCGTCGACGACGAGACCGCCGCGGTGGCGGCGGCCAGGCGCTACCTCGGCTTCTTCGATGCCGAGCCCCGCCACGGCGAGGCACCCGACCCACTGCGGCTGCGCGAGCTGCTGCCCGAGAACCGCGTGCGCAGCCACGACATGCGCGCCGTGATCGCGGGCCTCGTCGACCGGGACAGCGCGCTCGAGCTGCGTGCCGGCTTCGGCATCGGCATCCACACCGTGCTGGCGCGTCTGCATGGCCGCCCCGTCGGGCTGATGGCGAGCAACCCCTTGCACCTGGGCGGGGCGATCGATGCCGACGCGGCCGACAAGGCTTCGCGCTTCATGCAGCTGTGCAACGCGCACGGGCTGCCGATGGTCTCGCTGATCGACACGCCCGGCTTCATGGTCGGCCCGGACATCGAGGCGAAGGCGCAGGTGCGGCATGTGAGCCGCCTGTTCGTCGCCGCGGCGCAGCTGCGCGTGCCCTTCTTCGCGGTGGTGATCCGCAAGGCCTACGGGCTGGGCGCGATGGCGATGGCCGCCGGCGGCTTCCACGCGCCGCTGGGCATGGCGTCGTGGCCGAGCGGGGAGTTCGGCGCGATGGGCCTGGAAGGCGCGGTGCGCCTGGGCTACCGCAAGGAGCTCGAGGCGCTGCCCGAAGGCGAGCCGCGCGAGGCGCGCTTTCGCGAACTGCTCGATCGCCAGATCGCCGACGGCCGCGCGCTGAACATGGCGGCCACGCTGGAGATCGACACCGTCATCGACCCGGCTCGCACCCGCGAGTGGCTGCTGCAGGGCCTGGCCGGGGCCACGCTGCGCGAGCGTGCCGCGCCCGGCATCGACCCCTGGTAGCTGCCGGTTCACACGCGAGGGTGCGCGACGTAGCATCGAGTGCCCCACCCACAACGACAGGAGACACGACATGGCCGCCAACGACACCTGCTGCACCCTCGTCCCGTACTTCAAGGTCGCGCCCGGCAAGATGGCCGAGTTCAAGGCCCTGGGCGACACCTTCGTCGCGCTCACGCGCAAGGAGCCCGGCTGCGTGCACTACGCCTTCTCGTTCAGCGGCGACGAAGCACATTGCCGCGAAGGCTACGACGATGCCGCCGCGCTGCTGGCGCACCTGGACAACGTCGGTGCCACGCTGCAGGAGGCGCTGAAGATCGCGCAGATCACCAAGCTCGAGGTGCACGCGCCGGCGGACCAGATCGAGAAGCTCAAGGCGCCGCTGGCCGCGCTGAACCCGCAGTGGTTCACCGTGGAGAAGGGTTTCCGCCGCTGATGACGGTCACCGAGAAACCCCCGCGGGCCGCCGCCACCGTGGTGGTGGTGCGCGACGGCCCGCTGGGCATCGAGGTGCTGCTGCTGCGCCGCGCCGAGCGCGGCGACCACAACAGCGGTGCCTGGGTGTTCCCGGGCGGGCTGGTGGATGCAGCCGATCGTGCCGCCATGCCCTTCTGCCGCGGTGTGGAGCAGGCCGACGCCGACGCGCGCCTCGGTGTGGGCGCGCACGCGCTGGACTACTGGGTGGCCGCCGTTCGCGAATGCTTCGAGGAAGCCGGCCTGCTCTTCGCGCGTGACCGCGACGGCCGGCCGCTCGCGCCCGATCCCGCGCGCGAGACAAGGCTGAGCGCCTGGCGCGGCCCGCTGCAGCGCGGCGAGCAGGCGCTGGCCGCGCTGTGCCACGAAGAAGGGCTCATGCTGGCCGTCGACGAACTCGTCTACTTCAGCCACTGGGTCACGCCGGTCGGCCGGCCCAAGCGTTTCGACACGCGCTTCTTCATCGCGCGCGCGCCGCAGGGCCAGACCGCCGCGCACGACGACGGCGAACTCGTCGAGCAGCTCTGGCTCGCCCCGACCGCGGCGCTCACGCGCACCGAGCCGCTGAAGCTGCTCACGCCGACACAGAAGACGCTGGAGGCGATCGCGCGCTTCGACAGCGTCGACGCCTTGCTCGCCTGGGCGCGCGCGCCGCGCGAGGTGCCGCTCATCCAGCCGCAGATCGGCACCGGCCGCGACGGCACCCGCCCGGTGACGCCGGACGAGCCGGCCTTCGCCGAACTGCGCCGCATCGATCCCGAGTGCCATGGCTTCGCTTCCTACGACATCAACCCGGGCGTGGCGGTGTGGCTGTCGCCGCGCGTGATCCGCGTCACCGCGCACAACGGCAGCGTGATGACCGGGCCGGGCACCAACACCTACCTCGTCGGCGGCGGGCCGCGCAACGAATGGGCGGCCATCGACCCGGGGCCGGCCGAGGCGAAGCATGTCGAGGCGATCCTCGCCGCGGCGCCCGGGCCGATCCGCTGGATCTTCGCGACGCACACCCACCTCGACCATTCGCCGGCCTGCGCGCTGCTGCACGAGCGCACCGGCGCCACCGTGCACGGCCGCATCGCCGAGCACCCCGAGTGGCAGGACGCCAGCTTCGCACCCGAGCGGCAGCTGTCCGGCGGCGAACGCTTCGAGCTCGACGCCGGCGTGACGCTCACGGCCATCCACACGCCGGGCCATGCCTCCAACCACCTGTGCTACCGGCTCGAGGAGGAGAAGACGCTGTTCACCGGCGACCACGTGATGCAGCTCAGCACCGTGGTCATCAACCCGCCGGACGGCGACATGGCCGCCTACCTCGCCTCGCTGCGCGCACTGTGCGACGAAGACCTGGACTGGCTCGCGCCGGGCCACGGCTTCCTGATGGCGCGGCCGCGCGCCGCCTTCGAGAAGATCATCGCCCATCGCCTGCAGCGCGAGGCCCGCGTTCTCGCGGCGCTGCACGAGCTCGGCAGCCCGGCCGAGCCGGCGCTCTTGATGCATGTCTATTCGGACGTCCCGGAGCGCATGCACCCGATGGCACTGCGGTCGCTGCGCGCGCACCTCTACAAACTGCGCGCGGAGGAACGAGTTCACGAGCTGGGCGGGTGCTGGCGCCTGAGTTGACTCGAGTCGACACCCGGGGCTGCCGATAATCCGGCAGGCCCGGCCTGCCGCTGCGGCGCCGAGCGAGTGCATGAACCTGCCCACCACGATCGACGCCCCTGCCAAGACGCCCGAGACGCCGCCCGTGACGGCCGCTGCCGTGCCGTCGAACCTGCCCGCCTGGCTGATCGCCGCGCTGACCGCGCTGTTCCTGGTCGTCTGGCTGCTGCCGCCGCTGGACTTCCTCAAGCAGGGCGCCACGGTCTTCCCGGTGTGGATGCACACCGTGGCCGAGCTGGTGGCGGTGGCGGTGGCGCTGCTGGTGTTCGCCGTCTGCTGGCACACCGATGCCGCCGAGCGCACGGGCAATGCGCTGATCATCGGGTGCGGCTTCCTCGCCGTCGGGCTCATCGACGTGGCCCACCTGCTGTCCTACCGCGGCATGCCGGACTTCGTGACGGCGGCCCATCCGGAAAAGGCGATCAACTTCTGGCTGGCGGCGCGTTACGTGGCCGCCTTCACGCTGGTGGCGGTGGCCTGGCGCGACTGGCCGGTGCTCGTGGGCCGACGTGCCCGCCACGGCCTGCTCGGTGCCGCGATCGCCTTGACGGCGCTGGTCGGCTGGCTGCAGCTCTATCACCCGACGCTGTGGCCGCGCACCTTCGAGGACGGCCGTGGCCTCACCGCCTTCAAGATCGGCGCCGAGTACGGCCTGATCGCGCTGATGAGCATCGCGGCGATCGGCTTTCAGCGCCGCGTGGCCCGCGAGCGGCGCTACGACGCGCTCGACCTTCGCACGGCGGCCGTCGTCACCATCCTCGGCGAGCTGTGCTTCACGCTGTATTCGAACGTCAACGACGTCTTCCAGCTCCTCGGGCACGCCTACAAGATCGTCGCCTACCTCTACATCTACCGTGCCGTGTTCGTGGCCGGTGTGCGCGAGCCCTATGCGCGGCTGCGCGTGGAGATCAAGGAGCGCCGGCAGGCCGAGCAGCGCATCGAGTTCCTCGCCTTCCACGACCCGCTGACCGAGCTGCCCAACCGCGTGCTGGCCCGCGACCGCGTCGAGCGCGCCATCGCGGCGGCCCACCGCGGCCAGGCGCGCATGGCGCTGCTGTACCTCGATCTCGATCACTTCAAGACGGTGAACGACTCGCTGGGCCACGGCGCCGGCGACCGGCTGCTGAAGACGGTGGCGTTGCGCCTGCGCGCCGCGCTGCGCGAGACCGACTCGATCTGCCGCCAGGGCGGTGACGAGTTCCTCATCGTGCTGGGTGAACTGACCGACGCCGCCGCGGTGAAGCCGGTGATCGACAAGCTGATGGCCGCGCTGGTGCAGCCGATGCGCATCGACGGCCAGGAGATCGCGACCACGGCCTCGATCGGCGTGGCCCACTACCCCGACGACGGCAGCGATTTCGATACGCTGCTGCAGAAGGCCGACACGGCGCTGTACCGCGCCAAGGACGCCGGTCGCAACGGCTACCGCTTCTTCGACGAGCAGATGAACGAGCAGGCGCTGGAACGACTGCAGCTGCGCAATGGCCTGCGCCAGGCGCTGGAGCAGGGCGAGTTCGTGCTGCACTACCAGCCGCAGATCGACCTGCGCAGCGGCGAGGTGACCGGTGCCGAGGCGCTGCTGCGCTGGAATCGCCCCGGTGCGGGCCTGGTGCCGCCGGGGCGCTTCATCGCCCAGGCGGAGGAGAGCGGCCTGATCGTGCCGATCGGCGACTGGGTGATCGGCGAGGCCTGCCGCCAGGCGATGGCCTGGCAGCGCGGTGGCCTGCCGGCGATGACGATGGCGGTGAATCTCTCCGCGCTGCAGTTCGGCCGCGGCGACGTCGAGCAGGTGGTCGCCCGCGCACTGCGCGACACCGGCCTGTCTCCGGCCTGCCTGGAGCTCGAGCTGACCGAGTCGATCCTGCTGAGCCACACCGAGCAGGTGCTCGCCATCGTGCGGCGGCTCAAGGGCCTGGGCGTGAAGCTGTCGATCGACGACTTCGGCACCGGCTACTCGAGCCTGGCCTACCTGAAGCGTTTCGCGGTGGACAAGCTGAAGATCGACCGCAGCTTCATCGCCGACCTGCTGGTCGACGCCGACGATGGGGCGATCGTGCGGGCCATCGTGCAGATGGCCCACGGCCTGGGCCTGACCACCATCGCCGAGGGCGTGGAAGACGCTGCCGTGGTGCAGCGGCTCATCGAGCTGGGCTGCGAGGAAGCCCAGGGCTTCCATTTCGCGCGGCCCCTGCCGCCCGACCAGTTCGCGGCGTTCATGCGCCGCGGGCCGGTCCTGGCCGCCACGGCAGCCTGATCAGACGCGCTCGAAGATCGCGGCGATGCCCTGGCCGCCGCCGATGCACATCGTCACCAGGGCGTAGCGGCCCTTCACGCGCTGCAGCTCGTACAGCGCCTTGGTGGTGATGATCGCGCCGGTGGCGCCGATCGGGTGGCCCAGCGAGATGCCCGAGCCGTTCGGGTTCACCTTGGCCGGGTCGAGCGCGAGTTCCTTCACCACCGCGCAGGCCTGCGCGGCGAAGGCCTCGTTGGACTCGATCACGTCGAGGTCGCCCACCTTCAGGCCGGCACGGGCCAGCGCCAGCCTGGTGGCCGGCACCGGGCCGATGCCCATGATGGTGGGCTCCACGCCGGCGTGCGCATAGGCGACCAGTCGTGCGATCGGCTTGAGGTTCTGCGCCTTCACGGCGTCGGCGCTGGCCAGCACCACGGCGCCGGCGCCGTCGTTGATGCCCGAGGCGTTGCCGGCGGTCACCGAGCCGTCCTTCTTGAACGCGGCGCGCATCTTGGCCAGCGTTTCCATCGTCGTGCTCGCCTTGACGTGCTCGTCGGTGTCGAAGCTGATGTCGCCCTTCTTGCTGGCGATCACCACCGGCACGATCTGCTCCTTGAAGCGGCCGGCGGCGATGGCGGCGGCGGCGCGGCGGTGGCTTTCCACCGACAGCTCGTCCATCATCGTGCGGCTGATGCCGAACTGCTCGGCCACGTTCTCGGCCGTCATGCCCATGTGGATCTTGTGGAACGGGTCGTGCAGCGCGCCGACCACGTAGTCGAGCATCGGGCTGTCGCCCATGCGCGCGCCCCAGCGGGCTTGCGGCAGCAGGTAGGCGCCGCGGCTCATCGACTCGGCGCCTGCCCCGACGGCGACTTCGCAGTCACCCAGCGTGATCGCCTGCGAGGCCGAGATGATGGCCTGCAGGCCCGAGCCGCACAGGCGGTTGACGTTGAAGGCCGGCGTCTCCTTGGGCAGGCCGGCGTTCATGGCGGCCACGCGGCTGAGGTAGGCGTCGCGCGGCTCGGTCGGGATCACCGTACCCATGGCCAGGTGGCCGACGCTGGCCGCGCCGGCGCCGCTGCGTTCCAGGGCGGTCTTGACGGCCAGCGTGGCCAGATCGGACAAGGGAACGTCCTTCAGCGCACCGCCGAAGGTGCCGATGGCGGTGCGGGCTGCGCCGACCACGAAAACGTCGCGGGGAAGGGCCATGGTGATGTCTCCTGGTGCTGGTTTGGAATGGGCGCAAGTTACGCCGCAATCGATACAACGGGCTTACAGGCGAGCGGCCCGCTGTCCGGAGCGGGCGACTCAGCCGCCGGACAGGGCCAGCGGATCGTCGGCCCGGTCGCCGACCAGGTGCGCGGTGCAGTCGACCCGCAGCGCCTGCACGGCCATCCCCGGGCCGTTGCCGGCGACGATCTCCGTCACCGAGGCGTTGGCGATGCGCGCCGGCAGCGAGGTGCCCGGTGCCAAGGTGACGCGGCGCGACAGCAGGCTGTGGATGACCAGGCCATGGGTGACCAGCACGAGCGTGCCGCCGGCGGCCTGCGCGGCGAGCACGGCCGCGTCAAAGGCCGCGTCGATGCGGGCCTCGAAGGCGGGCACCGACTCGCCGCCTGGCGGCGCCTCGTGCATCGCCAGCGGGTCGAAGCCGAGGCTGTCGTAGGGGCGGCCACGCAATTCGCCGAAGTTGCGCTCGTGAAGCCGGGGTTGCGGCAGCGCCGGCAGGCCGCTGACCCGGGCGATCGCGTCGGCGGTCTGCCAGGCGCGCGGCAGGTCGCTGGACCACAGTGCCGTGAGCGACTCGGTGCGCAGCCGTTCGGCCACCGCCCGCGCCTGCAACAGACCGCGGGGGCTCAACGGGGTGTCTGGCGGCTGCATGACGCGAGCTGCGTTCAGGGGCGTTTCGCCGTGCCGAACCAGCAGCAGCCGCATCGGCCGTCCGGCCGTCGCCGCCGGCTCAGCGATGGCGGCGGATCGGCAGGGGCTGGGGCGCGTTGGCCACCAGCCGGCGCAGGCGTTCAGCGCCGGTGAAGGCCAGCAGGACTGGCAACAGCACCACCGCGGCCAGCCCGGCGGTCAGGAAGACCGGCAAGGTGATCAGCAGCAGCATCACCGTGGCGACGTGGCGCCAGTTCAGGCCAGCCTGCGGACCCCCGTGGAACCTGGCGGTCCGGGCGGTCTGGCCGATGGCGACGACTTCTTGGCGCATGGGCTGGCTTTCAGGTTTTGGCTGGAATCAACCTTAGTGGCATGTGCCCCCCCCGAACAAGGGGGTCTACCACCCTCAGTTGTTACCAAGTGTGAGTTGTTCACAGTGCCGTCATTCGTGGCGACTTTCACATGAAGCTCGGAAATGGCGCTCGCAAGGCGTGCTGTTGTGCCGAGCGGTCGGCCACCGGAGTGCCGAAAATGAGACAGCCTGGACGTGCACCTGCGGCCGGGCCTGCCGCGCCCGTCATGACCGTCGACATCCGAACCCTGCTGATCGCCTTGATGATCAATCTGATCACCATCGCGCTGGCCCTGCCCGCCGTGATGGGCCGGGTCAACGCGCCGGCGCGACGCGCCCATTGGGCCGCGGTGCTGCAAGCGGCAGGCTGGGTGCTGATCCTGCTGTCCGGCGTGGTCGAGCGGGGCGGTGTGGCCGACTGGTTTCTGTCCTCGGCGTCGATGGCCTGCATGTCCGTCAGCCTCGCACTGCTGGGCGCGGCCTTCGATCGCTGGTGCGGCCGGCGCTCGCCCGACCGTTGGCTGGCCCTCCTGGCTGTGCTGATGCCCTTGGGCTACGCGCTGGGCTTCTCCAACTACGCCTTCCGTGTCGGCTGGGCCAACGGGCTGCTGGCGCTGCAGATGGTCCTGGTGGCCGTCGCCGTGGGCCGGCTGCCGGTACTGCCGGTCGGGCGCTGGCGCTGGCTGGTCGTCGCCAGCATGCTGGCGCAAGCGGTCGTCACGCTGTGGCGCGGCGTGCTCGGCGCCTTCTTCACCGACACCTATCCGCGATTCCTGACGCCGCATCCGGTGAACCATGCTTCGGCCGTCGTGGCGCTGGTGACGTCCATGCTCACGCTGGTGGGCATCCTGCTGGCCCACCGCGACGAATCCGCGCGCGAACTCGAGCGCCTGGCCACCGTGGACGGACTGACCGGCGTGTTCAACCGCCGTGCCTGGCTCGACCTGGCCCGGGCGCGCTTCGCCGCCAGCCTGCGCTACGGCCATCCGATGGCGGTGCTGATGATCGACATCGACCACTTCAAGCAGATCAACGACGCCCATGGTCACGACGCCGGCGACCGCGCGCTCGAGATGGTCGCGCGCGAACTGCAGGCCGCGGCGCGTGCGGGCGACATCGTCGGCCGCTATGGCGGCGAGGAGTTCTGCGTGCTGATGGCCCAGGCCGACGACGAGGCGGCGCGCCGCTTCGACCAGCGCCTGCGCCTGCGCCTGGCCGAGGCGGCGCTGGGCGAGCTCGGCTTCGAGATCGGCTACAGCGCCGGCGTGTCGCGTTGCCGTGAGGCCGGCGACACGCTGGACGCGATGCTCAAGCGCGCCGATGCGGCGCTGTACCGCGCCAAGGACGCCGGCCGCGCACGCACGCTCGACACCTCGTTCGGCGTGCTGCAGGCGGCCTGAGGCCGCATCTCACATGCTGCGGCGGTACTGCCCGCCCACCTCGAACAGCGCGGTGGTGATCTGCCCCAGCGAGCAGCAGCGCACCGCGTCCATCAGCACCTCGAACACGTTGCCGTTGTCGATCACCGCCTGCTGAAGGCGTTGCAGTGTCGCGGGCGCTTCGCTGGCATGGCGGGACTGGAAGTCCTGCAGGCGCTTCAGCTGGCTCTGCTTCTCCTCCTCGGTCGAGCGCGCCAGCTCCAGCGTGGTCGGCGTCGGGTCGCCGTGCGGGTTGCGGAAGGTGTTCACGCCGATGATGGGGTACTCGCCGGTGTGCTTGAGCATCTCGTAGTGCATGCTCTCGTCCTGGATCTTGCCGCGCTGGTAGCCGGTCTCCATCGCGCCCAGCACGCCGCCGCGCTCGGCGATGCGCTCGAACTCCTGCAGCACGGCTTCCTCCACCAGGTCGGTCAGCTGCTCGAGGATGTAGCTGCCCTGGTTCGGGTTCTCGTTCTTGGCCAGACCCCATTCGCGGTTGATGATCAGCTGGATGGCCATGGCGCGGCGCACGCTCTCCTCGGTGGGCGTGGTGATCGCCTCGTCGTAGGCGTTGGTGTGCAGCGAGTTGCAGTTGTCGTAGATCGCGATCAGCGCCTGCAGCGTGGTTCGGATGTCGTTGAAGGCGATCTCCTGCGCGTGCAGCGAGCGGCCGCTGGTCTGCACGTGGTACTTGAGCTTCTGGCTGCGTTCGTTGGCGCCGTAGCGCTCGCGCATCGCCACGGCCCAGATGCGCCGCGCCACGCGGCCGAGCACGGTGTACTCCGGGTCCATGCCGTTGCTGAAGAAGAAGCTCAGGTTCGGCGCGAAGTCGTCGATGTGCATGCCGCGGGCCAGGTACGCCTCCACGAAGGTGAAGCCGTTCGAGAGCGTGAACGCAAGCTGCGAAATCGGGTTCGCACCGGCTTCGGCGATGTGATATCCGGAGATCGACACCGAGTAGAAATTGCGCACCTGGTGGTGCACGAAGTACTCGGCGATGTCGCCCATCACCTTGAGGCTGAACTCGGTGGAGAAGATGCAGGTGTTCTGGCCCTGGTCTTCCTTGAGGATGTCGGCCTGCACCGTGCCGCGCACGTTGGCCAGCGTCCAGGCGCGGATCTTCTGCGCCTCGTCGTCGGTGGGCTCGCGGCCGTTGTCGGCGCGGAACTTCTCCAGCTGCTGGTCGATGGCCGCGTTCATGAACATCGCCAGGATGCTCGGCGCCGGGCCGTTGATCGTCATGCTCACCGAGGTGGCCGGGTCGCACAGGTCGAAGCCCGAGTAGAGCACCTTCAGGTCGTCGAGCGTGGCGATGCTCACGCCGGAATTGCCGACCTTGCCGTAGATGTCGGGCCGCGGGTCGGGGTCGTTGCCGTACAGCGTGACCGAGTCGAAGGCGGTCGACAGCCGCTTGGCCGGCATGCCCTCGCTGACCAGCTTGAAGCGACGGTTGGTGCGGAAGGCATCGCCCTCGCCGGCGAACATGCGCGTCGGGTCCTCGCCCTCGCGCTTGAAGGCGAAGGTGCCGGCGGTGTAGGGGAAGCTGCCCGGCACGTTGTCGAGCATCAGCCACTTCAGGATCTCGCCGTAGTCCTCGTACTGCGGCAAAGACACCTTGCGGATCTTGCTGCCCGACAGCGTGGTGTGGGTGAGTGCGGTGCGGATCTCCTTGTCGCGGATCTTCACCACGTACTCGTCGCCGGCGTAGGCGCGCTGCATGTCGGGCCACATGGCCAGCAGCTTCTTCGCGCGGGGCTCGAGCCGGCCCTCGCGCAGCTCGGCTTGTTCGGTGAGCGCGTCGCGCGCCCGGTGCTTGGCCGGAATCGCCTCGAACAGCATGCGCGCGCTCTCGCGCAGCTGCTGGATCTCGCGCGCCAGCCGGGCCTGCGCGCGCGCATGCTGCTTGTAGCCGCGCACGGTGTCGGCGATGTCGGCCAGGTAGCGCACGCGCGCGCCCGGCACGATGGGCACCTGGTGCGTGCTGTGGCGCGTGGCCGCCAGCGGCAGCCGGCCAGCCTTGACCGGCATGCCCAGCGCGGCCAGCCGGGGCAGCATCGCCTGGTACAGCGCCGTCACGCCGTCGTCGTTGAAGCGGCTGGCCATGGTGCCGAACACCGGCATCTCTTCGGGCTTCGCCTTCCAGGCTTCCTTGTTGCGCTGCACCTGCTTGGCGACATCGCGCAACGCATCGAGCGAGCCCTTGCGGTCGAACTTGTTGATGGCCACGAACTCGGCGAAGTCGAGCATGTCGATCTTCTCGAGCTGGCTGGCGGCGCCAAACTCCGGCGTCATCACGTACATCGGCACGTCCACCAGCGGCACGATGGCCGCGTCGCCCTGGCCGATGCCCGAGGTCTCGACGACGATCAGGTCGAAACCCGCCACCTTGCAGGCGGCGATCACGTCGGGCAGGGCCTGGCTGATCTCGCTGCCGAAGTCGCGCGTGGCCAGGCTGCGCATGAACACGCGCTGGCCCTGCCGCCACGGCCCGATGGCGTTCATGCGGATGCGGTCGCCGAGCAGCGCGCCGCCGCTCTTGCGCCGCGACGGGTCGATGCTGACCACCGCCACGCGCAGCGCGTCGTCCTGGTCCAGCCGCAGGCGGCGGATCAGCTCGTCGGTGAGGCTGGACTTGCCGGCGCCGCCGGTGCCGGTGATGCCCAGCGCCGGCACCTTCGCGGCCTGCGCCGCGGCGTGCAGCTGCTGCTTCAGTGCATCGCTCGCCCGGCCGTTGTCGAGCGCGGTGATCAGTTGCGCCAAGGCGCGCCAGGCCGCTTCGGTGTGGCCGCGCAGCGCGGCGATGTCGGTGGGGGCGAAGGGCGACAGGTCCTGGTCGCTCCTCATCACCATCTCGCCGATCATGCCGGCCAGGCCCATGCGCTGCCCGTCTTCCGGGCTGTAGATGCGCGCCACGCCATAGCCCTGCAGTTCGGCGATCTCGGCCGGCACGATCACCCCGCCGCCGCCGCCGAACACCTGGATGTGCGCGCCGCCGCGTGCGCGCAGCAGGTCGACCATGTACTTGAAGTACTCGACGTGCCCGCCCTGGTAGCTGCTGATCGCGATGCCCTGCACGTCCTCCTGCAGCGCCGCGGTCACCACCTCGTCGACGCTGCGGTTGTGGCCGAGGTGGATGACCTCGGCGCCCATGCCCTGCAGGATGCGCCGCATGATGTTGATCGCGGCGTCGTGGCCGTCGAACAGGCTCGCCGCGGTGACGAAGCGCACCTTGTTCGTCGGGCGGTAGTCGGCCAGGGCCTTGAATTCGGCGGAAAGGTCGGTCACGGGGTGTCTCCGGTGGAGGTCTTCATTCGACGCGGATGTGGGCCAGCTCCGGGCTGCCCGGCGGGTAGCGCAGCTTCAGGCCCTGCAGCGTCTGCACGACCGCCTGGGCGATCATCAGGTTGCGGTGCGTCTTCGAGTCGGCGGGCACGACGGTCCACGGTGCCCAGGGCGTGCCCGTGGCAGCGATCGCGTCCTGGTAGGCCTGCTGGTACAGATCCCACTGCTTGCGCACGTCGAGGTCGCCGGCGGCGAACTTCCAGTGCTTGGTCGGATCGTCCAGCCGCTCCTGCAGCCGCGCGCGCTGCTCGTCCTTCGAGATGTGCAGCATGAACTTGCAGATCACCGTGCCGGTCTCGACGAGCAGCTTCTCGAAGGCGTTGATCTGCGCGTAGCGCTGCTGCGTCTGCTCGGGCGTGATCCAGCCGTTGACCACCGGCACCAGCACGTCCTCGTAGTGGCTGCGGTTGAAGATGACGATCTCGCCCTCGGCCGGCACGCGCTGGTGGATGCGCCACAGGTAGTCGTGGGCGCGCTCGTCGGTGGTCGGCGCCTTCCAGGGCACGGCGTGCACGCCCAGCGCGCTGGTCTGCCCGAACACGCCGCGGATGGTGCCGTCCTTGCCGCTGGTGTCGGTGCCTT
>CAZVLY010000092.1:10690-13356 GCA_964628175.1 uncultured Piscinibacter sp. | reverse complement strand
TCGAGCGTGGCGATGCGCACCATCACCTCGTTGCGCTGACGCTCGGGGAAGGTCTTCAGCACCGCGCCGGCCTGGTCGAAGTCCAGGTGCACCAGGATCGCCGCGACGATCTGCGGGTGCTCGTTGCGCAGCAGCTCGCCCACCGAGCCCGGGTCCATCCACTTCAGGCTCTCGATGCCGGTGACGTCGGCGCCCTGCAGGATGCGGTCGATCAGCAGGTTGGCCTTGTCGTCGCCCAGCGCCCGGCGCAGCACGGTCTTCACGTACTCGTCGGTGTCGGTGACGAGCATGCTCTGCTCGCCCGCAACCTCGGAGAACTTGACCAGCACGCCCTCGACGCGTTCGCGCGGGATCGACTTCATGCGCGCGATCGTCTCGCCCAGGCGCTGCACTTCCTTCGGCGCGAGGTGCTTGAAGACCTCGGAGGCCTCTTCCTCGCCGAGCGACATCAGCAGGATCGCTGCGTTTTCAGTGCCTTCGTCGTCCATGCTCATGGTCCTATGCGGCCTCGCCGCTCACCCACCCGCGCACGATGTTCGCCACTGCCGCGGGGTTCTCCTTGGCCAGCGCGCGAGCGGCGTCCAGGTGTTCGTTCGTCTTGGGTGCCGGCAGGGCGGGAATCCCGCCCTCGGGCAGCGCGTTGTCGTCGTCGACGACGGCGTTGAGCTGGGCGCCGGGCGCCGGCGGCGGGGGCGGCGCGAGTGCGGCCTTCATCGCCGGGCGGATCATCCCGAAGAACACGATCAGCGCGACCAGAGCGAGGCCGGCCGGCACCGCGGCAGCGCGCAGCATGTCGATGACTTCCGGCTGCTTCCACACCGGCAGCGGGTCGACCTTGGCCGACGGATCGACCTTGAACGGCGCGTTGATCACCTTCACCGAATCGCCGCGGTCCTGCTTGAAGCCGATGCTCTCGCGCACCAGCGCGGTCAGCTTCTCGACTTCCTCGCCCGACAGCGGCGTGGTGGTGGTCTTGCCCTTCGCGTCGGTGACGCTGCGGTGGTTCACCACCACGGCGGCATTCAGGCGCTTCACGGTGCCGGTCGCGTTGCGCGTCACGCGCACCGTCTTGTCGACCTCGTAGTTGGTCACCGCGTCGCGGCGCGTGTTGGCGTTGGCGCCACCGCCCTGCGCGGCCTGCAGCGGCTGCGGCGTGCCCGTCACCGGCGCGGTGGCCGGCACCGGCGGCTGGTTCGAGGCGGCACCCGGCACGCCGCTGGGCGCGGCGCCGTTGCTGCCGCTGCTCTCGCTGACCTGCTGGCTGCGGATCGCGACGCTGGCCTTGTCGCCCTGGTTGGGCGAGAACTCCTCGGCGGTGGCCTCGGTCTGCGAGAAATCGACGTCGGCGGTCACCGTGGCGCGCAGGTTGTCGCGGCCGACCAGCGGCTCGAGCAGCTCGAAGATGCGCTTCTGGTAGCCCGCCTCGATCTGGTTGACGTACTGCAGCTGCTGCGCGTCGAGGCCGGCCTGCGGATTCTCGGCGCTGGCGGTGAGCAGCGCGCCGGTCTGGTCGAGCACGCTCACGGCCTTCGGGTTCATCTCGGGCACGCTGGACGACACCAGGTGCACGATGCCGGCGATCTGCGCGCGCTCCAGCGTGCGGCCCGGGTACAGCGTCAGCATCACCGAGGCGGTGGGCTTCTGCTGCTCGCGGAAGAAGCCGTTCTGGTTCGGCAGCGCCAGGTGCACGCGGGCGTTCTGCACCGCGGCCAGCGCGGTGATCGAGCGCGTCAGTTCGCCCTCGAGGCCGCGCTGGAAGGTCAGCCGCTCCTGGAACTGCGTCTGTCCGAAGCGCGCGCCGTCCATCAGCTCGTAGCCGACCACGGAGCCCTTGGGCAGGCCGGCGGCAGCCAGCTTCAGGCGCACGTCGTGCACCTTGGCGGCCGGCACCAGGATCGCGGCGCCGCCGTCGGCGTGCCGATAGGGCACGTTCATCTGCGACAGCTGCGCGATGATGGCGCCGCCGTCCTTGTCGGACAGGTTGGCGTAGAGCACCTTGTAGTCGCCCTGGCTGCTCCACAGGCTCATCGCCAGCACCACCGCGCCGAGCGCGGCGACACCGAGGGCGAAGCTGAGCTTGGCCTTCAGCGGCATGGCGGCCACACGGGCGCCGAACCCGGCGGGTTCGACCAGGGGCAGTGCGTTGGCGTTGGTTCTGGCGACGACGGCGTTGTCCATGGGCGATCGGTAGTGGCCCGGGGCGGAAATGCGCCCGGATCGAAACCGATTGTTCGAGAACTTGAGCCCCGCGGATGCGGTGAACAGCCCGCCAAACCGCCGCCAGTTCGCGCCACCGCGATGACGGGCAGTGACTACAGTCACGCCATCCCCCCATGGTGAGGGCATGCCATGAACGTCACGCTGAAACCTTTCGACTTCGCCCAGGCCGCTGCAAGAGCGGGACTGGCCACCAACGGACAGCCGCTGAAGGCAGGCCGCGCCGTCGAGGGCACCGGCTTCCAGCAGGCGCTGACCCAGGCGCTGGGCTCGGTGAGCAACAGCCAGAACCAGGCGACCCGCCTGCAGCGCGAGCTGCAGATGGACAACCCCTCGGTGAGCCTGGAGGAAACCATGGTCGCGATGCAGAAGGCGCAGATCGGTTTCCAGGCCACGCTGACGGTGCGCAACCGCCTCGTGTCCGCCTACAGCGAGATCATGAACATGCA
>CAZVLY010000092.1:0-10590 GCA_964628175.1 uncultured Piscinibacter sp. | reverse complement strand
GCCTGCTTGTCGAGCTTCTCGCCGAGGATCGGCACCGTGCCATAGGGCGACGGCTGCTTGGACGCCGGCTCCAGTTCCCGCGCCAGCCGGCTCAGCCACGGAAAGCGCGGCGGGATCGGCTGCTGTGTCGACTCGTCCAGCTGGACGAGCGAGGAGGCCTCGCCCTTCGGCGGGGTCCCCGGGGTTCCGGTGTCGGTGGGTCGGCTCGGCGTCGCCGGCAGCACGACGCGTCCGACGCCTGAGACGTGGTTCACGCTCATGTTGCGCTCCTTGAAGGGGCGAAAGTCGCTATGGCATGAGAATCGGCACGCCATCGCCGGACTTGAGGGGTGAATCCCGCAAGTCGTAACAGAGTGTGAATTCGGCCGCATCGGCGGCCCGTGCCGGCGCTAGTCCAGCGACATCAGCCGGCGCCGCTTCTGCGTCTGGTCGATGAAGCGCTGCAGGATGCGCTCCGCGTCGTTGGCCAGGTTGACGAACTCGCAGCCCAGGCGCGAGCCGCGTGTCTCGGGGTTGAGCACGGTGGCGTGCTGCATGCGCAGGTTGGCCACCAGCCGCGTGTCGGCGTCGAGGTCGATCTGCACCTGGTTCATCACCATGCCCGGCTGGATGGCCGGCACGTCGTCGGGCAGGAACAGCGCGCAGCCGCCGATGCTCACGTCGATGACACGCAGCGCGAGCTGCATCTCGGCGATCGCCGGGTGGCGCACGCGCGCCAGCGGCGAACTGCGCAGCAGCGGCCGCACGCGGAACGAGTTGCGCCGCTGGAAGCGGAACAGCTCGCGCGGCAGACGCGCGCTGATGGCGCTGCCGCCGACGCCGCGCACCAGCACCAGGCCCTGCACGTCGAACTGGATCTTGATGCTGTCGAGATAGCCCACCGCGACGGCCTCGTCGCACTCGATCAGGCGCTGGGTCACCGGCGCGCCGGCATCGGCGCTGAAGCTGAGCTGGCCGCGCGTCGGATCCAGCGACCACAGCGTGGTCGACAGCATCGCGCCGTTGCTGCCGTTCAGGTTCAGCAGCACGTTGCCGTCCTGGAACTGCTTGAGCATCGCCGTGATCTCTCGCGGCGCGGTGATGCGGAACTCGTCCAGGCCGCCGTTCTGGGCGGCCAGCGAGTCCAGCGGCATCGGCAATGTTTCCATGTCGCTGCGCACGAAAGCGTGGATCAGTGCAGGGTCTTGGTGCGGCCGGCGAGCAGCTCGTCGAGCTGCTCGAGCCAGGGCTCGGCCAGCTGGCGCACTTCGGCGTCGTTGACGAGGATGCGCTGCATGATGCGCGACTTCAGCTGCGCCTCTTCGGTGGGCAGCGGCTGCGACGAGGCGGCATGCTTGAGCTGCGAGATGAGCAGCGCGCAGGCGCCTTCGAGCTTGACCACCTGGTCCCAGTTGCCGCTTCGCGCGGCTTCGAGCATGTCCTGGCTGGCTTGCTCGATGGCTTCGTAGTAGTTGAGGAGTTGCGACGGCATGGCAGGCGTTCCGCAGAAGGTCATGGGGGATCGGCCGTTCACTGCGCCGCACGGGTGACGCGCGGGCCGATCTCGGCCCAGGCGCTGCGCACCGGCTCGATGAGGCTGGCGCATTCGTCCAGGGCCTGGGCATCGTTGTGCAGGTTCGCGTGGGTGAGCCGCATGCCCACGTAGGCATACAGCGCGTCCAGGTCGGCGGCGAGCTTGCCGCCGTCCGCCAGGTTGAGCCCGGCCTTCAGGCCTTCCTCGACGATGCGCGCCGCGTGGCTGATCGCTCGGCCCTTGGCCTCGATCTGGCGGGCGTGCATCGCACCGCGGGCCCGCGCGATCGCGTCCTGGAAGCCGTCGAACAACATCTCGATCAGCTTGTGCGGCGTCGCATTCGCGGTGGCGGTCTCGAGCCCGACCTGCTGGTAGGCGCTGGCCAGCGAATGCATGGCGCGCGGCTTGGAGAAGGTGGCTGCGAACATCGGTGGCCTCGTGCTGGTTGACTTGCGATGAATATCGGCCCACCACCGTGCGACTTGAGTCGCCGAACGCCCGGTAAACCCGCGCTGTTCCAGCCTTCAGCGGGCCGTGCTCAGGCCTTGTTCCACTGCGCGACCTGGTTGGTGACGTAGGTGCTCAGGCCGTTGAGCGTGCCCAGCTTCGCATCGAGCATGCTGTACTGCTTCTCCAGCCGCTTCTGCGTCTGCGCCAGGCGCTCTTCCATGCGGTCCTGCGAGGTCTGGTTGCGCTTGAGCTTGTCGTTCAGGCCGGTGGTGCGCGAGGTCAGCGCGCCGTCGATGCCCAGGATGTCGCTGGCCACCACGCGGAAGCGCTTGCCGAAGCCGTCGAGGTTGGCGTCGGTGAGGCTGGAGTTGGAGAACAGCGCCTTCAGCTCGGACAGGTTGGCGATCGCCTTGTCGAGCTTGGTGCTGTTGACCGTCAGGCTGCCGTCCTGCTGCATCTCGAAGCCGACGTCGGACAGCCGCGCATAGGCCGTCGAGGCGCCGCTGCTCGCGCCGAGCATCGAGCGCAGGCGGTTCTGCAGGCCGACGATGGCGCTGTCGCCCTGCAGCGCCCCGGCCTTCTTGGCGGTGGCGTCGTACTTGGTGTCGGTGACGATCAGCTTGGAGAGTTCGGTGTAGGCGGTGGCGAACTCGGTGAGCGTCTTCTTCAGCGTCTCGGTGTCGGCGGCGACGTCGATCGTCACCGGCCCCGCGGTCTCGGCGTTCATCGTCAGCGTCACGCCGTCGAACACGTCGGTGAGCGTGTTGCTGGCCGAACTCACCGGCAGGTTGTTCACCGTGGCCACCAGGTTGGCAGCCGGCTGCGCGGGCGTGGCGCCGCCGGTCTGCGTGGCGGAGTCGAAGCTCAGACCGTCCAGGCCGGTGCCGCTGACGGTGGTGTTGAAGGCGTTGTCGGTGCCGGTGGCGTTGGCGCGCATCACCAGCCGCGCACCGCTGGCGTCGGTGAGGATGCTGGCCGTGACGCCCGCGCCGGCCGCGTTGATCTTGTCGCGGATGCCCGCCAGCGTGTCGGTGGCCTCGATGGTCACGTTGAACGGGTCGCCGCCGCCGCTGCGCTGGATCGTCAGCGTGCCCGAGCCGAGCGTCGCGCTGCTCGAGGCGACTGCCGGCGCGGCGATGGTCTGCGCCTTGGCCAGCGAGGTGACCTCGACCGCGAAACTCGCCGGGCTCGCCGTGCTGCTGGTGGTCACGCCCACGGCGCTGCTGTTCGATTTGCCGGTGGTGGTGCGCCAGAAGTCGGTGGAGGCGAGCTTGGCCGCCACGTCGCGGAACTTGGACAGCGCGCTCTTGATCTTGCCGACCTCGGAGATCTGCGACTGGATCTTCGTCTCGGCGGTTTCGAGCTGCTTCAGGGGCTGCCGCTCGATGGCCATCAGCTGCGTGATGATCGAGCTGACGTCCAGCCCGCTGCCGATGCCCGGTGAGCTGATGGTGGCCATGGTGCTGCCCCTTCCTGAAAGACGAACGGCGCCGGCGCGAAACCCCTGGGGTCCGCTCGGCGCCTGGAACGAACCCGGGTCTCCGCCTGGGCGGATACCGGGTTGTCGGCCGCGGCGGCGCGAACTTGAGCCGCGCCGCAACGGGCCTCGATCAGCCCTGCAGCAGCTGCAGCACCTGCTGCGGCAGCTGGTTGGCCTGCGCCACCATCGCCGTGCCGGCCTGCTGCAGGATCTGCGCGCGCGACAGGTTCGCCGTTTCCGCGGCGAAGTCGGCGTCCATGATGCGGCCGCGGGCGGCGCTCTGGTTCTCGCCGGTGATCTGCAGGTTGCTGATGGCGAACTGGAAGCGGCTCATCGCGGCGCCGTAGGTGGCACGGCTGGTGGTGATCGCGTCCAGCGCGGCATCGATGCCGCTCATCGCGGTCGATGCGGTACCGGAGGTCAGGATGTCGCCCGTCACCGTGCTCACGGTCGACGTGGTGATGGTCATCGTGTCGCCGTTGTTGGCGCCGACCTGGAAGGTCTGTGCGCCCGCGCCGGAGCCGACGATGGCCGTGCCGTTGAACTTGGTCTGCGTGGCGATGCGGGTGATTTCCGCCGACAGCTGCTGGAACTCGGTGTCGAGGTTGGCGCGGTCGCTGGTGCCGTTGCTGCCGTTCTGGGCCTGCACCGCCAGTTCGCGCATGCGCTGCAGCACGTCGGTCACGGTGGCCAGCGCGCCTTCGGCGGTCTGCGCCAGCGAGATGCCGTCGTTGGCGTTGCGGATCGCGACGTTGATGCCGCGGATCTGCGCGTTCATGCGGTCGGCGATGGCCAGGCCGGCGGCGTCGTCCTTGGCCGAGTTGACGCGCAGGCCCGAGGACAGGCGCTGCATCGAGGTGGCCAGTGAACTCTGCGAGGTGTTCAGGTTTCGTTGCGCGTTCAGCGACGAAACGTTGGTGTTGATGGTCTGCGGCATGAAAGCTCCTGAAGGATCCGATTCCTGCCGGGCTTGCGACCGGCGACTTCAGGCCTCGTTCGGAGGTGTGGCCTGTCAAACGGATTCTTCGGCAGTTGCCATCCCGGCGGTCCGGCGAAAAGCGCCGGATTGGCCGGCCAGTTCGGCACCGATGCGCCGCCACAAAGGAAAAGGCCGCCCCGGGGGGCGGCCTGGAAAACGCGCGGGACGAACCCGCGGCGTTCTTGTCGATCAGCGCAGCAGCGAGAGCACGTTCTGCGGCAGCTGGTTCGCTTGCGCGACCATCGCCGAGCCGGCCTGCTGCAGGATCTGGGCACGCGACAGGTTCGCCGTTTCCGAAGCGAAGTCGGCGTCCATGATGCGGCCGCGGGCAGCCTGCTGGTTCTCGCCCGTGATCTGCAGGTTGCTGATCGCGAACTCGAAGCGGCTCATCGCGGCACCGTAGGTGGCGCGGCTGGTGGTGATCGTGTTGATCGCCGTGTCCAGCGCGTCCACCGCGGTCGAGGCGTTGGCCGCCGTGGTCAGGTCGCCGGCGACGGTCGTGACCTGCGAGGTCGTGATCGTCAGCGTGTCGCCGTTGTTGGCGCCCACCTGGAAGGTGTTGGAACCGGCGCCCGAGCCGACGATGGCCGTGCCGTTGAACTTGGTCTGGCCGGCAATGCGCGTGATTTCCTGCGACAGCTGCTGGTATTCCGTGTTCAGGTTGGCGCGGTCGCTGGTGCCGTTGCTGCCGTTCTGGGCCTGCACCGCCAGTTCGCGCATGCGCTGCAGCACGTCGGTCACGGTGGCCAGCGCGCCTTCGGCGGTCTGCGCCAGCGAGATGCCGTCGTTGGCGTTGCGGATCGCGACGTTGATGCCGCGGATCTGCGCGTTCATGCGGTCGGCGATGGCCAGGCCGGCGGCGTCGTCCTTGGCCGAGTTGACGCGCAGACCCGAGGACAGGCGCTGCAGCGAGGTGGCCAGCGACGCGCCCGAGGTCAGGCTGTTGCGCTGCGCATTCAACGACGACACGTTGGTGTTGATGGTCATGGGCATGATGAAGACTCCTGTCAGTTGATAACACTCCCGGCCTAGCTGCCGGCGTTGAACTCAGGCCTGGCGGAGCACGCTCCGTGTCGACCCTTGCCTATACCAGTGCACGTGACGAGTCGCCCCGTCCACCGGCACCGCCCGCGCCAGTCGTCCGTTGTGTCGTGCAGTTCAACTCGCTGCTCAACCATTGGCCGGCTAACCGGACACGACCCCGTTGCCAGGACCGTTGCGAGGGTTATCGGAGCGCGGTTTGCAGAACTTGAGGGTGCCGGCGCATCCCGCCCCCCGGTCCGCGCCATTCGTCAAGCGGTCGATCGTGGAAATAGCACGGCCTTCCACCCTCACATCGCCCGCGCGGCAACATCCGGTTGCGAAAACCTGCTGCGCGACAATCTCCGGGCCATGTCCCAAACCGTCGCGCTGGTGATGATCGTCCGCAACGAGGCCCGTTGCATCGAGCGCTGCCTGCGCAGCGCCAAGCCCTGGGTCGACGAGATGCTCGTGCTCGACACCGGCTCCACCGACGCCACGCGCGAACTCGCCGCGGCCTGCGGTGCCCGGGTCTTATCGGCCGAATGGAGCGACGACTTCAGTGCCGCGCGCAACCGCGTCCTCGCGGCGACCGAGGCGCCCTGGCGGCTGATCCTCGATGCCGACGAGTGGATCGCCGGCGGGGCGGCGGCGCTCGCGGCGCTGCGCGACGAGCCGCCGTGTTTCGTCGGCATGGTCACGGTGAACAGCCAGGTCGAGGCCGATGGCGCCGCACTGGAGGCGCCGAGCTGGCTGCCGCGCGTGCTGCCGGCCGGCGTGCACTACGAAGGGCGCATCCACGAGCAGCCGGTGAGCCCGCTGCCGCGACGCCGCCTGCCGCTGCTGCTGGGCCACGACGGCTACCTGGCCGCGCCGCAGCAGGCCAAGGCCGGGCGCAACGAGCGGCTGCTGCGCCTGGCGCTGGCCGAGCAGCCGCACGATGCCTATCTTCACTACCAGCTCGGCAAGGACCTCGAAGTGCGCTCGCATTTCGACGCGGCCCTGCCCTGTTATGAAGAAGCGCTGCGCCGCGGCGATCCCGCTGCCGCCTGGCGGCACGACCTGGTGGTGCGCCTGCTCTTCACGCTGAAGAAGACACGCCGCTTCGACGCTGCGCTGGCCCTGGCGCAGGCCGAGCAGCCGCGCTGGCAGGACTCGCCCGACTTCTTCTTCACCCTCGGCGACCTGCTGCTCGACTGCGCGCTGGCGCGGCCGGCGCAGGCGGCCGCCCTGCTGCCGCGCATCGAGGCCGCCTGGCAGCGCGCGGTGGCGATCGGCGAGCGGCCCGATCTGCCCGACAGCGTGCGCGGCCGCGGCAGCTTCCTCGCCGCGCACAACCTCGCCGCCTTCCACCAGAGCCTGGGCCAGGAGGCGCAGGCTCGCGCCTGGCGCGAACGTGCGGCGCAGTGGCGCGCCGCGGCCGGCATGACCGGCGCGAAATAGCCGGGGAGGGCCGGTCTTTTCCGGCGCTGCCGGGCGGGCTGCGGCGCTTACGCTCGCCCGACCATGGCCTTGTCATTGCCCCAACCCGCCCCGCCCTCGCCCGCCTCGGCCGCGCAACAGCGCGCCTACCGCAAGTGGAGCGCCGCGCAGTCCTGCGCGCAGCGCGAACACTGGGGCCAGGCGGCGCTCGAGTACGAACAGGCCTTCGCGATGCACGACGAAGCGGCCTACGGCCTGGCCGCCGCGCACGCCCTCATCAAGGCGGGCCGCGCCGACATGGCGGCGCAGCGGGCGCAGGCGCTGCGCCAGCGGCGGCCCTCTCTCACGCTGGCCTACACGCTGGAGTCGCACGCACTGCTGGAGCGCGGCCGCAACGCCGAGGCGGCGGCCAGCCTGCTGGCGCTGCCGGCCGGCGCGGCGCGCGACCATGCCTACTGGGTGTCGCTGGCCGTCTCGCTGCAGCGCTGTCACCGGCACGACGAGGCCATCCCCGCCTTCATGCAGGCGCTGGCGCTGAAGATCGACGAGCCCGTGGTGCACTTTCGCCTGGGCATGTCGTTCAAGGACAAGGGCATGAAGGCCGAGGCCGCCGAATGCGTGCGCACCGCCCTGCTGCTCGGGCTGGAGGGCAGCGAGCTCGCGGCCCGCGCCCAGCTCGTCTTCCTGGAACGCGAGGCCTGCCGCTGGGGCCCGGCCGCCGAGGAACTGGCGAAGCTGCGCCAGGCCGTGCAGGCCGCGCCGGCGGACCGCCCGGGTGAAACCGGGCCGTTCCCCCACGCGGTGTTCGTCGACGACCCGCTGGAGCAGCTCAAGGTGGCACGCCTGTACGCGCAGCACGTGGCCAGCCGCGTGAGCCCGCTGCCGCTGCGCAAGGCCAAGGCGCACGACGGCCGGCTGCGCGTCGGCTACCTGTCCGCCGACTTCCACACCCACGCCACCAGCCAGCTGATGGTGCAGATGCTGGAGAGCCACGACCGCGAGCGTTTCGAGGTCACGCTGTTCTCCGCCGGCCCCGACGATGCGAGCCCCCTGCGTGCGCGCATCGTCGACAGCGCCGAACACTTCGAGCACCTGCGCGGCCAGTCGCACGAGGCGATGGCCCGGCGCATCCGCGAACGGGGCATCGACATCCTCGTCGACGTGAAGGGCGCCACCCACGGCACGCTGATGCCGGTGACGGCGCAGCGGGCCGCGCCGCTGCAGGTGAGCTGGCTCGGCTTTCCCGGCACCACGGGCGCGGACTACGTCGATTACTTCATCGGCGACCCGCTCACCACGCCGCTGGAGCACGCTGCGCACTTCAGCGAGAAGCTCGCGCAGATGCCGGTCTGCTACCAGCCCAACGACGCCAGGCGCGCGCTTCCCGCGCCATCGAAGCGCAGCGACTGGGGCGCGCCCGAGGGCGTGCCGCTGCTGTGCGCCTTCCATCAGTCGTACAAGATCTCCGAGGCCGTGTTCGACTGCTGGTGCCGCGTGTTGCACGCCGTGCCCGGCGCCGTGCTGTGGCTGATGCGCTGGAACACCAACGTGCAGTCGGCACTGGAAGCGGCGGCACGCGCGCGCGGCATCGGCCCCGAGCGGCTGTGCTTCGCGCCGATGCTGCCGCTGGACCAGCACCTCAGCCGCCTGGCCTGCGCCGACCTCTACCTCGACGCCTGGCCATGCAACGCGCACACCACTGCCGGCGAGGCCTTGTGGGTGGGGGTGCCGGTGGTCACGGTGATCGGACCGACCTTCGCGCAGCGCGTGGCACCCAGCCTGCTGCATGCCGTCGAGCTGGATGAGTTGAGCTGCGCCTCGGTCGCCGACTACGAGTCGCTCGTCGTGTCGCTGGCCGGCGATCCCGCTCGCCGCGCGGGCTTGCACGGCCACCTCGTGCAGCAGCGCAGCGCCAGCCCGCTGTTCGACGGCGCGCGCTTCGCCCGCGACGTCGAGTCGCTGTACGAGCGCATGTGGGCGCGCGCGGCGGCCGGGCTCGCGCCCGATCACCTGCCGGCGGCCTGATGGCGATCGTCGCTTCGCGCCCCGCCACGGCGCTCGACCCGCGTGCGCTCACTGCGCGCGGCGTCGAGCTGCAGGGCCGGCAACTGCACGCCGACGCGATCCAGTGCTTCCTGCAGTCGCTGGCGCTGAAAGTGGACGACGCCTTCACCCACTACCGGCTTGGCGTCTCGTTCCGCGACTGCGGCATGAAGCTCGAAGCCGCCGAATGCATCCGCACCGCACTCCTGCTCGGCTTCGACGAGGCGCTGTTCGCGCGCGGCCTGCTCGTCTACATGGAGCGCGAAGGCTGCCGCTGGGCTGCCGCCGACACCGAATGGGCGGCGCTCGATGCGGCGATCCGCGCGCGGCCCGACGGCGCGGCGCTGCAGGTCAACCCTTTCGTGCACGCGGTGCTGGGCGAGGACCCGCTGGCGATCCGCCGCGTCGCCGAGCAGTACGCACGCTTCTTCCAGACCTTCGTCAAGCCGCTGCCGCCGCGCCGTGCGCAGCGCCATGGCGGACGGCTGCGCATCGCCTACCTGTCGGCCGACTTCTACCAGCACGCCACCGCGCAGCTGATGGTGCAGATGCTGGAGAGCCACGACCGCGAGCGTTTCGAGGTCACGCTGGTCTCCGCCGGCCCCGACGACGGCAGCCCGATGCGCCGGCGCCTGCGCGCCGCCTGCCACCGCTTCGAGGACCTGCGCGGGCGCAGCCACGACGCGATGGCGCGGCGCATCCGCGAGCTGAACATCGACATCCTCGTCGACGTGAAGGGCGCCACCGACGGCACGCTGCTGCCGGTGCTGGCCGCGCGGCCGGCGCCGCTGCAGCTGAACTGGCTGGCCTTTCCCGGCACCAGCGGCGCCTCGTACATCGACTACATCGTCGGCGACGCCATCGTCACGCCGCTGGCCCATGCCGCGCACTTCAGCGAGAAGATCGCGCAGCTGCCCGGCTGCTACCAGCCCAACGATGCGCGGCGCGTCCGGCCCGCTGGCGCCGACCGCGCCGCCCACGGGCTGCCGGCGGACAAGACGCTGCTGTGCGGCTTCCACCAGAGCTACAAGATCTCGGCGGCGGTGTTCGACCGCTGGTGCGAGCTGCTGCAGCGCCTGCCCGACGCCGTGCTGTGGCTGCTGCAATGGAACGCCAACGTGCGCGACTCGCTGCTCGCCGCGGCCGCCGCGCGCGGCATCGGCCCTGAACGGCTGCTGTTCGCGCCGCTGCTGCCGCTGGACGAACACCTGGCGCGGCTGGCCTGTGCCGACGTCTTCCTCGACACCTGGCCGTGCAATGCGCACACCACCGCCGGCGAGGCGCTGTGGGTGGGCGTGCCAGTGGTCACGCTGATCGGCGACACCTTCGCCCAGCGTGTGGCGGCCAGCTTGCTGCATCAGGTCGGCCTGGACGAGCTGGTCTGCCAGGACGAGGCAGGTTATGTCGAGACCGTCGCTGCACTGGCGCAGGACCAGACCCGGCACGCGACGCTGCGTGACCGATTGCGCAAGGCGTGCGACACCGGTCCGCTGTTCGACGGCGAGCGCTTCGCCCGCGACATCGAGGCGCTCTACCAGCGCCTGTGGGACCGCGCCTGCGAGGGGCTGCCGCCGGAGCACCTGCCGGTCTGAGGCGCAGACCACAACGACGATTCCTGCGCGAGCCTGGGGCGACGGGTGAAGGGTTCCGCTCATGTCCCCCGGGCTCGCTGCGCGAGCCCTC
>CAZVLY010000091.1:1890-13363 GCA_964628175.1 uncultured Piscinibacter sp. | reverse complement strand
AGCGCGGCGCAGCTGCGCTCGGTGATCGAGTACATGATGAGCGGCGGCAAGGCCGTGGCGAAGGCGACCGAGGTCGCCGCGGCGAAGCCGGCTGCCGCACGGCCGGCCGCCTCGGCAGCGGCGGGAGCAGCGGCCGCCAGACCGACGCCGGTGGCTGCGGCTGCGGCGGCGAAACCGGCCGAGGCTGCACCTGCACCTGCAACTGCGGCTGCGGCGGCACCGGCCACCACTGCCGCGGCGCCCAGTGCCGCCACCGTCGCCGCCGCGCGGGCCGCTGCGCCCAACCCGCCGGCCACCGCCGAGGTGAACGCCTTCAACCGCCTGCTCAAGCCGGTGGGCCGCTTCAACCGGCCCGCGGTGGAATCGGGCATCCACGACCCGACGAACGACATGACGCTGCAGCTGCAGCCACCGTCGACGGCCTTCGTCGACATGCCCAAGAGCCTGGCCGGCAACCATGTCGACTGGGTCAAGTCGCTGGACGCCAAGGCCATCACCCCGCGCTGGGACCGCAACGACCCGGCTGCCGCCGCGGTGGTGATGGACCTGAACATCGTGCGCGAGGTGAAGGGCTCGATGCCCGACGTGGTCTACCCGCACAAGCAGCACACCGAGTGGCTCGACTGCTCCAACTGCCACCCGGCGATCTTCATCCCGCAGAAGGGCGCCAACCAGATCAGCATGGCGTCCATCCTGCTCGGCCAGAAGTGCGGCGTGTGCCACGGCAAGGTGGCCTTCCCGGTGTCGGAATGCCGGCTCTGCCATTCGAAGAAGAAGGCCGAGGCCGTGGTCGCCGGGGAGAAGAAGCCTTGATGCGCGAGCGGCACTTCGCCCGTGCCACGCTGGCGGTCGCGCTGCTGGTCGGCGCGCCGTCCGCGCGTGCCGCCGACGACGACGCCGCGCGGGCGCAGCTCGAGCAGAAGCTCAAGCTGGTCGCCCGGCTGGTGTCCGACTCGCCCTCGGCGCAGCGCATCGCCACCAGCGGCAATGCCGAGGCGGTGGCGCACCTCGACGAAGGCCGCGTCCACCACGCGCTGGCGACCGACCTGCTCGCCAAGGGCGACCTGGCCGGCGCGCGCAAGGCGGCCGACCACGCGCTGCATCACCTGAGCATGGCGCGGCGCAGCGCGCCCGACGCGCCGGCGCGGCGCGAGGCCGCCCGGCAGCGCCACGACCAGCTGCTGGCCAGCGTCGAGCGGCTCGTCGAGGCGCTGCGCGCGCGCACGCGCAGCGGCGAGGCGACCGACCTCACCGCGGCCGTCGGTCTGGTCAGCGTGGCGCGCCAGCATGCACAGGAGGGCCGCTACGACGAGGCCAACCAGGCGCTGATGCAGGCCGAGCGCCACGTGCTCGCCGGCATGACGCGCACGCTCAACGCCACCACGCTCGACTACACCGTGCGCGCCGCCAGCCCGCTGGAGGAATTCCAGAACGAGCTCGCGCGGCACAAGGGCCTGGCCGAACTGGTGCCCCTGGCGGTGCGCGACCTGCGGCCGCGCCCCGACGCGGTGGCGCTGATCGAGCGCTACGGCGAAACCAGCACCCAGCTGCATGGCCAGGCGCTGCAGCAGTTCCAGGCCGGCGACATCCCGCAGGCCCTCACCCACCTGCGCAATGCCACGCTGTACGTGCAGCGTGCCTTGCTCGCGGCCGGACTGGTCGCGCCGCAGCCCACCGGAACCTCGCCATGAAGAGACGACCCAACCTGATGTCCCGCCTGTTCGCGGCGATCGTGCTGAGCAGCTTCGCCGTCTTCGCCGCCGCGCAGGACCGCGAGCAGGTCGAGCGCCGCGTGCAGTCGGTCGGCACGCTGATCGAGAGTTCGTCGGCAGCCCGGCAGATCGAGTCCAGCGGCGTGGCCGCGGCGCGCGAGCGACGCGACAACGCGCGGCTGATCCACCGCGAGGCCGCCGCCGCGCTGCGCGCCGACGACCTGGGCAGCGCCGCCAAGCTGCTCGACCAGGCTGCGCGCGAGATGATGGACGGCGCCCGCCTGGCCAAGCCCGAGCAGGTGGCCGGCGAGAAGCACAAGCGCGACTTCGAGGCGCGGCTGGAGAGCGCGCGGGCGCTGCTCGCCGCGCAACAGCGCATCACCAAGGAGAAGGCCGCCGGTCGCGAGGCGCAGGACGCCACGCGCAGCATCGAGCGGCAGATCGGCGAGGCGCAGGCCATCGCCGCGCAGGGCCGCTACGAGGAGGCGCGGCCGGTGCTCGACCGCGCCTACCTGACCGCGCGCGTGTCCATCGAGGCGATGCGCCGCGGCGACACGCTGGTGCGCTCCTTGAACTTCGCCTCCAAGCGCGAGGAGTACGACTACGAGATCGACCGCAACGACACGCACGCCATGCTGATCAAGGTGCTGCTGGCCGACCGCAAGGACGCCGCCGGCGCGATGCCCGCCGTGATGCAGCCCTTCACCGAGAAGGCGGCCGCGTTGCGCGCCGAGGCCGAGGCGCAGGCCAGGCGCGGTGACCATGCGGCCGGCATCAAGCTGCTGGAGGACTCGACGCGCGAACTCGTGCGCGCGATCCGCTCCGGCGGCATCTACATCCCGGGATGACGGGGCGTGACCGGTGTCTGGCGAAAGCTTGTCGTCTGGGGGGTCGGCCTCGTGAGCGCCGCGGCCCTGGCAGCGGCGCCGGCGCTGTGGCTCGCGCTCGAGAAGGACGGCCTGCACGACCCGGCCAACCCCGGCATCAAGACACTGCAGCAGCCCGCCGAGGCGCTGGCGCCGCTGCCGCGCGACACCGCAGGCAACCTGGTGCGCTGGGTCCAGGCGCTGGACAGCGGCGCCATCGCGCCGCGCACCAACATCCTGCCCGAGACGAAGGTGCGCGTGCTCGACCAGGACATCATCATCTCCAAGTTCGGCTCGATGCCGGCGGTGAAGTTCCCGCACCGCCAGCACACGCTGTGGCTGGACTGCAGCAACTGCCACAACACGCTGTTCAAGGACAAGATCGGCGCCAACAAGTTCAGCATGGTGGCCATCCTCAACGGCGAGCAGTGCGGCCTGTGCCATGGCGCGGTGGCCTTCCCGCTGACCGAGTGCAACCGCTGCCACAGCGTGCCCAACGAGTCGCTGCGCAAGCCGGCGGCCGCCCCATGAGCGCGCGACGATGGCTTCGCCCGCTGCAGTTCGCCCTGCTGGCGCTGGCCTGCACGATGCCGGCGGCCACCTCCTTCGCCGAGTACGGCGACGTGGTGATCAACAAGCGCTCCGACAAGGAGGGCGTGCGGCCGGTGATCTTCCCGCACTGGTTCCATCGCATCCGCTTCCGCTGCAAGGTCTGCCACTCGGAACTCGGCTTCAAGATGCGCGCCGGCGCCAACGACGTGCTGATGAGCGACATCATCGACGGCAAGTTCTGCGGCATGTGCCACAACAACCAGATCGCCTGGGGCCCGGAGCGCTGCGACCTGTGCCATTCGGGCCTGCCCCGGCTGCTGCCGGGCATCGCCGGCGGCGCGCAGACCTCCGGGCCGGGGCGGTGGTGAGGCCATGAGACTCGTGCATCCCCTGCTGCGTGCCTGCAGTGTCGGCATCGCCCTGGCGGTGCTGGCCGCCCTGGCGGCCTGCGTGGCCACCGCGCCGACGCCGCGCGCGCCGATCGAGCCGCCTTCGGGGCCGGTGGCGCTGAGCCCCTACCGCACCCTGCTCGGCGGCTTCCTCGCGCCGCCGGGCTCGCCGCTGGGCATGCCGGCACGGCCGGGCACCGGTGCCTTCGTCAAGCTGATGGCGCCCACGGCGCTGGCGCTGCGCGGCAACGACCTGCTGATCGTCGACAGCGCCGCCGGCCGCGTCTGGCGTGCCGATCTCGGCCTGAACACGCTGACGCCGATTCCCGGCGCGCCGGCCACGCCGGCCACCGCGGTGGCGATCGGGCCCGACCTGTCGGCCTGGGTGCTCGACGGCCTCACGCGGCAGGTGCTGCGCTTCTCGCGCGACGGGCGGCTCATGCAGACCTGGCGCGGCGGCAGCGTGTCGCCCTCGCCGGTGGCGATGGTGCTCGCCGACGGCGGCACGACGCTGCTGGTGGCCGACGACAGCCTGCGCCAGTGGATCGAGGTGCGGCCCGCGGGCGCCTTCGCGACGCCGATGCCGCAGGACCTCACCCTGCGCGGCGTCGACGGCATCGCGGTCGGCGGTGACAGCGTGTTCGTGCTCGACCGCCTGGCCGGCGTGGTGCACGTGGCGCGCCGCGACGGGCAGCTCGTCGGCCGGCTCGGCCAGGGTGAGCTGAAGCAGCCGGTGGCCATCGCCGCCGACCGCTTCGCGCGCGTCTTCGTGCTCGATGCGCAGGACCGCGCCCTCAAGCTGCTGGCCGCGGACCGGCCGGCGCAGCTGTTCGACGCGGCCGCGCTGCGCGTGCAGCAGATCGGCGGGTTCGCGCTCGACGAGCGCCTGCTCGCGGTGAGCGACCGGCTGACCGGGCAGGTCGTCATCCATGTGCTCGGCGACGAGGTGCGGCGGTGAACCGGCGCCTGCTCATGGGGCCGATGATCGCCGCGCTCGTCGTGCTGGGGGCCTGCGCCGGCCCGCAGGCGGTGCGCGGCACCATGCACTACGGCATGGCCGATGCGCCCGAGGGCCAGCGGCTGCTCTGGCCGCAGGCGCCCGAGGTGCCGCGCTTCCTCTACGCCGGCACGCTGACCGGCGAGCAGAACTTCCGCCGCTCCGAGGCCGACAGTGGCCTGAAGGCCTTCGGCCGCTGGCTGGTCGGGCTCGATGGTCGTGGCGAAGCGCCGGTGGTGCTGCAGCGGCCGGCGGCGGTGATCGGCGACGAGCAGGGCCGCCTGTTCGTCAGCGACACCAGCCGGCAGGCGGTGTTCGTGTTCGACGAGAAGGCCGGCGAGCTGCAGGTGTGGGAGCGTGCCGAAGGCCTGGCGAACTTCGTCGCGCCCTCGGGCCTGGCGCTGGCGCCGCAGGGCGGCCTGTTCGTGGCCGACGCCGATCTGGGCGTCGTCGTGCACCTCGATGCGCGCGGCGAGCCGCGCGGCAGCATCGGCCGCGGCCTGCTGCAGCGGCCCACCGGGCTGGCGCGCGACGCCGCCAGCGGATTGCTGTTCGTCGCCGACACCTATGCCCACGACATCAAGGTGTTCGACGCCAACGGCACGCTGGTGCGGCTGATCGGCCGGCGCGGCGGCGGCGATGGCGAGTTCAACTTCCCGACCCACCTGGCCTGGGCGAACGGCGAGCTCTACGTGACCGACACGCTGAACAGCCGCGTGCAGGTGTTCAGCGCCAAGGGCGAGGTGCTGGTGCGCAAGTTCGGCCAGCGCGGCCTCTACCTGGGCAACCTGGTGCGTCCCAAGGGCGTGTCGGTGGACGGCGAGGGCAACGTCTACGTGGTCGAGTCCTACTACGACAGCCTGCTGGTGTTCTCGGCGCGCGGCGAGTTCCTGCTGCCCATCGGCGGCACCGGCACCTCCACCGGGCGCTTCTACCTGCCCTCGGGCGTGTGGGTCGATGCGCGCAACCGGGTGCACATCGCCGACATGTTCAACGGCCGCGTCGTGCTGTTCCAGTTCCTGGGGGGCGGCTGATGCGCGCGCGCTGGTCCGCATCGCTCCTGCTGGTGCTGCTGCTCGCCGCGCCCACGCTCGCGCAGCGTGTCTCCGACGTGCGCGGCACGCGGCACAACCTGTCGACCAGCGGCACCGGCGGAACGCACGCCGCAAGCGGCGGCACCAGCGAGGTCTGCGTGTTCTGCCACACGCCACACGGCGCCACGCAGCAGGACCTGGGCGGCGCGGCGATGCGCGCGCCGCTGTGGAACCGGCGCGTGCCCGACGGCGCCACCTACACGCCCTACACCTCGTCCTCGCTCGATGCGCAGGCCATCCTCGACGGGCTGAGCGCGCAGCCCGGCGGCAGCTCCAAGCTGTGCCTGTCGTGCCACGACGGCACGCTGGCCATCGGCAACGTCAACGTGCTCAACGGCAACGCCAACGTGTCGATCCCGATGACCGGCACCGGCCCCGGCGGCGTGATGCCCGCCGGCGAGGGTGTCACCAGCGGCTTCACGCGCTTCCTCGGCACCGACCTGCGCAACGACCACCCGATCTCCGTCACCTACAGCAGCGCGCTGGCCGCGCGCGACGGCGAATTGCGGCCGGTGGATGCCGCGCAGCGCTGGCCGGCCGGCAGCGGCAGCGTGATCGGCATTCGCTCGCCCGGCGTCAAGCCGCTGCTGCCGCTGGAGCCCACCGGCAGCAACGGTGCGGGGCAGCTGCAGTGCGCCACCTGCCACGACCCGCACGTGCGCGAACTCGACCCGGCCAAGGGCAACCAGAAGTTCCTGCGCGCGCAACGATTCCAGGAGGCCACGCCGACCGGTGCGCACAACGCGGCGGGCGACATCATCTGCCTGTCCTGCCACGACAAGAACTCGGGCCTGGGCGTGTGGGCCTTCTCGGCGCATGCGCGGCCCGACGTGGCCAACGAGACCTACCGCGACGCCGCGGCGACGCTGCGCGAATTCCCCGCCGGCACGCCGGTGTGGAAGGCCTCCTGCCTGAACTGCCACGACACCCACACCGTGCAGGGCGCGCGCCGCCTGACGCGCGAAGGCACCGACGCGCCGCTGCCGCCGGGCAACCCGCTGGCGGCCAAGCAGGGCGGCAACCCGGCGCTGGAGAAGACCTGCTACCAGTGCCACACCAGCTCGGCCTCGGCCGTGCTGAACACGGTGACGCAGGTGCCCAACATCGAGAGCGAGTTCAACCTCGCGGTGCGCATGCCCATCACCACCGCCGAGCAGGGCGGTGCCACGCAGGAGGTGCACGACATCGGCGGCAACTTCAGCGAGGGCACGCTGGACTGCAGCGGCCCGACGAACCGCTGCGGCACCGACATGCTGGAGTCGCGCAACCTGCTCGCGCAGCGCCATGCCGAGTGCACCGACTGCCACAACCCGCATCGCGTGGTGAAGTTCCGCTCCTTCGCCGGCGGCGCCGCCGGCATCTCCGGCACGCCCGATGCGGCCGGCACGCACCGCCACGACGAGACCACCGGCTACACGCATACCAACATCGCCTCGGGCGTGCTGCGCGGCGGCTTCGGCGTCGAGCCGGTCTACGGCTCCACCTCGTTCCAGAACCTGCCCAGCGGCTACACCGTCAAGCGCGGCGACCCCGGCGCGAGCGTCGACACCTCGGTCAGCGCGAGCCACGTGACGCGCGAGTACCAGATCTGCCTGAAGTGCCACAGCGACTACGGCTACACCGACAACAACGTCTACCCGCTGGGCACGCGCCCCGCACTCGGGCGCAGCGGCGGCACGCCGCCTGGCAGCAACAACCTGAGCGTCTACACCAACCAGGCGAAGGAATTCCAGGCGCCGGTCACGCACCGCGGCGAAGGCACCAAGGCGAACAGCGGCGCGGGCAGCAACTACGCGACCAACAACCACCGCTCCTGGCACCCGGTGATGGACGCCACCGGCCGCAACGGCGCCAACGCGGCGGCCTTCCGGGCGCCCTGGGGCAATGCGATCGGCACGCAGACCATGTACTGCAGCGACTGCCACGGCAGCAACACCGCCGACAACAGCGTCGTGCCGCCCGGCGGCGAGGACGGCACCCCCTGGGGGCCGCACGGCTCGAACAACAACTTCCTGCTCAAGGGCGTGTGGAACAGCACGGTGGGCGCCGACAACCGCGGCGACAGCGGCCCGAATGCCAACGGCCTGTGCTTCAAGTGCCACAACCCGGCGACCTACGCCAACCGCAACGGCAGCGGCACCACCGGCTTCTTCAACGGCGACCGCGGCAACCTGCACGCCTACCACACCGACAAGGTCGGCCGCATCCGCTGCAACTGGTGCCACGTGGCGGTGCCGCACGGCTGGAAGAACAAGGCGCTGCTGGTCAACCTCAACGACGTCGGCCCCGAGGCCGGCCGCGCCGGCAACGAGGAGTGGCGCGAGAACGCCCCCGCCCAGGCATTCAACCAGGAGCCCTACTACCTGAACGCCAAGCTGAAGGTGCGCAACTTCGCCACCAGCGGCAACTGGGTCGACACCAACTGCGGCTCGAACAACTCGGCCACCACCTTCGGCACCAACGGCAACAACACGACGAATGGCCGTGACTGGATGCGCGACGTGTGCAGCAACCCGCCATGAACCACGCCGCCCCGCACCACGCGCTGATCGCGCACTTCGGCTCGCTGCGCACGACGCTCGCCTGCATGGCGCTGCTCGGCGCGGCCGCGTTCGCCGGCCAGGCCGGCGGTGGGTTCGGTGTGGTGGCGCTGTCCATCGCGATCGCGCTGCTGGCGGTCAACCTGCTCGCTGCGCTGGTGGTGCACCCGGCCTTCCGGCGTCAGCTGCCCTTGCTGGTCTTCCACCTCGCGCTGCTCGCCCTGGTCGTGCTCGTGGGGCTGGGGCGCCTGGCCTCGCTGGACGGCCGCTTCGAACTGACGCAGGGCGTGGATTTCGACGGCCGGCTGATCGAGTCCAGCGCTGGCGCCTGGCATCGCGACGGCCTGGCGAAGCTGGCGTTCCGACACGACGGCTTCGAGATCGACTACGCGCCCGGCCGCAAACGCGGCGCAACGCGCAACCGCGTCGCCTGGCACGACGCCGACGGCACGCCGCGCAGCGCGGTGATCGGCGACCACCGGCCGCTGCTGATCGACGGCTACCGCATCTACACCAGCCCGAACAAGGGCTTCGCGCCGCTGCTGACCTGGACGCCGCGGCAGGGCGAGCCGGTCAGCGGCACGGTGCACCTGCCGGCCTTCCCGATGCACGAGCTGCGCCAGTCGCGCGAATGGACGCTGCCCGACGGGCGCGTCGCCTGGGTGCTGCTGCAGATCGACGAGACGCTGATCGACCCCGCCGCCGCGGCCAGCTTCCGCATCCCCGAGGCGCACCGCCTGGTGCTGCGCATGGACCCGATGCGCGCCGAGCTGCGGCCCGGCCAGAGCGTGCAGATCGAGGGCGGCACGCTCACCTACGTCGGCCTGCGCAGCTGGATGGGCTACCGCGTCTCCTACGACCCGACGCTGCCCTGGCTGCTGGCCGCCGCGCTGCTGGCGGCGTTGTCGCTGGCCTGGCACTACACGCAGCGCTTCTTCTTTCCGGCCCGCGTGGCCGCGCCCGCGCGGGCCGCGCTGCAAGGAGTCGCCGATGCCTGATGCCTTCCCCGACGCGATGCCCGACGCGTTCGTGCTCTGGGCGGCACTGGTCGCCTACGCGATGGTCGCGCTGGTGGCCGTGCCGGCGATGGGCGGGCCGTGGCAGCCCCGCACGCGGCGTGCGCAGGCCATGGCAGCGCTCGCGCTGGCCGCCGCGCTCGCCTTGCACACGCTGTCGCTGGGCCTGCGCTGGAGTGCGCTCGGCCATGGTCCGTTCACGACCATGCACGAGATCCTCAGCAGCAACCTGTGGAGCCTGGCGCTGGTCTTCGCTCTCGCCTGGTGGGCGGTGCGCGAGCTGCGCGGCGCACTGCTGCTGGTGATGCCGGTGCTGGTCACGCTGGCCGTCTGGCTGCTGATGGCCGACGCGCGGCCCGGCCACCTGCCGCCCACCTATGCCACGCCGCTGCTGTACCTGCACACCCTGGTCGGCAAGCTCTACCTCGGCCTGCTGCTGGTGGCGATGGCGCTCGGCCTCGTGCCGGCGCTGCGCCGCACGGCCTGGGGCGCGGCGCGCTGCGCCGGGCTGCCCGACGACCGCCGCTTCGACGAGCTTGCGCACCGCTTTGCCGCCTATGCGCTGGTGTTCGACACGCTGATGCTGATCGTCGGCGCAGTGTGGGCGCAGGATGCCTGGGGCCGCTACTGGGCCTGGGACCCGCTGGAGACCTGGGCTTTCGCGAGCTGGCTGGCACTGGCCGCGGCGCTGCACGCGCGTGCCACGCTGCGGCCGGCGCCGGCACGTTTCGGTCTCTGGCTGGCCGGCGTGTTCGTGCTCGCCTTCCTGACCTTCTTCGGCGTGCCCTTCATCTCGACCGCGCCGCACAAGGGGGCTGTGTGAGGGCTGCCGCGCGCCGCGATCGCCGCTGGCTCGGCCTCGTGCTGACGGCCGCCGTCGTGCTGCTCGGCGGCGCCTGGTTCGCGCGGCTCGAGCCCACGCACCCGGCGGCGCCGCCGGCGCAGGAGGGCGGCGAGCTGCGCCGGCACTTCGACGCCGCGGTGCTGCTGCTGCACTCGCGCCAGTACCGCGACGCGCAGGCCTCGCTGCAGCGCGTGCTCGAGATCGCGCCGCAATTGACCGAGGCTCACGCCAACATGGGTTTCGCGCTGCTCGGGCTGCAGCAGGCCGAGCCGGCGCGCGCGGCCTTCGAGCGTGCCATTGCGCTCAAGCCCGATCAGGCCAACGCCTACTACGGCCTGGCGCTCGCGCACGAGGCCGGCGGCGAGCTCGAACTCGCGCTCGGCGCGATGCGCAGCTACCTGCATCTCGCCCGCAGCGAGAGCGAGGCGCACCTGCGCCGCGCCCGCGCCGCGGTGTGGGAATGGGAGTCGCAGCTCGCCCAGCGGCGCGCCGCGTCGCGGCCGTGAACGGCGAGGCCGTGGCAACGCTCTTGCTAAGGCAGGGCATGCCTGCACCGTGCCCGGCTTTGCCGACTTCGCCGTTCCCGATTCCGGGAAGCCTTTCCCGATCGTGGGGGGCAGCGGCACCCGGAGCGCGGCCATGATGGTGTTCTGGAGCGTCGTCGCGCTGCTGCTCGGCGGCGCCCTGCTGATGCTGCTGCCGCCGCTGTGGAAGTCGCGCGTCGCGGCCGAGCCGGTGACACGCGGCGCGGCCAACCTGGCGATCTACCGCGACCAGTGGCGCGAGGCCGAAGCCGATCTCGGCCAGGGCCTGCTCGCGCCCGACCAGATCGAGCCGGTGCGCGAGGACATCCAGCGCCGCTGGCTGGAGGATGCCGCGGCGCCGGCCACGCCCGCGTCGGCGCCGGCCCTGCCCACGGCGCCACGGGCCGCGCGCCGCAGTGCCATCGCACTCGGCTTGTTGCTGCCGCTGGCCAGCGTGCTGACCTACCTGGCGCTGGGCGCGCCGGGCTCGCTGGTGCCGGTGACGCCGCCCGCCGCACCCGCGCCCGGCGAGGCCCGCCACAGCCTGACGCCGGAGCAGATCCAGGCGCGCGTGGCGGCGCTGTCCGAGCGCCTGAAGGCCGAACCCGGCAACGCCGAAGGCTGGGTGATGCTGGGCCGTTCGTATGTCGTGCTCGGCCGCTACCGCGACGCGGCCACCGCCTGGCGGCGCGCCGCCGACCTGCTGCCGCGCAACGCCGCGCTGCTCGCCGACTTGGCCGACGTGACGGCGATGGCGCAGGGCAAGCGGCTGGCCGGCGAGCCGGTGCGGCTGATCCAGCAGGCGCTCGACGCCGACCCGCGCCACGTGAAGGCACTGGCGCTGGCCGGCAGCGCCGCCTTCGAGGCGCGCGACCCGGCCGCTGCGCGCGGTTACTGGGAGCGTGTGCTCGCGCTGGTGCCGCCGGACTCCGACATCGC
>CAZVLY010000091.1:0-1790 GCA_964628175.1 uncultured Piscinibacter sp. | reverse complement strand
GTGAGCCTGAGCCCGGCGCTGGCCGCACGCGTGGCGGCAGGCGACACGCTGTTCGTCTTCGCGCGGGCGGCCGATGGCCCGCGCATGCCGCTGGCCATCGTGCGCCGGCCGGTGGGCGAGTGGCCCGCCGCCTTCACGCTGGACGACAGCATGGCCATGGCGCCGAACCTCAAGCTGTCGGGCTTCGCGCAGGTGGTGGTCGGTGCACGCATCTCGCGCAGCGGCAACGCCACGCCGCAGCCGGGCGACCTGATCGGCCAGAGCGCGCCGGTGGTGCCGGGCGCGCAGGGGCTGCGCATCGCCATCGACGCCGTGCAGCCCTGAGGTGGCGTCAGGGCTTCTTGCCTTTCAGGTAGGCACCCGCATCGGCATGGCCCTGCGCCGCGGCACGGCCGATCCAGCGCATCGCCTCGGCCTCGTCCTGCACCACGCCCGAGCCGCTGAGGAAGAGGATGCCCAGGCTGTACTGCGCCTCCGCATGGCCCTGGCGGGCGGCCTCGAAGTACCACTGCGCGGCCAGCCGATTGGGGTCGGCATCGGCGCCGGGTTCGGCCAGGCCATAGGCATACATATTGCCTAGCTGGAACTGGGCTTCGGCCAGGCCCTGGCGCGCGGCGCGCTCGAACCACTGCACGGCCTGCGTGTCGCTCTCGCGCACGCCGTGGCCGTGGTAGTGCAGCAGCCCCATGCGCAACTGGGCCTGGGCGTTGCCGGAGCGGGCGAGCGGCTCCAGCAGCTGCAGGGCGGCGGGATAGTCCTTGCGGTGCAGGGCGGCGATGCCGTCCTGCAGCGGCTGCGCCAGCGCGGGAAGCAGGAAGGCAGCGAGGGTCAGGGCGGCGATGGGTCTGGCGATCGACATGGAAGGGCTCCGGGCGTACCACGGGCGCAATGCAAGCGCTGTACCCGTTGCCGCGGGCCGGCTGTCCCGGGGGCGTCGCGTGGGCCGGGGCACGCCGTGAGCACGGCGGCTGCCCCGGCGGCGCCCGCGCCGCTGCCGCTGCGCAAGTCGCTGCGCGCCAAGGGCCTGCTGGCCACGATCGCGCTGCTGCTGTACCTGCTCGGCTCGGTGGCCCACGTGGCGGCCGAACGCGGCCGCATCGACGAGAACGTGAAGGAACTGCAGGCCCTGCTGCGCCACGAGAAGGTGCTGGCCCTCGCCGAGGCGGCGGTCAACGGCGCGCTGGTCGATGCCAACCTGGCGGCGAGCGCGGCGGCGCCCGGTGCTGGACCGCTCTCACCCGAGATCTCGCAGCACATGGCATCGAGCACGGCGCTGTTCGGCGCCCTCGACGAATTCGACCCGGCCTACGCACACATCCAGCGCGTCATCGAACGAAGCTACGGCGAACTGCTGGCCGCGCCGATGGCCGCCCGCTGGAGCCACCTGCGCGACTCGCTCGCGCGGGCCTCCGACGAACTGGAGATCCGCCGCCGCAGCCTGATCGAGCGGCGCGAGACGATGACGACCGACTACCAGCGGCACTTCGACGCGGTGACCGTCGAGTCGCTGCTGCTGTCGCTGCTGGGCATCGTGGCCTTCGGGGCGATCGTCGCGTGGTTCTTCGCGCGGCTGACGGGCGACATCCGCCGGCTCGAGGCGCATGCCCACCGCATCGTGCACGGCAGCCGCGGCGTCGACCTGCCGGTGCGCCGCGACGACGAGCTCGGCCGGCTGATGATGGCGGTGAACCGCATGTCGGCCGATCTCGACGAGCGCGAGAAGCAGATCGAGCTGGAGGGCCAGCGCCGCTCGCACCGCGACAAGATGATGGCGGTGGGCGCGCTGGCCG
>CAZVLY010000090.1:0-13368 GCA_964628175.1 uncultured Piscinibacter sp. | reverse complement strand
AGCTGTTCCAGCCCTTCCAGCGCCTGCACCTGCGCAAGCACTACGACGGCACGGGCCTGGGACTGGCGCTGGTGCGCCAGGTCGCGACCGCGCATGGCGGCAGCGTGGACATCGAATCGCGGCCCGGCAGCGGCACACGGGTCATCGTGACGCTGCCGCTGGAAGAATCCGCGTCGCGCGTGAGGCCCGCGGTGACGCGCTTCTGAGCGCGGTTCAGCGCACCCGCAAGCCGGGCGTCGCGCCGAGCCAGGGCTCGAGCACGTAAAGGCCCGGGTGGGCCTTCTCGTCGGCGTGGCTGGCGGCCAGCACCATGCCTTCGCTGACGCCGAACTTCATCTTGCGCGGCGCGAGGTTGGCCACCATCACGGTGAACTTGCCGATCAGCTGCTCCGGCTGGTAGGCCGACTTGATGCCGCTGAACACGTTGCGCGTGCGGCCCTCGCCCACGTCGAGCGTCAGGCGCAACAGCTTGTCGCTGCCTTCGACGTGCTCGCAGTTCACGATCTTCGCGATGCGCAGGTCGATCTTCGCGAAGTCGTCGACCTTGATCTCGGCGGCCAGCGGTTCGCCGCCCGGCGGCGGCAGCTCGATCACCGGGGGCTCGAAGAGCTTGTCGAGCAGCGCCGGGTCGACGCGCTGCATCAGGTGCTTGTACTCGCCGATGACATGGCCGCCGAGCGCCCGCGAAGCGTCGGCGAAACTCATCGGCGCCACCTGCAGGAAGCCCTCGACCTGCGCGGCCAGCGCCGGCAGCACCGGCTTGAGGTAGATCGTCAGCACGCGGAAGGCCTCGATGCACACCGTGCAGACGTCGTGCAGCACGGCGTCGCGCCCGGCCTGCTTGGCCAGTTCCCAGGGCTTGTTGGCGTCGACGTACTCGTTGACGCGGTCGGCCAGCAGCATGGTCTCGCGCAGCGCCTTGCCGAACTCGCGCTCCTCGTACAGGCGCTCGATCTCGGCGCGGTGCGCGCGCAGGCCGTCGAGCAGGGTGCGGCCTTCGACGCCGATGTCGGCCGACAGCTTGCCGGCGAAGCGCTTGGTCAGGAAGCCCGCCGAGCGGCTGGCGATGTTGATGTACTTGCCGACCAGGTCTGAGTTGACGCGGGCGACGAAGTCGTCCGGATTGAAGTCGATGTCCTCGACCTTCGCATTGAGCTTGGCGCCGATGTAGTAGCGCAGCCATTCGGCGTTCAGGCCGAGCTCGAGGTACTTCAGCGGCGAGATGCCGGTGCCGCGGCTCTTGCTCATCTTCTCGCCGCCGTTGACGGTGATGAAGCCGTGCACGAACACCTTGTCCGGCGCCTTGCGGCCGCTGAAGTGCAGCATCGCCGGCCAGAACAGCGTGTGGAAGTAGGTGATGTCCTTGCCGATGAAGTGGATCTGCTCCAGCGCCGGGTCGGCCAGCAGCGCGTCGTAGTCGCGGCCGGTCTTCGCGCAGTAGTTCTTGAGGGACGCGAGGTAGCCCACCGGCGCATCGAGCCAGACGTAGAAGTACTTGTCCTCGGTGTCGGGAATGCGGATGCCGAAGTAGGGCGCGTCGCGGCTGATGTCCCAGTCGGCCAGGCTGACGTGGCCCTGTTCGTCGGTGGCGAACCACTCGCGGATCTTGTTCAGCACCTCGCTCTGCAGCCGCCCGGGCTCCTGCGTCCACTGCTGCAGGAAGTCGATGCAGCGCTGCGAGGAGAGCTGGAAGAAGTGGTGCTCGCTGCTCTTCATCACCGGCGTCGCGCCGGTCAGCGTCGAATACGGGTTCTTCAGGTCGGTGGGCGTGTAGACGGCGCCGCAGACCTCGCAGGAGTCGCCGTACTGGTCCTTCGCGCCGCACTTCGGGCACTCGCCCTTGATGTAGCGGTCGGGCAGGAACATGCCCTTGACCGGGTCGTAGAACTGCTCGATCGAGCGCACCGCGATCAGGCCCTGCTTGCGCAGCGCGAGGTAGATGTCGCGCGCCAGTTCGTGGTTCTCGGGCCCGTCGGTGCTGTGCCAGTTGTCGAAGGCAATGTGGAAGCCGTCGAGGTACTGCTTGCGGCCGGCGGCGATCTTGGCGACGAAGTCCTGCGGCGTCAGGCCCGCCTTCTCGGCGGCGATCATGATCGGCGCGCCGTGCGCGTCGTCGGCGCAGACGAAGTGCACCTCGCTGCCCTGCATGCGCTGGAAGCGCACCCAGATGTCCGCCTGGATGTACTCCATCATGTGCCCGACGTGGAACGGCGCGTTGGCGTAGGGCAGGGCGGTGGTAACGAAGAGCTTGCGGGTCATGGCGTGGGCCTGAGGCTTGCCCCGCGAGGTGTCGCGGGGAAACCCGCATTCTAGGAGCGCCCGGGCGGCGGCGGTCTCCATGGCGGCGTGGGGGCATGCCCCCTGCGCTAGACTGCGCGCCGTCCATCCGCCTCCTCTGCACCCCTCTTCATGGCCGCCTCCGAAACCACCCTGCTCGAAGCCCTGAAGGGCGTCACCGACCCGAACACCGGCCGCGACTTCGTCTCGACGAAGCAGCTGAAGAACCTGAAGGTCGAGGGCGGCGACGTCTCCTTCGACGTCGAACTCGGCTACCCGGCGAAGAGCCAGATTCCGTTGCTGCGCAAGGCGCTGATCGCCGCGGCGCGCAGCGTGGCCGGCGTCGAGAACGTCAGCGCCAACCTGGCCACCAAGGTGGTCGCCCACGCGGTGCAGCGCGGCGTGCAGCTGCTGCCCAACGTCAAGAACATCGTCGCCGTCGCCTCGGGCAAGGGCGGTGTGGGCAAGAGCACCACGGCGGTCAACCTCGCGCTGGCGCTGGCCGCCGAAGGCGCGACGGTGGGCATCCTCGACGCCGACATCTACGGCCCCAGCCAGCCGATGATGATGGGCATCGAGGGCCGGCCCGAGAGCGCCGACGGCAAGACCATGGAGCCGCTGGAGAACTACGGCGTGCAGGTCATCTCGATCGGCTTCCTGGTCGAGCAGGACAACCCGATGATCTGGCGCGGCCCGATGGCCACCCAGGCGCTCGAGCAGCTGCTGCGCCAGACCAACTGGGGCAACCTCGACTACCTGATCATCGACATGCCGCCGGGCACCGGCGACATCCAGCTCACGCTGAGCCAGCGCGTGCCGCTGACCGGCGCGGTGATCGTCACCACGCCGCAGGACATCGCCCTGCTCGACGCCCGCAAGGGCATCAAGATGTTCGAGAAGGTCGGCGTGCCGATCCTGGGCATCGTCGAGAACATGGCGGTGCACGTGTGCGAGAAGTGCGGCCACGTCGAGCACATCTTCGGCGAGGACGGCGGCAAGCGCATGGCCGCCGAGTACGGCATGGACTACCTCGGCGCGCTGCCGCTGAACCTGTCGATCCGCGTGCAGGCCGATGCCGGCCGGCCCACGGTGGTCAGCGACCCCGACGGCGAGATCGCCGGCCTGTACAAGAGCGTGGCGCGGCAGGTGGCGGTGAAGATCGCGCAGCGCGCGAAGGACTTCAGCTCGAAGTTCCCGACCATCTCGGTCTCGAAGAACACCTGAGAGGCTGCCGCCGATGACCGAGCGCCCTGCCGTGACCGTCGCGGTCGTGATGGAGCGCGACTTCCAGCCCAACCGCTGGGAGGACTGGCGGCACCGCATCGCCGAGGTGGTGCCGATGCAGGACGCCTTCGGCAACGTCGCCCGCGTGCTGCGCGACGACGGCAAGCTGCAGAGCACGCTGCACCCGGGCCTGCGTGTCGAGCTGTTCGCCGACGAGGGCGAGGGCTACTACCTCAACCTGAGCAGCGGCGCGCCGGTGTGGTTCGTGGTCTGGCGCAGCGACGACGAAGACCCCTCGCGGGCCTGGCCCGAGCAGGTGACGCTGTCGTACAACGAGGCCGGCCGCCGGCTCGATGCGCAGGAGCGCGTCGACAACGTGCCGCTGCAGCCCGAATGGCGCGAATGGCTGCAGGCCTTCACCGACGAGCACTACAAGCCCGAACCCAAGCAGCGCAAGCGCCCGGCGTCGTTCGAATCGCCGCAGCGGCGCGGCTCGTGAGGCGCTGATGGCCGGCGAGGACAGCGGTTTCCTGTCGCGCTGGGCGCGGCGCAAGGCGCAGGTGCGCGAGGGGCGCGCGCCGGACGCGCCGCCGCCGGTGCCCGCACCGATCGAGTCGCCGGCGGTCGCCACCGCACCGCGGGCCGCCGAGGCGACGGTCGCTGCCGAGCCGCCGCCCGAGCCGCTGCCCACGCTCGACGATGTCGCCGCGCTCAGCGCGGAGTCCGACTTCCGTCGCTTCGTCGGCCACGACGTCGACCCGACGGTGAAGAACGCGGCGCTGAAGAAGCTCTTCACCGACCCGCACTACAACGTGATGGACGGGCTGGACATCTACATCGACGACTACGGCAAGCCCGACCCGCTGCCCGAGGGCATGCTGCGCCAGATGGTGCAGTCGCAGTTCCTCGGGCTGTTCGACGACGAGAAGAAGACGGACGAGCCGGCCGCCGCCGCGGCGGCACCGGCACCGACCGACCCGAAGGAAGAAGCCCCGAATGAAGACGCTGATCTGCGACTGCAACCGCACCATGCCGCTGACGCCGGCGAGCCTGGCGCCGGTGAGCCAGGCGCTGGCGAAGACGCCGCTGGCCAGCCCTGAGGGGCTGGACACCGTCCACACGCTGCTGTGCCGCCGCGAGGCCGGTGCCTTCCAGCGCGCGGCCAAGGAGGGTGACGACCTGCTGGTCGCCTGCACGCAGGAGAGCCGCCTGTTCCTCGAGCTCAACGAGCAGACCGAAGGCGCGCCGCGTGTGGCCGAGCGGCCGATCCGCTTCGTCAACATCCGCGAGACCGGTGGCTGGTCGAAGGACGCGAAGGACGCCGCGCCGAAGATCGCCGCGCTGATCGCCGCCGCGCAGCTGCCCGACCCCGACCCGGTGGCCACGGTGAGCTACCGCTCGCAGGGCCGCTGCCTGGTGATCGGGCAGGCCGACGACGCCGAGCGCGCCGCGGCGATGCTGGCCGACAAGCTCGACGTCGTGCTGCTCGTCGACCGGCCGGGCGGCGCGCTGCCGCAGGTGCGTGATCGCGCCGCGATGGCCGGGCGGCTGACGAAACTCACTGGCTGGCTCGGCGCCTTCCACGCCGAGTGGGAGAGCGGCAACCCGATCGACCTGGACCTGTGCACACGCTGCAATGCCTGCGTCGACGTTTGCCCGGAAGGCGCCATCGACTTCAGCTACCAGGTCGACCTGTCTCGCTGCAAGAGCCACCGCGACTGCGTGAAGGTGTGCGACGCCGCCGGCGCGATCGACTTCCAGCGCGCGCCGCAGCAGGCCGAAGACGACTTCGACCTCGTGCTCGACCTGCGCGAGAGCCCCGCCTTCACGATGCACCAGCCGCCGCAGGGCTACTTCCATGTCGGCCGCGGCGGCGACGCCGAGCGCCGGCTGGTCCGGGCCGTGCTCGAGCTGCGCGAGCGCGACGGCGAGTTCGCGAAGCCGAAGTTCTTCCAATACAAGCCCAAGCTCTGCGCACACAGCCGCAACGAGCAGATCGGCTGCACGGCCTGCATCGACGTGTGCTCGACGCGCGCCATCCGCAGCGATGCGTCGCGCAAGGGCAAGGCCAAGGGCGAGGCGGCCGGCGGCATCGTCGTCGAGCCGCACCTGTGCGTGGGCTGCGGCGCCTGCAGCACGGTGTGCCCGAGCGGCGCGCTGGCCTTCGGCTACCCCGGCACGGTGGACCAGGGGCGCAAGCTGCGCACGATGCTCACGGCCTACCGCCTGGCCGGCGGCAAGGACGCCGCGCTGCTGTTGCACAGCGAAGGCGCGGGTGCCCGCCTCATCGGTGAACTCGGCCGCGCGGCGCGCACCGACAAGGCCGTGCGCGGCGTGCCGGCGCGCGTGCTGCCGGTGGCGCTGTGGCACACCGCCAGCGTCGGCCTGGACCTGTGGCTCGCCGCCATCGCGGGCGGCGCCAGCCAGGTCTGGGTGCTGCTCACCGAGGAAGAGGCGCCCGAGTACCGCACGGCACTGGCCGAGCAGATGGCGGTGGCGCAGGCCATCCTGTCCGGCCTGGGCTACCGCGGCGAGCACTTCCAGCTGATCGAGGCCCGCGATGCGCGCGACCTCGCGGCGCTCGACGCGGCGCTGCGCGCGCCGGCCGCGCAAGGCGTGGCGCAGCCCGGCGCACTGGCCGCGCAGGCCGACAAGCGCGCCACGCTGGACCTCGCACTCGACCACCTGCTCACGCAGGCACCGGCCGCGGCCGACGAGATCGCGCTGCCGGCGGCCGGCTCGCCCTTCGGCAGCCTGCTTGTCGACACGGCCAAATGCACGATGTGCCTGAGCTGCGTGGGCGCCTGCCCCGAGGCGGCGCTGGCCGACAACCCCGACAAGCCGCAGCTCAAGTTCATCGAGAAGAACTGCGTGCAGTGCGGCCTGTGCGCCACCACCTGCCCGGAAGGCGCGATCACGCTGCAGCCGCGGCTGTGGCTGGCCGACGGCGGCAAGGCGCGCAAGGCGCCGCGCGTGCTCAACGAGGCCGAGCCCTACCGCTGCATCCAGTGCGGCAAGCCCTTCGGCACGATGCGCGCGATCGAGAACATGCTCACCAAGCTGTCGGGCCACAGCGCCTTCCAGGGCGAAGCGCTCAAGCGGCTGCAGATGTGCGGCGACTGCCGCGTCATCGACATCTACAGCAACCCGAACGAGACCAAGATCACCGACCTATGAGCGACAAGCCGACCGCCATGACGTTCGCGAGCGCCGACGACAGCGAGGAGCTCGCCCGCGCCGAGCTGTACGGCCTGCTGTCGCGGCTGTGGCTGGCCGCGCCCGACGTGGCGCTGCTCGATCAATTCCGCGTCGCGGTGACGCAGGCGCCGCAGGAAGGCGCCTTTCTCGAAGCACCCTGGCAGGCGCTGGTGGCGGCGATGCGCGCGACCGGCGTGGAGGCCGCGGCGCGCGAGTACGACGGCCTGTTCCTCGGCGTGGGCCGGCCGGAGGTGTTCCTCTACGGCTCGTACTACCTCAGCGGCTTTCTCAACGAGAAGCCGCTGGCCGCGCTGCGCCACGACCTGGCGGCGCTCGGCCTGGCGCGCGACGAGACCCGCGGCGAGACCGAGGACCACATCGCCGGTGTCTTCGAGGTGATGCGCTACCTGATCGCCGGCGACGACGTGGCGGTGTGCAACCTCGAGCAGCAGCGCCGCTTCTTCCGCGGCCACCTGCAGCCCTGGGTCGAGAAGCTCTGCGACGCGGTGGATGCGCAGCCGCGTGCCCAGCTGTACCGCGCGCTGGCCGACTTCACGCGGGCCTTCGTGCAGGTGGAGACGCAGGGCTTCGACCTGCTGGAGCAGTAGCCGCTCAGGCCGCGGCCGCTGCGGCGCCGTCTTCGACGCGCAGCATCACCGTGAACACCGCCCCGGAACGGCCGTCGGCGCGGTTGGCCGCGCGGATGTCGCCGCCGTAGCGCTCGACGATGCTGCGGCTGATCCACAGGCCCAGGCCCGTGCCATCCTTCTTGCGCGTGACGAAAGGCTGGAACAGCTCGGCCAGCAGCTCGGCGTCCAGCCCCGCGCCGGTGTCGGCCACGTCGATCTCGACCGCGTCGTCGCCGACGTCGCGCGTGGCCAGGGTCAGCGTGCCGCCTTCGGGCATCGCGTGGATGGCGTTGACCAGCAGGTTCACCAGCACCTGCTGGAGCTCGTTGCGGTTGATCGCCGGCCGCCGCGTGGCCTGCAGATCGCGCTGCAGCTCGATGCGTGTGCGCGACAGCAGATGCGCCACCAGCACCAGGCAGCTCTGCAGCGCCTGCGCGGTGTCGACGTTGTCGATGTAGCCGGCGAACTCGTTGGGCCGCGCGAACTGCAGCAGCTGCGTGACGATCAGCCGCATGCGCTCGACCTGCTCGTCGACCAGCCGCAGCTCGCCTGCGACACGCTGCGCATCGGCGCCGAGCAGCTCGCGCGCCAGGTCGAGGTTGCCCTGGATCACCGCGATCGGGTTGTTCACCTCGTGCGCGATGCTGGCCGTGAGCTGGCCCACCGCGGCGAGCTTCTCGCTGCGCACCAGCTGCTGCTGCGCGGCCTCGAGCGCGCGGGTGCGCTCGGCCACCTTGGCGTCGAGCTCGGCGTTCCAGCGCTGCAGGGCCTGGGTCTTGTCGTCGATGGTGTCGAGCAGGTGGTCGAGGTGGCCGGCCAGCTGGCCGATCTCGTCGTGTCCGGGCAGCGCGCCGACCCGCGCGCCCATCTCGCCGGCCTCGACGCGCTGCATGGTCTGCGCCATCTGCTCGATCGGCCCGAAGATGCCGCGCGCGCCGCGCAGCGACACCAGTGCGGCGGCCACCATCACCGCGCCGAAGATCAGCCCGATGGCCGCCAGCGCGCCGTACTTCATCAGCGTGAAGGGCTGCTCGAGGAAGCCGACGTAGAGCATGCCCACGCGCTGCCCCGCGCCATCGGCCAGCGGCTGGTAGCCCGAGACGTACCAGTCGCTGACCACGAAGGCACGGTCCAGCCAGGTGCCGCCGCGGCCGAGCACCGCGTCGCGCACGGTCTGCGACACGCGCGTGCCGATGGCCCGGTTGGTCGGGTCGGCGCCGAACAGTCGCACGTTGGTGCTGATGCGCACGTCGTCGAGGAACAGCGTGGCCGTGCCCTGGCTGCCGAAGGGCAGCGAGCCCTCGGGGTAGACGATGCCGTTGATGTGGTCGATGAAGGGCAGGTTGCGGTTGAGCAGCACGCCGGCCTGCACATGGCCGAGCGGCCGGCCGTCGGCCGACACCACCGGCGCGCTGGCCAGCACCACCATCGCCCGGTCTTCCTGCGCGCGCGTGGTCGGCGCGGCGTTGCGAGTTTCCACCAGCGGCACCGCGACCCGCGGGATCAGCGCCGGCGCCAGGCGCGTCAGCTCCTCGGGCGAGAGGATCTCGACGCTGGCGCGGCGCTGCGTGGCACCGCGCGGGCGGAAGGCCGGCGCGAGGCCGGCCTCGCCCACCGGCGCGAAGTCGGTGGCGACCAGGGTGCCGTCGGGGCGGCGGAAGTTGACGAAGTCCAGCCCCTCGCGCGCCTTGAAGCGCTGCAGCAGCGGCACCAGCTCGGCGGCCGGCTGCCGGGTCAGCTCGAGGTGCAGGGCGTTCGAGTCGGCCAGCGTCGCGGCACTGGCGCCCACCTCGCCGAGCACGCGCTCGAAATAGCCGTTGGCCACGGCGAGGTCGGAACGCACCTTGGTGATGAGCAGCCGGTCGAAGGCCAGGTCGGCCCACACCAGCAGGATGATGCCCAGCAGCGGCAGCACCAGCGCCAGCGGCACCAGCACCATCGCCAGCAGCTTGCCGCGGATGGGCAGGTCGCGGAAGCGGCTCGGCATCGACGTCGGCTCGGCTCGGCTCAGGCGGGTCGCGTCGAGCGGGAAGCCGCTGCCGTCTCGCTCCATTCGGCGACACGGCGCTCGAGCGTGCGGCGCGAGATGCCCAGGAGCTGCGCGGCCCGTGTCTTGTCGCCGCCCACCGAGTCGAGGATGGCCAGGATGTGCTGCTTTTCCAGCGCATGCAGATCGGTGGGCAGCTCGGCAGCCCGCGCCCGCGGCTCGGCCTGCATGCGCGACAGGCCCTGGTACAGCGCCGACACGTTGAGCGCGCCCAGGATCAGCGAGCGTTCGATCAGGTTGCGCAGTTCGCGCACGTTGCCCGGCCAGTCGTACTGCGCCAGGTAGCCGAGTTCCTCCGCGGTCACCTCCATCGGCGCCACGCCGAGCTGCGGCGCCAGCGTGGCGATGAAGTGCTCGACGAGGTCGGGGATGTCTTCCTTGTGGGAGCGCAGCGGCGGCAGGTTGATCTCCACCACCTGCAGCCGGTAGTAGAGGTCGGCGCGGAAACGGCCCTCGGCCACCTCGTCGGCCAGTCGGCGGTTGGTGGCGGCGACGATGCGCACGTCCACCGGGATCTGCTGCTCGCTGCCCACCGGGCGGATGCGCCGGTCCTCGAGCACGCGCAGCAGCGTGGCCTGCAGCGGCAGCGGCAGGTCTGCGATCTCGTCGAGGAACAGCGTGCCGCCCTGGGCGTAGACGAACAGCCCGTCGCGCCCCGGACCGCGACCTGCGGCTGCGCCCTGCGCATGGCCGAACAGTTCGTGCTCGACATGTTCGGGCGACATGGTGGCGCAGTTCACCGGCACGAAGGGCCCGCCGCGGCGCGGGCTGTTGCGGTGCAGGGCGAGGGCGGCGAGCTCCTTGCCGGTGCCGGATTCGCCGGTCAGCAGCACCGTGCTGTTGACGGCCGCCACACGCTGCAGCGCCGCCTGCAGACCCTTGATGGCGATGGAGCGGCCGACCAGGCCGTCGGCCGGCGGCGTGCGCTGCGAGAGGGCGCGGCGCAGCACCCAGTTCTCGCGCTGCAGCGTGGCGCGCTCCAGGCCACGGCGCACGGCGTTGAGGATCTGCGTGACGCGGAACGGCTTGAGGATGAAATCGCTGGCGCCGGCGCGCAGCGCCTCGATCGCGGTGTCGAGGTCGGCGAAGGCGGTGATCAGCACCACCTCGCCGCCGAAGCCGCGTTCACGCAGTTCGCGCAGCCAGGCGATGCCGCTCTTGCCTGGCAGCGTGATGTCGAGGATCAGCAGGTCGAAGCGATGGCGCCGCACCAACGCGTCGCCGGCCTCGGCGTCGGCCGCGCTGTGCACCTCGCCACAGCGGCTGGCCAGGGTCTTCTCGAGAAAGTTGCGCATGCCGGCTTCGTCGTCGACGACGAGCAGGTGGGCCAGCGGCCATTCGGGCGGGGTCGGGGTCGAGGGCATCGGATCGGGCTGTTTCGCAGGGCGCTACTGTGGCACAGGCGCTGCAAGTCGCCGGCGAGGCGGGCTGATCGACTGGGTACATACCCTCGGGTGAACATCGCCGGGCGCGACAAGTTGTCGCGATGCGCCGGCGAACGGCGTGCGACACCTTGTCGCGGCAAGGCATGCGTGTTTGCGAGGGTTCGCCACGTCGAGAAACTGACCGATGCGTGGCTAAGATATGCACACTTTTGCACAGGTCAATCTGTGCCGCACTGGAGGCCCCCGATGGACAAGGTTCAGCCCAAGCTCTCCCGCCGCACCATCTTTGCCGGCGCAGGTACCGCTGGCGCGCTCGCCGCCGTGGCCGCCGTGCTGCCCAAGGCGCCCGCCGAGCCGGCGCCCGCTTCGGCAGCCGGCCAGGCCGAGGCCGACAAGGGCGGCTACCAGGTGACGCAGCACGTGCTGCGCTACTACCAGACCGCGCGGGTCTGACCGCTCCCACTTTCCGACCGGGCCATTCGCGCCCGCCGTTGCACGCTCAAGGAGTTCCCATGCTGCTCACGCGCAAATCGTCGTCGTCCGCCGCGGGCTCGGCCTCTTCGCTGGTGTCCAGCCTTGCCCGCGGGGTGTCCCGCGCGATTCCCACGATGGACCGGCGCTCGTTCCTGCGCCGCTCCGGCCTCGGCGTGGGGGCCGGCATCGCGGTGTCGCAGCTGACGCTGGTGAAGAAGGCGCAGGCTGCCGATGCGGCCAAGGCCGCCTCGGGCGACAAGAAGGTCGTCGTCAAGCGCACGGTGTGCGGCCATTGCTCGGTGGGCTGCGCGATCGATGCGGTGGTCGAGAACGGCGTCTGGGTGCGCCAGGAGCCGGTGTTCGATTCGCCGATCAACCTCGGCGCGCACTGCGCCAAGGGCGCTGCGGTGCGCGAGCACGGGCACGGTGAGTTCCGCCTGAAGTACCCGATGAAACTCGTGGGCGGCAAGTACGAGCGCATCAGCTGGGAGCAGGCGCTCGACGAGATCAGCGCCAAGATGCTCGAACTGCGCAAGCAGAGTGGGCCCGACTCGGTGTTTGTCGTCGGCTCGTCCAAGCACAACAATGAGCAGAGCTATCTGCTGCGCAAGTGGATGAGCCTGTGGGGCAGCAACAACTGCGACCACCAGGCGCGCATCTGCCACAGCACCACGGTCGCGGGCGTCGCGAACACCTGGGGCTACGGTGCGATGACGAACTCCTACAACGACATGCAGAACGCCAAGGCGGCGCTGTACATCGGCAGCAACGCCGCCGAGGCGCACCCGGTGTCGATGCTGCACGTGCTGCACGCCAAGGAGAACGGCTGCAAGATGATCGTGGTCGACCCGCGCTTCACGCGCACGGCGGCCAAGGCCGACCAGTACGTGCGCATCCGCTCGGGCAGCGACATCCCGTTCCTGTTCGGCGTGCTGTACCACGTGTTCAAGAACGGCTGGGAAGACAAGAAGTACATCGAGGACCGCGTCTACGGCATGGACAAGGTCCGCGAGGACGTGCTCGCCAAGTGGACGCCGGACAAGGTGCTCGAGGCCAGCGGCGTCGACGAGGCCACCTGCCTGCAGGTGGCCAAGACGATGGCCGAGAACCGCCCGAGCACCATCGTGTGGTGCATGGGCCAGACGCAGCACACCATCGGCAATGCGATGGTGCGCGCCTCCTGCATCCTGCAGCTGGCGCTGGGCAACATCGGCACCAGTGGCGGCGGCGCGAACATCTTCCGCGGCCACGACAACGTGCAGGGCGCCACCGACGTGGGCCCGAACCCCGATTCGCTGCCCGGCTACTACGGCCTCGCCGAAGGCTCGTTCAAGCACTTCGCGAACGCCTGGAAGGTCGACTTCGAGTGGATCAAGAAGCAGTACGCGCCGGGCATGATGACCAAGCCGGGCATGACGGTGTCGCGCTGGATCGACGGCGTGCTCGAGAAGAACGAACTGATCGACCAGGACAGCAACCTGCGCGGCCTGTTCTTCTGGGGCCATGCGCCGAACTCGCAGACCCGCGGCCTGGAGATGAAGAAGGCGATGGACAAGCTCGACCTGATGGTCGTGGTCGATCCCTTCCCGAGCGCCACCGCCGCGCTGGCGGCGATGCCCGGCAAGCCCGAGGACCAGAACCCGAACCGCGCCGTCTACCTGCTGCCGGCCACCACGCAGTTCGAGACCAGCGGCTCGTGCACCGCGTCGAACCGCTCGATCCAGTGGCGTGAACAGGTCATCGAGCCGCTGTGGGAGTCGCGCAATGACCACATGATCATGTACCAGCTCGCGCAGAAGCTGGGCTTCGACAAGGAGCTGGTCAAGAACTACAAGATGGTCAAGGGCAAGGGCGGCATGGACGAGCCCGAGGTCGAGTCCATCCTCCGCGAGATCAACGCCAGCGTCTGGACCATCGGCTACACCGGCCAGAGCCCCGAGCGCCTGAAGGCGCACATGCGCAACATGAACGTCTTCGACGTGAAGACGCTCAAGGCCAAGGGCGGCATCGACAAGGAGACCGGCTACAAGCTCGACGGCGACTACTTCGGCCTGCCCTGGCCGTGTTACGGCACGCCGGCGCTCAAGCACCCCGGCTCGCCCAACCTGTACGACACCAGCAAGCACGTGATGGA
>CAZVLY010000089.1:0-13467 GCA_964628175.1 uncultured Piscinibacter sp. | reverse complement strand
GACGACTCGGACATGAAGCGCTGGCGCCTCGTGGAGAGCATGCAGTGGACCAAGGGCCCGCTGACCGGCCAGGCCCTGCTGGTGTTCGGCAAGCAAGGCACGCCGAACAACAAGGAGAGCTTCAACACGATCGGCGGCCGCGTCGCCTACGCGTTCACGAAGAACTTCAAGCTGCAGGGCGAACTGGGCATTTCGAGCCACAAGCCCCAGGGCGGCCAGACGGATCGTCTGACCAAGTTCACCGTCGCCCCGACGCTGACGGTCGGCCCGAACTACTACGACCGCCCGGAGTTCCGCTTCTACGTGACTTCTTTCAGCTTCAACGACGCCTACAAGGCGACGCGCGGGCTGACGAAGTCGAGCGCCACGGCCGTCGGCTTCCAGGTCGAGACCTGGTTCTGATCGACGCCTGACCCAGCGGCCGGCCCCGCCCCGGGGCCGGCCCGCTTCCCCGCAAGACAGCTGTCCTCCAGCCGGCACCCCCGATGGCCAATGTCCTGTTGAAAGCGCTGAAGAAATCGTTCGGCGACCTGACGATCATCCCGGGCATCGACCTGGAGATCCGCGACGGCGAGTTCATGGTCTTCGTCGGGCCCTCGGGCTGCGGCAAGTCGACCGTGCTGCGCTGCATTGCCGGGCTCGAAGAGATCAGCGGCGGCGAGCTGTACATCGGTGGCGAGCTGGTCAACGAGGTGCCGCCGGCCAAGCGTGGCATCGCGATGGTGTTCCAGAGCTACGCGCTCTACCCGCACATGACGGTGGCCGAGAACATGGCCTTCGGCCTGAAGCTGGGCGGCATGAGCAAGGCGGAGATCAAGGCAGCGGTCGACCGCGCCGCGCAGATCCTGCAGATCGAGCACCTGCTCGAGCGCCGGCCCAAGGCCCTGTCGGGCGGCCAGCGCCAGCGCGTGGCCATCGGTCGCGCCATCGTGCGCAAGCCCGGCGTGTTCCTGTTCGACGAACCGCTTTCCAACCTCGATGCGGCGCTGCGGGTGCAGATGCGCGTCGAGCTGTCGCGGCTGCACAAGGAGCTGGCGACGACGATGATCTACGTCACGCACGACCAGGTGGAGGCGATGACGCTCGCCCACCGCATCGTCGTGCTCAATGCCGGCCGCATCGAGCAGGTCGGCACGCCGCTGGAGCTGTACCACCAGCCGGTCAACAAGTTCGTGGCCGGCTTCATCGGCAGCCCGAAGATGAACTTCATCGCCGGTACGCTGGCTTCCGCCACGCCGATGCTGGCCACCGTCAAGCTGCACGACGGCAGCGTGGTGCAGGTGGCGGCCGACGCCACCACGGTGCCGGCAGGCGAGCCCGTGACGCTGGGCATCCGGCCCGAGCATGTGCACGCCACCGCGCAGCAGGCCGAGAACGCCGTGAAGAGCCACGTGCAACTGGCCGAGCACCTGGGCGACACCACCTACCTGCACGTCATGCTCACCGGCGGCACCGAGAGCCTGACGGTGCGCACCGATCCCGAGAACCCGCTGGACACCGGCGACACGGCCTGGCTGGGCCTGCCGCCCAGGCGGTGCTTCCTGTTCAATCAGCAGGGCAAGACCCTGCCGCAGGCCGGTTGAGGGCCACCCCCGACAAACGGCAACGTCGTGGCGAAACGCTCGCCCTACGATCCCACCACCCGACACGGGCACCACTGAAGGAGAACGATATGAAACCTCAACGTCAACGCATCCACTTCGTCGCAGCCGCCGCGGCACTCGCCCTGGGGTCGAGCCTGGGCGGCTCGGCCTTCGCGTCCGAGCCGGGCAAGCTGCTGGTCTGGATCAACGGCGACAAGGGCTACAACGGGCTGCAGAAGATCGGCGACGAGTTCGCCAAGAAGACGGGCGTGCAGGTGACCGTGGAGCATCCGGAAGACGCGCCGGGCAAGTTCCAGCAGGCCGCGGCCGCCGGCAAGGGCCCGGACATCTGGATCTGGCCGCACGACCGCATCGGCGAGTGGATCGCCGGCGGCCTGCTGCAGCCGGTGACGCCGAGCAAGAAGGTGATGGCCGACATCGACCCGCTGGCGCTGAAGGCCTTCACGGTCGGTGGCAAGACCTGGGGCTACCCGATCTCGATCGAGGCGGTGGCGCTGGTCTACAACAAGGCCCTGGTGCCCACGCCGCCGAAGACCTTCGACGAGGTGATCGCGCTGGACAAGAAGCTGTCGGCGCAGGGCAAGAAGGCCATCCTCTGGGACTACAACAACACCTACTTCACCTGGCCGCTGCTGGCCGCCAACGGCGGCTACCCGTTCAAGCTGAAGGCCGACGGCACCTACGACGCCGCCGACAGCGGCGTGGCGAACGCCGGCGCGGTCAAGGGCGCGGAAGTGCTGGACAAGATGATCAAGTCCGGCGTGATGCCCAAGGGCGCGAGTTATGCCGACATGGAAGCCGGCATGTCGCAGGGCAAGGTCGCGATGATGATCAACGGCCCGTGGTCGTGGGACAACCTGAAGAAGTCGAACATCGACTTCGGCGTGGCCCGCATCCCGGCCGTCGGCGGCAAGAAGGCGGCACCCTTCGTCGGCGTGCTCGGCGCGATGATCAACAAGTCTTCGCAGAACCGCGACGTGGCGGTGGAGTTCATCGAGAACTACATGCTCAGCGTCAAGGGCCTGAAGATGATCAACGACGACGTGCCGCTGGGCACGCCGGCGAGCAAGGCGCTGTACGCCGAGCTCAAGAGCAACCCCAACATCCAGGCCACCATGGCCTCGGCGCAGGACGGCGCGCCGATGCCCAACAACCCGGAGATGGGCCGCTTCTGGTCGTCGATGGCCTCGGCACTGCAGAACATGACCGAAGGCCGCCAGGCGCCCAAGGAAGCGCTCGACGCAGCTGCCAAGCGCATCGTCGCCAAGTGAGCTGACGGCTCGCCGCGGCACACCCGTGCCGCGGTGAGCCGCCCGCCTCCGCGATCGAACCTCTGCAAAGACGCCCCGCTGCCACGCACATGAGTCCCGCATCGCCCCTTCGCCGGCTGGCCGGCCCGGCCCTGCTCGCGCTGATCGTGCTGGCGGCGCTGTACCTCGTGACCCTGGTCTACGCGGTCGGCGAGACGCTGCTGGCCGGCACCATCCTGGTGATCGTGGGCCTGGCGCTGTGGATCTACACCTCGCAGAAGGTCTATGCCTTCCGCTACCTCTTCCCCGGCATCGCGGCGGCGCTGATCTTCGTGGTCTTCCCGATGGTCTACACGATCGCCATCGGCTTCAGCAACTACAGCTCGAAGAACCTGCTCGAGTACCCGCGCGCCGAGGCCTACCTGCTCGACGAGAGCTTCCGCGTCGAGGGCGTGGTCTACAACTTCTCGCTGCACGCCGACGGCAGCGAGTTCCGTGGCCGGCTCGAGCATGCCGACACCGGCAAGAGCTTCCTGTTCGGCCCGCTCGCGCTGAGCGCCGAGCGGCCGCTCGAACTGCAGGCGGTGCCCGAGGAAACCGCCGCCGTGGCGCTGGGCGACGCGGTGCCGCTGAAGACGCTGATCGAGCGCCAGAAGCCGCTGAAGGCGATCAGCGTCAGCACGCCGGACGGCGCGAAGCTGCGCATGTCGAGCCTGCGCGAGTTCGCCCAGTCCAGCCCGCTGTACAAGCGCAACGCCGACGGCAGCCTGGTCAACCAGCAGACGCAGGCCGTCATCAAGCCGAACTTCAAGACCGGCTTCTTCGAGACGGCCGCGGGCGAGCCGCTGCAGCCGGGCTTCCAGGTCGGCATCGGCTGGGACAACTACACGCGCATCTTCACCGAGCAGCGCTTTCGCGAGCCCTTCCTGCGCATCTTCATCTGGACGGTGGTGTTCTCCGGCCTGACCGTGCTGTTCGCCACCGCACTGGGCATGTTCCTCGCGGTGCTGCTGAACTGGGAGAACCTGCAGTTCAAGGGCTTCTACCGCATCCTGCTGTTCCTGCCCTACGCGGTGCCCGGCTTCATCTCGATCCTGGTGTTCCGCGGCCTGTTCAACCAGAACACCGGCGAGATCAACCTGATCCTCAGTGGCCTGTTCGGCGTCAAGCCGGCCTGGTTCTCCGACCCCTTCCTCGCCAAGGCGATGCTCTTGCTGGTCAACACCTGGCTCGGCTTCCCGTACATGATGGTCGTGTGCATGGGCCTGATCAAGGCCATTCCGGCCGACCTGTACGAGGCCTCGGCGGTGGCCGGGGCGGGCCCGATCACCAATTTCGTCAGCATCACGCTGCCGCTGATCCTCAAGCCGCTGACGCCGCTGCTGATCAGTTCCTTCGCCTTCAACTTCAACAACTTCGTGCTGATCAGCCTGCTCACCGGCGGCCGACCCGACTTCCTCGACACCTCGGTGCCGGCGGGCACCACCGACATCCTGGTGTCCTACACCTACCGCATCGCGTTCCAGGACTCGGGCCAGCAGTTCGGTCTGGCCGCGGCGATCTCCACCGTGATCTTCCTGCTGGTGGCGGCGATCACGCTGGTGCAGATGCGCTTCACGCGCGTCGTCGAAGAAGACAAGCGCTGACTCATCTCCAGGAGCACCGGACATGGCCATCGTCCTCGACAAGTCGCACCGCTGGCGGGTCGTTGCCGCGCACGTGTTCCTGCTGTGCCTGTGCGCCGTGGTGATCTTCCCGTTCCTGATGATCCTGTCGATCTCGCTGCGGCCGGGCAACTTCGCCACCGGCAGCATCATCCCGGACACCATCAGCCTGGAGCACTGGCGCTTCGCGCTCGGCCTGCCCTTCCAGGACGCCAGCGGCCGCCTCATCGAACCCGACCTGCCGGTGCTGCGCTGGCTGTGGAACTCGGTGAAGGTGGCCACGCTGTCGGCGCTGATCGGCCTGCTGCTGTCGACCACCGCCGCCTACGCCTTCGCGCGCATGAAGTTCGTCGGCAAGCGCCAGGCGCTGCTCGGCCTGATGCTCATGCAGATGTTCCCGGCGGTGCTGGCGCTGGTGGCCATCTACGCGATCTTCGACCGCATCGGCAATGCCTTCCCGGCGCTGGGCATCGACACGCACTGGGCGCTGCTGCTGGCCTACTCGGGCGGGATCGCGCTGCACGTGTGGACCATCAAGGGCTACTACGACACCATCCCGGTGGAGATCGAGGAGGCGGCCAAGGTCGACGGCGCCACGCCCTGGCAGGCCTTCCGCCTGGTGCTGCTGCCGATGGCGGTGCCCATCCTGATGGTGGTGTTCCTGCTCGCCTTCATCGGCGCGATCATCGAGTACCCGGTCGCCTCGATCCTGCTCAAGCAGCAGGACATGCTGACCATGGCCGTGGGCTCGCAGCAGTTCCTCTACCAGCAGAAGTACCTGTGGGGCGACTTCGCCGCCGCCGCCATCCTCTCCGGCCTGCCGATCACCGTGGTGTTCATCCTCGCGCAGAAGTGGATGATCTCCGGCCTCACGGCAGGCGGCATCAAGGGCTGATTTCTTCTCCGGGCCCCGCGGGCCCCTTCACTCCTCAAGAGGTCAACATGACGATGTCCCGCTCCCTCCTGCGCACGGCGTTTGCCGCCACCCTCTCGATCGCCGCGCTGTCGCCGGCACTGGCCACCTCCAACCCGCCCGCGGGCTCGGTCGCCATCAACTACAACCGCTGCGACGCCAACTACAGCAACTGGGGCCTGCACATCTTCCAGCGCGGCCCCGGCGGCCCCGCCGTGCCGGGCGTGAGCTGGGCGAGCCCGGTCGAGCCGACCGGCAAGAACGACTTCGGCATCTACTGGCACGTCAAGCTCGAGGACTTCCCGGGCGGCAAGGTCAACTACATCATCCACAAGGGCGAGACCAAGGACCAGGGCGGCAAGGACATGCAGTTCGACGGCAACACGACCAAGGAGATCTGGGTCAACAGCGGCGATCGCAAGATCTACACCTCGCTCGACGAGGCCAAGAAGGGCCGCGAAGAGACTCCCTGCAAGTGACCGACGCGATGCGCTGGCTGCGCCGCGCCCTGGCAGCGCTGTGCTTCGGAGCCGCCCTGGCGGGCGGCTCCGTGGCGCAGGCCGCCGAGATCCCCGGCCTCGCGCCGGTGGCTGCCATGCCCGTGCCGAGCACCTTGCCCGCCGGCTGGGCGCAGCGCGGCGTGTTCATGGAGATCCTGGTGCGCTCCTACCAGGACAGCAACGGCGACGGCATCGGCGACCTCGCCGGGCTGACCTCGCGGCTCGACTACCTCCAGCAGCTCGGCATCAAGGGAATCTGGCTGATGCCGGTGTTCAAGAGCGAAGACCACGACCACGGCTACGCGGTGGTCGACTACCGCGACATCGAGCCCGACTACGGCACGCTGGCCGACTTCGACCGCTTCCTCGCCGAGGCGCACCGGCGCGGCATCGCCGTCATCCTCGACTACGTGATGAACCATGTGTCGTCGGCGCATCCGGTGTTCGAGAGCGCCTACGACAGCCGCAAGTCACCCTACGCCGACTGGTTCATCTTCGCCGAGGACAAACCCAAGGGATGGAACACCTTCGCCGGCGATCCCTGGCGCGAGGGCAACCAGCGCTGGTACTACGCGGTGTTCGATCCCGGCATGCCCGACTTCAACCTGCGCAATCCGAAGGTCGTCGACTTCCACCTCGACAACCTGCGCTTCTGGCTGAACCGCGGCGTCGACGGCTTCCGTTTCGACGCGGTCGGCGTGCTGTTCGAGAACAGCGCCATCGCCTGGGAGAACCAGCCCGAGAACCACCAATTGCTCAAGCGCGTGCAGGCGCTGCTGGCCAGCTACGGCAACAAGTACCTGGTGTGCGAATCGCCCAGCGATCCGGCGCCCTTCGCCACCGCCGACTCCTGCGGCAGCGCCTTCGCCTTCGGCCTGCACAAGCACATCATGGGCAGCGTGAAGATCGGCCGCCTGCGCGACGACCTGCTCTACAACCTGCGCAAGCTGCCGGTGCCTCGCCTGGCCACGCTGCTGGCCAACCACGACTACTTCGCGGGGCCGCGGCTGATGAAGCAGTTCGCCGGCGATGAGAAGAGCTACAAGGTGGCCGCGGCCACGCTGCTCACCCTGCCCGGCACGCCCTTCGTCTACTACGGCGAGGAGATCGGCCTGGGCATGTCGGAAGGCGCCGGCAACGAGGACCAGACCATCCGCGGCCCGATGAGCTGGAGCGCCGAGCCCCACGCCGGCTTCACGACGGCCGCCAAGCCCTACCGGCCCAGCGTGAGCAACTGGAAGACGCACAACGTCGCGGCCGAACAGGCCGACCCGAACTCGCTGCTGAGCTGGTACCGCGGCCTGATCGCGCTGCGCAATGCCGAGCCGGCGCTGTCGTTGGGCGCGATGAGCCCGCTGTCGGAGCGCGACGCGCCGATCTTCGCCTTCACGCGCGAGCACGAGGGCAGCCGGCTGCTGGTGCTGATCAACTTCGCCTACCGCGAATCGACGTTCACGCTGCCGGCCGGCATGCCGGCCGAGGGTTGGACGGTCGCCTTCCCGGCGGGCGCCGCCCTGCCCTTCGTCGCCACGAAGAAGCGCAGTGCCAGCCGGCCTGGCACCGAAGCTGCTCAGCTCCGGCTCGCGGCGCAGCAGGTCCTGATCCTGAAGGCCCGCTAGCCCCGCTCGCGGACACCACCTCCATGCCCCTCGAACGTACTGCTTCCGTGCAAGCGCACGCTGATCCGCGCCTGCTGGCCGACATCGGTGCGACCTATGCGCGCTTCTGCATCGAGCAGGTGCCGGGCCGCTTCGAGCACGTGGCGGTGCTGCCCTGTGCCGACTACCCCGGCTTCACCGCGGTGGTGCAGGCCTACCTCGACACGCTGCCCGGCATCAAGCCCCGCCACGGCGCCGTGGCGATCGCCAATCCGATCGAAGGCGACTGGGTGCGCATGACGAACCGCGACTGGGCCTTCTCGATCCAGGAGGCGCAGCGCCAGCTCGACCTGACCACGCTGCTGGTGGTCAACAACTTCACCGCGCTGGCGATGTCCTTGCCGCGCGTGGGTGCCGACGGCCGCCACCAGGTCGGCGGCGGCGAGGCGCAGGCCAACGGCGTGATCGGCCTGATCGGGCCGGGCACGGGCCTGGGCGTCTCGGGCCTCATCCCCAGCGGCGACCGCTGGGTGACGCTGGCCACCGAGGGCGGCCACGTCGGCTTCGCGCCGACCGACGAGCGCGAGCTGCGCATCCTGCAGTTCGCCTGGAAGACCATGCCGCGCGTCTCTGCCGAGCGGCTGCTCTCCGGCCCCGGCCTGGAGCTGATCTACCAGGCGCTCACCCACGACAAGCCGGGCGCCGAGCTGCACCTGAGCGCGGCGGAGATCGTGCGCCGCGCCCTGCAGAACGCCGACTCGGCCTGCAGCGAGACGGTCGAGAGCTTCTGCGCGATGCTCGGCACCATGGCCTCCGACCTGGCGCTCACGCTGGGCGCCACCGGCGGCATCTTCGTCGGCGGGGGCATCGTGCCGCGGCTGGGCGAGCTGTTCGACCGCTCGCCCTTCCGCCAGCGTTTCGAGGAGAAGGGCCGCTTCAGCAACTACGTGGCGCGCATCCCGACCTACGTGCTGACGGCCGAGAACCCGGCCTTCCACGGCGTGTCGTCGCTGCTGGCCGACCACGTGCCCGACCAGGAAGGCGGGAGCCCGCTGCTCGAGCGCGTGCGCGCCTCGCGCGAGGCGCTCTCGCCGGCCGAGAAGCGTGTCGCCAACTTCGTGCTGGACAACCCGCGCACCGCGCTGAACGACCCGATCGCACTGATCGCCCAGGGAGCCGAGGTGAGCCAGCCCACGGTGATCCGCTTCTGCCGCTCGCTGGGTTTCCAGGGCCTGGCCGACTTCAAGCTGAAGCTGGGCTCGGGCCTGACCGGCACGCTGCCGGTGCAGCGTTCGCAGGTGCGCCGGCAGGACAGCACCGGCGACCTGTGCGCCAAGGTGCTGGACAACACCATCTCCGCGATCATGCAGTTCCGCGAGTCGCTCAACGTCGAGGCGGTGGACCGGGCCATCGAGTACCTGCGCCAGGCCAAGCGCGTCGAGTTCTACGCGATGGGCAATTCGGCGGTGGTGGCGCTGGACGCGCAACACAAGCTGTTCCGCTTCCGCATCCCCTCGGTCGCCCACACCGACGCGGCCATGCACACCATGGCCGCCGAACTGCTCGGGCCCAATGACGTGGCCGTGTTCATCTCGAGCTCGGGCCAGCCGCCCGAGCTGGCGCGCGCCGCCGGCCTGGCAGTGGAGCGCGGCGCGGCGGTGATCGCGGTGACGGCCGGCCAGTCGCCGCTGGCGCGCCGCTCGACGGTGTGCATCCCGGTCGAACACAACGAGGACGTGACCACCTTCGTCTCGATGATCTCGCGCATCCTGCACCTGCTGGTGGTCGACATGATGTCGGTCGGCCTGGCGGTGCGCCGCGCCGGCGCCAGCGCGCCGGGCTCGCCGTCACCGGCGCCGGGGCAGGCGCACGCCGAGGGCCAGCTGCAGCCGGCGCCCGGCGTGCTGATCTCGCACATCGCCTGAGGCTGCCCTGGCCTCGCCTCAGCCCCGATCGGCCTGGGGCAGAACGACCTCGAATCGCGAGCCCTGACCCGGCGTGCTGGTCACGTCGATGCGACCGCGCATCAGTTCGACCAGCAGCTTGACGATGACCAGGCCGAGCCCGGTGCCGGCCACATCGCTGCGGGGATCGAATCGCTGGAACGGCTGGAACAGCTGCGCCAGCTGGTCAGCGTCCATGCCGCGACCTTGATCGGTCACCGCGATGCGCACCATGCCTTCGGCCACGGACACCTCGACGCCCAGCCGGCCACCGCGCCGGTTGTACTTGCAGCCATTGCTGAACAGGTTGGCCAGCACCTGCTGAAGCCGCAGACGGTCGCCCTGGATCACCAGCGGGCCGTCCGGCAGCCGCGTCTCGACCCGCACCTCGCAGGCTGCGCGCTCCGACTCGACCAGATGCAGGCTCGCCTCGATGGCCGCGCGCAAGTCCACCGGCTGGGTCTGCAGTGCCAACGTGCCGGCATCGATGCGGCTGATGTCGAGCACGTCGTCGACCAGGCGCAGCAGGTGCTGGCCGCTGTCCAGGATGATGGCCACCCGCCGCGACTGCTCGGCGCTGAGCGGCTCCTTGCGGTCCATGGCCAGCAGCTGGGCCAGCCCGAGCACGGCGTTCAGTGGTGTGCGCAGTTCATGGCTCAGGCGCGACAGGAACTCCATGCGCAAGCGCGCCACGCGCTCGGCCGCTTCCTTCTCCAGCGTCAGCCTCGCTTGGGTGACCGATTCGGTGACGTCGCGCACGATGCCCACCATGCGCTGCCGCGCCGGCTGCCCGACCTCGTGCCCGAGCGCGGCCAGCTCGATGTGGCGCACGTCGGACGCGCCCGGCAAGGCCACCCGGAAGCGCAGTTGAACGCGACTCTCGCGCTGCCTCAGGCAGTCCGCCAGCGCGGACTGAAGCGCCTCGCGATCGGCCGCGAGAACATGCTCGCGCAGCAGCGCGCGCGGAACCCGGCCGGCCGGCTCGGCCACGCCCAGCAGACGGCGCGCCTGCGCGTCGAGTGCGCTGCTGTCGTCGTCGCTGTCCCACTCGAACACGCCGATCCCGGCGGCGTCGCCGGCCAGTTCCCAGCGCTCGTTCGCCTCGGCCAGCAGGCGCCGCCCTTCGAGCTGGTGGCGCAGCACGCGGCGCACGAACACGGTGCTGGCGAGCGCGAGCAGCAGGGCCAGCAGGAGCACGGAGGCCGTCAGCAGGAGCTCGGTGCGGCGAGATGCCTCGCCGAGCGCCATCGAGAAGCGCTTCTCTACGAGGGTGACACGGCCATCGAGCCGGTCGAGTTCGGCGCGCAGCGGCGCCAGGGCCGCGGCGTCGTCACCGGCCTCGATGCGATCGCGCAGGCGTTCCCCGAGACCTTGGAGTCCGTCGATCACGAGGTCGCCCTCCTTCCAGGCGGCGACCGACTCGCGCAGGAAAGGCGTGCGCCCGAAGTATCGATACAGCCGGATCATGCCGTCGACGTCGCCCGCATCGTTGCCACCGGCCAGAAAACCGGCGCGGGCTGCTTCGATGTCGAGCGGGACGCCGTCGAGCGCGAGCCGCGCACGCCGGTCTCCCAGTGGCACGGCCAGCGCCTGCAGGAAGCGCCGGTGGTCCGCCGTGGCGCGCGACACCGCGTAGTCACGCAGGCTCGCAACGGCCTCGCTGCGCGCCTTGGACCACAGGCTTTCGCCGCCGACGAAGGCTCGCGCGGCCGACAGCATCTGGAAGCCGATGGCGCACAGGGCGGCCAGCACCGCGATGGCCCCCAGGAAGGGGCCGAGGATGTGCACCTGGACTGGCGGGTCGGACAGCACCCGATGCGGCATCTTGGCTCCCTGCCGCGACGGCGTCGCGCTTTGACCAGCTTAGCCGTTCCCGCGTCCCGGCGCGGGCCGAAGCAGGCCCTATCTCACGCAGTCGACGAAGTAGCGGCGCGGCGCGCCGGCCTCGCCTTCTTCCTCCACCAGGCCGTGCACGTCGGTGTCGAAGCCGGGGAAGGCGGCGTTGAACTCGCGCGTGAAGCGCAGGAAGTCGACGATCTTGCGGTTGAATCGCTCGCCCGGAATCAGCAGCGGGATGCCCGGCGGATAGGGCGTGAGCAGCGCGGTGGTGATGCGCCCCTCGAGCTGATCGATTTCCACCCGCTCGGTCTTGCGGTGCGCGATGTGCGCGTAGGCGTCGCTGGGCTTCATCGCCGGGTGCAGGTCCGACAGGTACATCTCGGTGGTCAGCCGCGCCACGTCGCCGCGCGCGTACATCTCGTGGATGCTCTGGCACAGGTCGCGCAAGCCCATGCGCTCGTAGCGCGGGTGCTTGGCGATGAACTCCGGCAGGATGCGCCACAGCGGCTGGTTCTTGTCGTAGTCGTCCTTGAACTGCTGCAGCGCGGTCAGCAGCGTGTTCCAGCGGCCCTTGGTGATGCCGATGGTGAACATGATGAAGAACGAGTACAGGCCCGTCTTCTCGACCACCACGCCGTGTTCGGCGAGGAACTTGGTGACGATCGACGCCGGGATGCCGGTCTTGGCGAACTTGCCGGAGACATCGAGCCCCGGCGTGATGATGGTGCTCTTGATCGGGTCGAGCAGGTTGAAGCCTTCGGCCAGGTCGCCGAAGCCGTGCCACTTGTCGCCGGCCTTGAGCACCCAGTCGGCGCTGGTGCCGATGCCGTCGTGGGTGAGCTTGTCCGGGCCCCAGACCTTGAACCACCAGTCCTTGCCGTATTCCTTGTCGACCTTGCGCATGGCGCGGCGGAAGTCGAGCGCCTCGGAGATGCTCTCCTCCACCAGCGCGGTGCCGCCCGGCGCTTCCATCATCGCTGCGGCCACGTCGCAGCTGGCGATGATCGCGTACTGCGGGCTGGTCGAGGTGTGCATCAGGTAGGCCTCGTTGAACAGGTGCCGGTCGAGCTTGCGCCCTGGCGAGTCCTGCACGAGCACCTGCGAGGCCTGGCTGAGGCCGGCCAGCAGCTTGTGGGTCGACTGTGTGGCGAAGACCAGCTGGTCCTTCGGCCGCGCACGCTTGCGGCCCATCGCGTGGTAGGTGCCGTAGAACTTGTGGAAGGCGGCGTGCGGCAGCCAGGCCTCGTCGAAGTGCAGCGTGTCGATGTAGCCGTCCAGCGACTGCTTGATCGTCTCGGTGTTGTAGAGCACGCCGTCGTAGGTGCTCTGCGTCAGCGTCAGGATGCGCGGCTTGACGGTCTCGGGGTCGACGCCGGCCAGCAGCGGGTTCTTGGCGATCTTGCGCTTGATGGCCTCGGGCGAGAACTCGCTCTGCGGGATCGGGCCGATGATGCCGTAGTGGTTGCGCGTGGGCGGCAGGAACACGGGCACCGCGCCGGTCATGATGATCGAGTGCAGGATCGAGACGTGGCAGTTGCGGTCGACCACCACCACGTCGCCCGGCGCCACCGTGTGGTGCCAGACCATCTTGTTGCTCGTGCTCGTGCCGTTGGTGACGAAGAAGCAGTGGTCGGCGTTGAAGATGCGCGCCGCGTTGCGCTCCGAGGCCGCCACCGGACCGGTGTGGTCGAGCAGCTGGCCGAGCTCGTCGACGGCGTTGCAGACGTCGGCGCGCAGCATGTTCTCGCCGAAGAACTGGTGGAACATGCGCCCCACCGGGCTCTTCAGGAAGGCGACGCCGCCGGAGTGGCCCGGGCAGTGCCAGGAGTACGAGCCGTCCTGCGCGTAGTCGACCAGCGCGCGGAAGAACGGCGGCGCCAGGCCGTCCATGTAGCTCTTGGCCTCGCGGATGATGTGGCGGGCCACGAACTCCGGCGTGTCCTCGAACATGTGGATGAAACCGTGCAGCTCGCGCAGCACGTCGTTGGGCAGGTGCTGCGAGGTGCGCGTCTCGCCATACAGGTAGATCGGGATCTCCGCGTTCTTGAAGCGGATCTCCTGGATGAACTTACGCAGGTTCACCACCGCCGGGTCGATCTCCGGGCCGGCGGTGAACTCCTCGTCGTCGATCGACAGGATGAAGGCGCTGGCGCGGC
>CAZVLY010000088.1:0-13681 GCA_964628175.1 uncultured Piscinibacter sp. | reverse complement strand
CAGCGAGCTCGACGGCCCGCGCCGGGGCACGCGGCGCGACGCCATCGACGGCCACATCGAGATCGGCCGGCGCTGCCGCGAGCTTGGGGTGGACACCATCGTGGTGTTCGACACGCACTGGCTGGTCAACGCCAACTACCACGTCAACTGCGCGCCGCACTTCAAGGGCCTGTACACCAGCAACGAGCTGCCGCATTTCATCTCCAACCTCGCCTACGAGTTCCCGGGCAACCCGGCACTCGGCCAGTTGCTCGCCCAGGTGGCCAATCAGATGGGCGTGGAGACGCTGGCGCACGAGCGCACCACGCTCGCGCCGGAGTACGGCACCCTGGTGCCGATGCGCTACATGAACGAGGACCGGCATTTCAAGGTCGTTTCGGTCTCGGCGCTGTGCCAGGCGCACTACCTGAACGACAGCGCGCGGCTGGGCTGGGCGATGCGCCGCGCGGTGGAGCAGCACTACGACGGCACGGTGGCCTTTCTCGCCAGCGGGTCGCTCAGCCACCGCTTCGCGCAGAACGGCCTGGCACCGGAGTTCGCCTTCAGGATCTGGAGCCCCTTCCTGCAGGCTTTGGACCACGAGGTGGTGGAGATCTGGAAGCGCGGCGACTGGAAGACCTTCTGCGGCATGCTGCCCGAGTACGCCGCCAAGGGCCACGGTGAAGGCTTCATGCACGACACCGCGATGCTGATGGGCGCGCTCGGCTGGAGCGACTACGACGCGCCGGCGCAGATCGTCACGCCCTACTTCGGCGCTTCGGGCACCGGGCAGATCAACGCCGTGTTCCCGGTCACGCCGCAGTCGGGCACGGCGATCCCGGCGCCCGTCGCTTCCAGCGCCGAGGGCTACACCTCGATCGCCACGCGGCTGTGAGGCCGGAGCCGCCATGCCGCACCTCGTCATCCTCTACACACCCAACCTCGAGCCCGAGACCGACATGACCGCGCTGTGCCGCACGCTCGCCGACGCCATGCTGGCGGTGCGCGACGAGGCCGGCGCGCAGGTCTTCCCGACCGGCGGAACGCGCGTGCTGGCCTACCCGGCGGCGCATTTCGCGGTGGCCGACGGCTCGGGCGACCACGCCTTCTGCTGGTTCCACCTGCGCATGGGCCGCGGTCGCAGCGAAGCCACGCAGCGCGCCGCCGGCCAGGCGCTGGCCGACGCGGCGAAGCAGCATTTCGCCCCCGTGCTGGCACGCCGCGCCGTCGGGCTGACGCTGCAGGTCGACGTCGGCGACGAGGTGTTCGATGCCAAGTTCGGCAACCTCCATCCGCTGTTCGCCAAGGGCTGAACCATGCTCGACAACGCCACCATCGCCGCGCTGGCGCGCCAGCTCTACGACGCGCGCAAGGCCCGCACGCCGCTGCGCCACTTCTCGCGCCAGTTTCCGCAGATGAGCATCGACGACGGCTACGCGATCCAGCGCGCCTGGGTGGCGCTGGAATTGGCCGACGGCCGAAGCATCAAGGGCCGCAAGATCGGCCTGACCTCACGCGCGATGCAGCTGTCCAGCCAGATCAGCGAGCCGGACTACGCGCCGCTGATGGACGACATGTTCTTCGAGCAGGGCGGCGACATCCCGATCGCGCGCTTCATCGCGCCGCGCGTCGAGGTCGAGCTCGCCTTCGTGCTCGGCCGGCCGCTGCAGGGCCCGGGCACGACGCTGTTCGATGTGCTCGCCGCCACCGACTACGTGTGCCCGGCGCTGGAGATCATCGACGCGCGCATCGAGCAGTTCGACCGCGAGACGAAGGCGCCGCGCAAGGTGTTCGACACCATCAGCGACTTTGCCGCCAATGCCGGCATCGTGCTCGGCGGCCGGCCGGTGAAACCCGATGCGCTGGACCTGCGCTGGGTCGGCGCGATGCTGTTCAAGAACGGCGTGATCGAGGAGACCGGCCTGGCCGCCGGCGTGCTCAACCACCCCGCCACCGGCGTGGCCTGGCTGGCCAACAAGATCGCGCCGCACGACGAGCGCCTGCATGCCGGCGACGTGGTGCTGGCCGGCTCCTTCACCCGCCCCACCCCGGCGGTGGCCGGCGACTGCATCCACGCCGACTACGGGCCGCTGGGCACCGTGTCCTTCCGCTTCGCCTGAGGAGCCGCCATGACCTCCCCTGCCCCCGCCTTCGCCCGCCCGGAGCGCTTCAGCGCCGCCGAATGGGAGGCTCGCGTGCAGCTCGCCGCCGCCTACCGCATCTTCGACCACCTGGGCTGGACCGAACTCATCTACAACCACCTCTCGCTGCGCGTGCCTGGCGAGGAAGGCCAGTTCCTCGTCAACCCCTTCGGGCTGCACTACAGCGAGGTGACGGCGTCCAACCTCGTCAAGGTCGACGTGGACGGGAACATCCTCGGCCACAGCGACTGGCCGATCAATCCGGCCGGCTTCACCTTCCACGGCGCCATCCACGCCACGCTGCCCGACGCGCACTGCGTGATGCACGTGCACACCACGCCGACGATGGCGGTGTGCTGCCTCGAGGAAGGCCTGTCCTTCACCAACTTCTACGCCGCGCAGCTGTGGGGCAAGGTGGCGTACCACGAGTTCGAGGGCATCACCGTGCACCTCGAGGAGGGCCAGCGCATCCTCGCCAGCGCGGGCGGCAAGCCGGTGCTGCTGCTGCGCAACCACGGCCCGGTCGTGATCGGCCAGACGCTGCCGCAGGCCTTCGCCTACATGTGGGTGGTGCAGCGGGCCTGCGAGGTGCAGCTGGCTTCGCAGGGCAAGGGGGCGCTGCGGCCGATCCCGGTGCCGGTGCTCGAGGCCTGCGTGCGCGACGCGCTGAACTTCAACCCGAAGTACGGCGCCGGCGAGGACGGCTTCACCGCGCTGCAGAGACTGGTCGACGCGAAGGACCCGGGATACCGCCGCTGAGCCGAGAATGACGCATGGCTCTGCGCGTTCTGCTGTTCGGCGCGCCGTCGATCGAACAGGGCGGCGCGATATCGGCCTTGCCGCTCGAACGCGGCAGCCAGTTGCTCGTGCTGCTCGCCCAGCGGCGATCTTGGGTGACGCGCCAGGACCTGGCCGCGCTGCTGTGGCCCGGGCACGAACCCCGGCTCGCATTGACCAACCTGCGCAAGACGCTGTTCCGGCTGCAGGAGCGGCCCTGGGGCGCGGCACTCGAACTGCAGTCCGGCGCGGTGCGCCTGGACGCCGCGACCGACGTGTCCGCATTCGAGGAGGCACTGCAGGCCGGCCGGCACGCCGACGCACTCGCGCTGCGCCGCGGCGAATGGCTGCAAGGCTTCGACGATGACACCAACGAGGCCTGGTCCGCATGGCTTCGTTTCGAGCGCGACCGGCTCCGTGCCGCATGGCGTGCCGCGGCGCTCGAGGTTCTCGCCGGCGACATCGGCACCGCCGAGGGCATCGGGCTGGCGACGCGCCTGCTCGACGCCGACCCGCTCGACGAAGCCGCCCTGGGCGCGCTGCTGACGCGGCTCGCGCAAAGCGGCCAGGTCGTGCGCGCCCGCGAGGCCTGGCGCGATTTCACCCGCCGGCTGGCCGACGAGCTCGGCCTCGCCCCCAGCGCCCGCCTGCAGGCGCTGCACGACGGCCTGGGCGCGGCCGACAGCGCCAGCGGGCCGACGCCGTCGCCGGCGGCGGCGGAGACCGCCTTCATCGGCCGTGTGGGCGAGCGCCGGCGCCTGGCCGAGCTGCTCGCGCGCGACGACGTGCGCCTGGTGTGCCTGGCCGGCCCCGGCGGCGTCGGCAAGACGCGCCTGGCGCGTTGCGTGCTCCAGGACCTGGGCGCGGCACACGAGGACGCGGCCTTCGTGCCGCTCGAGGACCTCGCGTCGATGCAGGATGCGGCCACGCGGATCGCACGCGAACTGGGCCTGGCACTGCAGGGACGCACACCGCCGCTGGAACAACTCGGCGCCGCGCTGCGCACCCGCTCGGCCCTGCTGGTGCTGGACAATGTCGAGCAGCTGGTGGCGCAGGCGGCCCCGCTCGAGAAGCTGCTGGCCGACTGCCCCCGCCTGAAGCTGCTGGTGACGTCGCGGGTTCGACTGGGGCTGGCCGGCGAACAGCTGTTCCCGCTGGATGGATTGCCCTGCCCCGAGCCGGAGGATGGCGAGGACCTCGAGGCCTTCGACGCCGCACGCCTGTTCATCGCCGCGGCGCAGCGCGTGGCACCGGCGCTCGTGCCCGCCTCCGAGGCCGCAGCGATCGTCGAGATCTGCCGCCGTCTCGATGGTCTGCCGCTGGCGCTCGAGCTGGCTGCCTCGTGGACGGGTGTGCTCTCGTGCGAAGCAATCGCCGCCAGGTTGGACGAGGGCAGCGAGCCGCTGCGCGCGTCGGACGCGGCGCACCCGCCGCGCCATGCCAGCATGGAGCGCGTGTTCGAGCAGTCCTGGCAGCACCTGGTGGCGGCCGAGCGCGAGACCCTCGCCCGCCTGTCGGTGTTCCGCGGCGGGTTCACGGCCGAAGCCGCACGCGCGGTGGCCGGTGCGGCGCTGCCGGTGCTCAGCGCGCTGAGCGACAAGTCGCTGCTGCACAAGGCCGGCGCGCGCCTGGCGCTGCATCCGCTGGTGCAGCAACTGGCGGCGCTCCGGCTGGGGCCGGAACCGCTGCGCGCCACGCGCGCGGCGCACAGCGCCTACTTCCTGCACCGCCTGGTCGAGTGCAAGGCGGCGGCCGAGGCCGGCGAGCGTGGCACGCTGCGCACACTCGACGCCGAGCTGGAGAACGTCCGCCTGGCCTGGCAGTGGGCGATCGACGAGGGCCCGACCGGCATGCTGGCGGAGTGCGCAGCCGCGCTGCTGGCCTACTTCGACCACCGCGGCCTGCTCGAGGAGGGGCTGCGCTGGATGCGCGAGGCCGCGGACGCTCCACGCCTGCGCGACGACGTCGGGCTGCAGGCCCTGCTGGACAGCCGCGCCTCGCACCTGTGCTACCGCCTCGACCGTTATGCCGAGGCCGAGCGCCTGGCCACGCGGGTGCTCGGGCGCGCGCGCCGCGACGAACGCGACGCCGCCGCGCGCGTGCAGGCGCTGACCGTGCTGGCCGCTTGCGCACTCCGTGTCGGTCGCCTGGCCGAGGCGCAGCAGCGCTACGAGGAGCTGCTCGTGCGCCTGCGCATCGGGCAGCAGGTGCAGCGGGTCGCCGGCACGCTCGACAACCTGGCGCTGGTGCACAAGCGCCTCGGCCACTACGACGAGGCACTTCGCCTGTCGCTCGAGTCGCTCGCGCTGCATCGCCGCATCGGCCACGGCGCGGGCATCGCGCTGTGCCTGAACAACCTCGGGTCGCTGCACCTCTCGCGCGACGAACCGGCCGCGGCCCAGGTGCCGTTGCGCGAGGCGCTGGCGCTGTGCGAGCGCGACGGCCTGGGCAACACCCTCGCGCTGGTGCATGCCAACCTCTCGCAGGCGGCGATGCGGCTGGGCGACCTGCCAGCCGCGCGGCATCACGCGCAGCGCGGCAGCACCGGCGCGCAGGCCAACGGCAACCGTGGCGTCTGGGCGTGGATGCAGTCGCATGGCGCGCGGCTGTCGGTGCGCGAAGGTGACCTGGCGACGGCCCGCAGCTCGCTGGCCGACGGGCTGGCCGCGGCGGGCGAGCTCGGCGCGCCGTCGCTGCTCGCGCCCGGTCTGCTGGCCTTCGCCGAGCTGCTCGACGCGCAGGGCCAGCCGGCGCTCGCGCGCCGCTGCCTGGCCTTCTGCAGCGAGCAGGCCGAGCTGTCCCTGTCCGACCGCGACGAGATGCGCACCGTGCTGGCGAGCTGGGGCGGTGTGCCGGCGGATGCGCCAGCCTGGCCCGGCCTGGCGCTGACCGAACTGCTGCAGCGCATCGTCGCCGAGGCGCCCTTGTCGCACGCGCCGCTGATCGCCCTGCTCGCGCCCCCGCGCTGATCTGGCCACGCAGGAGCCGGCCGCGGGTGGAACGCTCGCGGAACGCCGGCTTGCGCACAGTTCGCTCCCACCGAAGGACGAACCATGCACAACCCCACTCTCTCCCTCAAGACCAGTCCCGCCACCCTCGCCCGGCGTGCGCTGCAGGACCTGGGCCTGTCACTGAGCGAGGCGCTCGCCGGCTGGCAGCGTGCTCGCCTGGCCCGCGCCACCGTGCAGGCGCTCGACGTGCTCGACGAGCGCCTGCTGCACGACATCGGCCTGCACCGCAGCGAGCTGCTGTCGGTCGCGGCCGAGGTGCACGGACAGGCCGAGCGCGAACGGCTGCACGCACTGCGCGCGTCGCTGTTGCTGCGCTGACGCGAACGCCCGCCGCTGCCCCGCGACTCGCGATGCACGGCGCTCCGACTTCCTGCACGGACTGCAGGACGACCCGCGCGGCCGGAGGCCGCACTCCTTGCCAACCCTCGAACCCACCCGCATGCACACCATGAACACCCTGAACACCCCTCCCGCCGCCGACGCCCGCCCGGGCGCCGCACGCCCCGACCTCGCCGCCATCAAGCAGCGCCAGCAGGCCACCTGGGCCAGCGGCGATTACGCCATCGTCGGCACCACGCTGCAGATCGTCGGCGAAACGCTGGCCGAAGCGGCCGACGTGCGCGCCGGCGAGCGCGTGCTCGACGTCGCTGCCGGTAACGGCAATGCCACGCTGGCCGCCGCACGCCGCTTCGCCCGCGTGACCTCGACCGACTACGCGCCCTCGCTGCTCGACAAGGGCCGCGCACGAGCCCAGGCCGAGGGCCTGGACGTGCAGTTCGAGGTCGCCGACGTCGAGGCGCTGCCCTTCGCGGCCGAGAGCTTCGACGCCACGCTGTCGACCTTCGGCGCGATGTTCGCGCCCGACCATGCGCGCACCGCGAGCGAGATGCTGCGCGTCACGCGCCCGGGCGGCCGCATCGGGCTGGCGAACTGGACGCCCGAAGGTTTCATCGGTCGCCTGTTCAAGCTGGTCGGCGCGCACGTGCCGCCGCCAGCGGGCATCCAGCCGCCGGCGCTGTGGGGCACCGAGGCGCACCTCGCTACCTTGTTCGGCGCCCAGGGCCAGCTGCAATGCCAGCGGCGCCACTTCCATTTCCGCTACCGCTCGCCGGCGCACTTCATCCAGGTCTTCCGCGACTTCTACGGCCCGACGCTGAAAGCCTTCGCCGCCCTCGATGCGGCCGGCCAGCGCGCGCTCGAGCGCGACCTGACCGCCTTGCTGGAGCAGATGAACACCGCCGGTGCGTCGTCGCTGGTCATCCCCAGCGAGTACCTCGAGGTGGTGGTGACGAAGAAGGTGCCGTCGTGAAGCGCCGCCTGCCCTGGCACGTCGCGGCGTCCTGCACGGTGCCGGCGCTGGCCTGGCTGCTGGCGCTGCTGATCGGTGGCGGCGCGCCGCTCGACGCGCCGGCGCCCAGGCAGGCGCAGGCCGCGCCACCGATGGCCGACTCGACGGCCAGCCTCTACCCCGCACCGCAGGCCGACGATGCCGAGCCCGAGCTGCCGCCGAGCTTCTGAGACTTCTCGATGAGGACACGAACCATGAATTCACTTCGATCCGCCGGGCCTGCGCTGGCCACCGCGCTGCTCGCCGCCTGCGCGGCCGCCGTGCCGCCGGCGCTGCAGCCGGCCGCGGGCACGACGCTGACGCTGACCGCCGCCGCGCGCGGCGTGCAGATCTACGAGTGCCGCGAGGGCCGCTGGGCCTTCGTCGCGCCGCAGGCCGAACTGTTCGACGCCGCGGGCCGCCCCATCGGCACGCACGGGGCCGGCCCGTTCTGGCAGGCCCACGACGGCAGCCGCGTCGTCGCCAGCGTCCAGGCGAGCACCGCCGCGCCGGCCGCCGGCGCCATTCCCTGGCTGCTGCTGGCCGCGCGCGCCGAGGGCCGCAGCGGGATGCTGGGCGGCATCACCCAGATCCAGCGTGTCAACACCGCCGGGGGCAGCGCGCCAGCCGGTGCCTGCAGCACCCCGGGCCAGCCCCTGCACGTGCCCTACCGGGCCGATTACCACTTCTACCGGAGCCAATCATGAAACAGCTTTCTCCCTCCTTCTTCCTCCCGGCCCTGGGCCTGGGCGCTGCGCTGGCCGCAGGCGGTGCGCGGGCCGACGCCGTGACGGACTGGAACGTCAAGTCCAACGAACTGATCGTCGAAGCGAAGCTCGGCACGCCGCCGGCCATGCGCGTGATGGCGATCGTGCAGAGCGCCGCACTCGAGGCGGTCGAGGCCGCGCAGCAACGCCAGGCCTCGCCCGAGGCGGCACTGGCCGCGGCGCACCGCGTGACGCTCTCGCGCCTGCTGCCGACACAGCAGGCCGCGGCCGAGGCGGCCGCGCAAGCGGCACTCGGCACCGTGGCCGACGGCGCGGCCAAGAGTGCAGGCATCGCCGCCGGCGAGGCCGCAGCCGCCCGGGTGCTGGCTGCGCGCGCCGACGACGGCGCGGCCTCGGCCGAGTCCTACCGCCCGCACGCCGCGCCCGGGGCCTACGTGCCCACGGCCGCCACGGCGGTGCCGCAGTGGCCGCAGCGCAAGCCATGGCTGATGGCCAGCGCGGCGCAGTTCCGCCCGGGCCCGCCGCCGGCCTTGACGAGCGAGCAGTGGGCGCGCGACTTCAACGAGGTCAAGGCGCTCGGTGGCAAGGCCAGCACGCGTCGCAGCGCCGAGCAGACCGAGGCAGCGCGCTTCTGGGAGTATTCGCTGCCGCCGATCTACCACGGCCTGTTGCGCTCGGTGGCGCTGCAGCCCGGGCGCGACCTGGCCCGCAATGCGCGGCTGTTCGCCGCGGCGTCGCAGGCGATGGACGATGCCCTGATCAGCGTGTTCGACGCCAAGTACCACCACCACTTCTGGCGGCCCGCCACGGCGATCCGCAACGGCGACATCGATGGTCACGATGCGACGCAGCGCGACGCGAGCTGGGTTCCGCTGATCGAGGCGCCGTTGCACCCGGAATACCCGAGCGGGCACGCGATCCTGGCCGGCGCGCTGACGGCGGTCGTCGAGGGCGAGTTCGGCGGTGCGGCGGTGCCGACCCTGGCCACCACCAGCCCCAGCGCCAAGGGCGCCGAGCGCCGCTGGCGCCGCCTGGACGATCTGCTGAACGAGATCTCGGACGCTCGCGTGCACGCCGGCATCCACTTCCGCTCGGCCACCGATACCGGCGTGGCGATGGGCCAGCGGATCGGCGCGCTGGCGGTGCAGCGGGTCCTGCGACCTGCGCACTGAGCGATCGGGGGGATGGGGTCTGCGGTGGCCTGCCCGGAGGGACTCGAACCCCCGACCCCCAGCTTAGAAGGCTGGTGCTCTATCCAGTTGAGCTACGGGCAGCACGGGCCGTGGGTGGCCGGAAGGATTGGTCGGGGTGAGATGATTCGAACATCCGACCCACTGCTCCCAAAGCAGTTGCGCTACCAGGCTGCGCTACACCCCGAGTGGCGGCATTGTACCCAGCGTCACACGGCGGCGGGCGCGGGCAGCGCGAGCTGGCGCGCGACGTCCATGCACTGGCGGATGTGCTGCTCGCAGACGTACTTCAGCGCCGAGAAGGTGAGCAGCGCCGACACCGCCTGCCCGGCGACGGGCACGAACTTGGCCGCCTGCTGGGTGGTCAGGCGCACGCCGACCAGGCGCAGCGTGTACATCACGACTTCGCGCGTGACCAGCCGGCCGACCAGCATGCTGCCGCCAGCCGAGATCGCCTTGTAGACCACCAGCCGGCGGTCGGGTGAAAGCCGCTCGACCTGCTCCGGTGTCAGGCCGAAGGCCCGGTTGATCTCGGGAATGAGCTTGACCAGGATGGCCACGTCGGTGACCCAGTCCACCCCCGGGATCGGCACCAGCGCCACACCGGCGCCCACCAGCGCGCGCCGCGTCACGAGCCGGCGGCAATGTCTGGCCACCGCATCGATCTGCTGCGGTGTCTCGGGCACCAGTTCCCAGGCGGTGACGTTTGCCATGACCCGGCCTCAGGACCCTTCCGAGGCGCCCGGCCCCTTGAGCTTGCCGACGACGAACAGCAGCACGATGGCCCCGAGCACCGAGCCGATGAAGCCCGCGCCCTGCCCGGCCTGGTACCAGCCGAGCGACTGGCCGACGAAGCCGGCCGCGAACGAGCCGGCGATGCCCAGCACCGTGGTCAGCACGATGCCCAGGCTCTGCGAGCCCGGCAGGATGGCGCGCGCGATCAAGCCGACGACGAAGCCCACCAGGGCCATCCACACATAGCTCATGGCGATTCCTTGCGAGTGGCGATGCGGCGCAATGTACCCCAGGGGCATGACCGGGGTCGTCAGCGCTGCATCTGCTCCCAGGCCTTCTCCAGCCGCTTCACACTCACCGGCTGCGGCGTGCGAAGTTCCTGGGCGAACAGGCTGATGCGCAGCTCCTCGAGCAGCCAGCGGAACTCGTCGAGCCGCGCGTCGACCACGCCCTTGCGCTCGGCCAGCGCGCGGGCGAAGCGTTGCTCCAGCGGGCGCAGCTCGGCCAGGCGCTGGGCATCGCGGGCCGGGTCGGCGCGGTACTTCTCCAGGCGCATCTGCACGCCCTTCAGGTAGCGCGGCAGGTGCGCCAGCGCCGACCAGGGCGTGGCCACGACGAAGCGCTTGCCGACCAGCCGCGCCAGCTGCGCGGCGATGTCGTCGGCGGTTTCCTTGGCCGGCCGGGTGTCCTTCAGCTTGCGCTGCGCCGCAGCGCAGTCGAGCAGCACGACGCAGGCCGCGCGCGCGATCTCATTGGCGATCAGCGTGAGCCGGCCGCGGCCCTCGTCGATGCGCCTCGCGAACGAGGTGGCGTCGGTGGGCAGCGGATCGGCCAGGAAGGCGCGGTCCAGCGCCAGCTCGACGATCTGGTCGCGCAAGTCGTCGGCGCTGCCCAGCGGCATGTAGGCCACGGCCATCTTCTGCAGATCGGGGATGTTCTTCTCGAGGTACTTGAGCGCATCGCGGATCTGCAGCGCGACGAGCCGGCGCAGGCCGCCGCGGTGTTTCGCGGCCGCCACCTCCGGCTCGTCGAACACCTCGATCTCGACGTGGTCGCGGTGGTCGATCAGCGCCGGAAAGCCGACCAGCGACTGGCCGCCCTTGCGCAGCTCGAGCAGTTCGGGCAACTCACCGAAGGTCCAGGCGGTGTACTTCTCCGCCGGGCGTGCGGCGACCGCGGGTTCGGGCTCGCGCATCTTGCTGTCGGCGGGCCGCGCGCCTGCTGGCGTCGGGGTGGCGGCAGCCGAATCGGGCGCGGCCGCCACCTTCAGCGCGGCCAGCGCCTGGAACGCGGAGCGCGCTTGCCCGCCCAGCTCGGCCTTCAGTGCCGCGAGGTTGCGGCCGGTGGCGAGCTGGCGGCCATGTTCGTCGACGATGCGGAAGTTCATCAGCAGGTGCGGGCTCAGCTGCTCCTGCTTGAAGTCGTTGCGCTGCACGGCGAGCTGGGTGCGCTCGCGCACGTGGCGCAGCAGCGCGTCGAGCAGGCCGCCCTGCGCGAACGGCGCTTCGGCGACGAACTCCTCGGCATAGGCCGGCAAGGGCACGAGGCGCGAGCGCGGGCGCTGGTGCAGTGTCTTCACCAGCGCCAGCACCTTGTCCTTGAGCATGCCCGGCACCAGCCAGTCGCAGCGCTCCTCGTTCACCTGGTTGAGCACGTAGATCGGCACGGTGACGGTCAGGCCGTCCTTCGCATCGCCGGGCTCGTGCAGGTAGCTCGCGGCGCAGTCGATGCCGCCCAGGCGGATGGTCTTCGGGAACGAGGCCGTGGTGATGCCCGCGGCCTCGTGGCGCATCAGCTCGTCGCGGGTGAGCAGCAGCAGCTTGGGCTGGCGCTTCACCTCGACGCGGTACCAATGCTCCAGCGAAGCGCCGCTGTGCACCTCGGCCGGGAGCTGCTGGTCGTAGAAGGCGTGGATCAATTCGTCGTCGACCAGCACGTCCTGGCGGCGCGACTTGTGCTCCAGCTCCTCCACCTGCGCGATCAGCTTGCGGTTGGCGGCCAGGAAGGGCAGCTTCGTCTCCCATTCGCCGTTGACCAGTGCCTCGCGGATGAAGATCTCGCGCGCCGCGGCCGGGTCGACCTGGCCGAAGTTCACTCTTCTGTTGTTGTAGACGACGATGCCGTACAGCGTCGCCCGCTCCAGCGCCACCACCTCGCCGGCCTTCTTCTCCCAATGCGGCTCGAGCAGCTGTTTCTTGATGACGTGCGCGGCAATGCCCGGCAGCCAGGCCGGGTCGATGGCGGCAATGCCGCGGCCGAACAGCCGCGTCGTCTCGACCAGCTCCGCCGCGACGATCCAGCGCCCCGGCTTCTTCGACAGGTGCGTGCCCGGGTGGCGGTGGAAGCGGATGCCGCGCGCGCCGAGGTACCAGTCCTCGTCTTCGCTCTTGCAGCCGATGTTGCCCAGCAGCCCGGCGAGCAGCGACAGGTGCAGCTGCTCGTAGGTGGCCGGCGAGGTGTTCAGCCTCCAGCCATGCTCGGCGACCACGGTGTGCAGCTGCGAATGCAAATCGCGCCACTCGCGGACGCGCCGTGGCGAGACGAAGTTCTCGCGCAGCAGCTGCTCCTGCTTGCGCAGGCTGAGCTTGTGTTCGCCGTGGCCGCCCCTGCTGTCTTCCAGCCACTTCCACAGCTTCAGGTCGCCGCTGAACTCGGAGCGCTCGTCGTCGAACTTCTTGTGCGCAGCGTCGGCCGCCTGCTGCTGCTCGAGCGGCCGGTCGCGCACGTCCTGCAGGCTGAAGGCGGCAGCGATGATCAGCACCTCGGTCAGCGCCTGGCGGTCGCGCGCCTCGAGGATCATGCGGCCCACGCGCGGGTCCAGCGGCAGCTTCGACAGTTCGCGGCCGATCGGCGTGAGCTCGTTGAGATCGTCGACCGCGCCGAGCTCCGAGAGCAGCTGGTAGCCGTCGGCGATGGCGCGGCGCGGCGGTGGTTCGAGGAAGGGGAAATCCTCCACCGTGCCCAGCCCGAGCGATTTCATGCGCAGGATCACCCCGGCCAGCGAGGAGCGCAGGATCTCAGGGTCGGTGAAGCGCGGGCGGCCGGTGAAGTCCTTCTCGTCGTACAGGCGGATGCAGATGCCGTTGCTGACCCGCCCGCAGCGGCCGGCGCGCTGGTTCGCGGCCGCCTGGCTGATCGGCTCGATCATCAGCTGCTCGACCTTGTTGCGGTAGCTGTAGCGCTTGACGCGCGCCGTGCCCGCGTCGACGACGAACTGGATGCCCGGCACCGTCAGCGAGGTCTCGGCCACGTTGGTGGCCAGCACGACGCGGCGCGCGCTGTGCGGCTCGAAGATGCGGTCCTGCTCCTGCTGGCTCAGGCGGGCGAACAGCGGCAGGATCTCCACCCCCGGCGGATGGTGCTTGCGCAGGTGCTCGGCAGCCTCGCGGATCTCGCGTTCGCCGGGCAGGAAGACGAGCACGTCGCCAGAACCTTCGCGCCAGAGCTCGTCGACGGCCTCGCCGATGGCGTCGTTGAGGTCGAACTCGCGCGACTCCTCGAAAGGCCGCCAGCGCTGCTCGACCGGGAAAAGCCGCCCCGACACCTGAATCACCGGTGCCGGCCCGTGCCGACTGGCGAAGTGCTGCGCGAAGCGGTCGGCGTCGATGGTGGCCGAGGTGACGATGACCTTCAGGTCGGGCCGTCGCGGCAGGATCTGCCGCAGGTAGCCGAGCAGGAAGTCGATGTTCAGGCTGCGCTCGTGCGCCTCGTCGATGATCAGCGTGTCGTAGGCGCGCAGCAGCGGGTCGGTCTGCGTCTCGGCCAGCAGGATGCCGTCGGTCATCAGCTTGAC
>CAZVLY010000087.1:0-13750 GCA_964628175.1 uncultured Piscinibacter sp. | reverse complement strand
ACCCTGTGGTGCTCGGCCGGCGCGTGCTCCACCGCCACCATGTGCTCGCCCTGGCGGCCGGTGTAGCCCAGCGAGGCGATGGCGGCGGTGGCGTCGCGGCGCAGCCAGTCGGCGAAGGCCGGATCCGACCAGGCCTTGGCGACGACGCGGGCGCCGTTGCGCGGGCCGATCTTCGTCTGGTAGCTGTCGATCAGCACGTCGAGCGCGGCCGGGTCGATGTAGCCCTTCTGCCCGAGCACCGTCTCGAGAGCGCGCACGCGCAGGTCCATCTCGCCGAGTTCGCTGTGTTCGTGATCGTGATCGTGCGGGTGATCGTGCTCATGTCCCATGGCGCGGATCCTAACGCGCGCTTCGCTACAGTGGCGGCCCATGCAAGCCTTGCAGATCCATGCCGGCCCCCGCGCCCTGCGCCACCTGCGCGAGCAGGGCCTGCGCCCCGCCGACGTGCGCGCCATTCCTGCGGCGGCCGGCGGGCCGAAGGGGCTGGTGCTCAACCCGCTCGATCGCTTCGTCTTCGGCCCGTGGCTGGCCGGCAGCAAGCACCCGGTGCACCTGCTCGGCGCGTCGATCGGCGCGTGGCGCATGGCCACCGCCTGCCTGCCCGACCCGGCCGCGGCCTTCGCACAGATGGCGGACGACTACATCCACCAGCAGTACGAGCATGCGCCCGGCAAGGCGCCGAAGGCCGCGCATGTCAGCGAGGTGTTCGGCGCCAAGCTGACCGAGCGCTTCGGCGGCCGCGAGGCGCAGGTGCTGGAACACCCGCGGTATCGCCTGCATGTGTTCACCAGCCGAGGCCGGCACCTGCTCGGCCGCGAGGGCCGATTCCGCACGCCGCTGGGCTACCTGGGGGCCTTCGCGACCAATGCGCTCAGCCGCAAGGCGATGGGTGGCTGGCTGGAGCGCGTGATCTTCTCCGACCCGCGCGTGCCGCTGCCGCTGCACCTGCACGACTTCCGCACGCACGTCGTGCCGCTGCGCGCCGACAACCTCCAGCCCAGCCTGCTGGCCAGCTGCTCGATCCCGTTCTGGCTGCAGGCGGTGCACGACATCCCCGGCGGCCCGCGGGGTGCCTACTGGGACGGCGGCATCACCGACTACCACCTGCACTTGAACTATGCGTCGATGGACTCGGGCCTGGTGCTGTACCCGCACTTCCAGCGCACCGTGATCCCCGGCTGGCTCGACAAGGCGCTGCGCCACCGCCACCGCGCGACGCAGCACCTGGACAACGTCGTCGTGCTGTCGCCGAGCCCGGCCTGGATCGCCAGCCTGCCCAACGGCAAGCTGCCCGACCGCAGCGACTTCCAGCGCTACGGCGACGAGCTCGCGGCGCGGGTGGCGGCGTGGTCGACGGCGGTGCGCGAGAGCGAGCGGCTGGCCGAGGAGTTCGCGCGTTGGCTGGAGTCGCCCGGGCGCATCGAGCCGCAGCCGCTCGTCTGATCGGGCCTGCATCCAATCCTTCGGGGGCCGCGTAAGGCAGTCGGACAGCGCATCCGAACGCGGTGCGCTGTTGCGAAGAACGGCCCCGCGTCCCTGGGCCGCTGCCCTGACCACCGAAGGAAGAGACCATGACCTCTGCGAAGCATTCCCGCCCGCGCTGGCTGCCCCTGGCCGCCGCGATCGTCGCCGCTGCCGGCTCGGCCGCAGCGCTCGCCTCGAGCCACCGCGAGGCGCCGTTCATCACCACGGCCCCGAAGGTGGACGGCACCGACCTCTACATGTTCATGAGCTACGAGCCTGGCCGCGACGGCTACGTGACGCTGATCGCCAACTACCAGCCGCTGCAGGCCCCGTACGGTGGCCCGAACTACTTCAAGATGGATCCGAACGCGCTGTACGAGATCCATGTCGACAACAACGGCGACGCCAAGGAAGACATCAGCTTCCAGTTCCGCTTCCAGAACAAGCTGAACTCGATCGCGCTGCCCGTCGGCGGCAAGAACGTGGCGATCCCGCTGACGCAGGCCGGGCAGGTCACCGACCCGCGCTCGCCCGCGCTGAACGTCACCGAGACCTACAGTGTCGACGTGGTGCGCGGCGACCGGCGCAGCGGCGCGCGTGCGTCCGTCACCAACGCCAGCGGCGGCAGCAAGGTGTTCGACAAGCCGGTGGACCACATCGGCACCAAGACGATCCCCGACTACGCCGGCTACGCGGCCAAGCATGTCTACACCGTCAACCTGCCGGGCTGCAACATGCCGGCGAAGATGTTCGTCGGCCAGCGCAAGGAGGCCTTCGCCGTCAATCTCGGCACCATCTTCGACCTGGTGAACGCGCCGGTGGCGGTGATCACCGATCCGGCGTTGATCAACGCTGCGCCGAACACCATCGGCGATGCGAACGTGACCTCGCTCGCGCTCGAAGTGCACAAGAGCTGCCTGACGCAGGGCAGCGAGCCGGTGATCGGCGCGTGGACGACGGCCAGCCTGCGCCAGGGCTCGCTGCTCGACCCGACGCCCAAGAAGGGCCACCAGACCACGGCGGTGAGCGGCGGGGCGTGGACGCAGGTCTCGCGCCTGGGCATGCCGCTGGTCAACGAGGTGGTGATCGGCCTGCCCGACAAGGACCGCTTCAACGGCTCCAAGCCGAAGGACGACGGCCAGTTCGCCGACTACGTGACCAACCCGACGCTGCCGGCCCTGCTCGAGATCGCACTCGGCCTGCCGAACACGGCGCCGACCAACTTCCCGCGCACCGACCTGGTCACGACCTTCCTGACCGGCATCCCCGGCGTGAACCAGCCGGCCAACGTGGTGGCCTCGGAAGAACTGCGCCTGAACACCGGCATCGCGGCCGTGCCCTTCGCGCAGCAGAACCGGCTGGGCATCGTCGGCAGCGTGCTGACCGGCGGCAGTGACTTCGCGGGCTTCCCGAACGGCCGCCGTCCGAAGGACGACGTGGTGGACATCTCGCTGGTGGCGGTGATGGGCGGCTTGTGCATGGCCAATGGCGACACCAACGCCTTCGGCTTCGGTGCGGCCTGCAAACCGTCCGCCGTGCCGCTGAAGGAGACCGCCTTCAAGCTGCACGACGCCGTCGACCAGGCGGTGGTGCCGCTGCTGCCGGGCTTCCCCTACCTGAACACGCCGATCCCGGGTGCGGGCGCGCAATGAAGGAGACCTCGATGAAGACCAAAGCCCTTGTTTCGATCGGCGTGGCCGTGGCGCTGCTTTCGGCCTGCGGGGGCGGGGGCGGCGACCCGCTGCCCGCCGTCACCGACTCGGTGCCGGCCGATGCCAGCGCCAGCGCGGCCGGCATGGCGAACTGGCTCGCTCAGGTGGCCGCCACGGCGCCCGAAGACCGCGAGCCGCTCGACGTCGCTTCGTTCGCGCCTCCTCAACCCGAGGACACCGAGCCCGAAGTGCTGAAGTGAGGCCGTAGCGACTGGCGAACATCAGCAACAGTTCTTTGCTCTGGGGATGTGCTTCCATGCGCAGTCTGGCGCGTTGAATGGGTACCGGCCGGCGCGCCCAAGTGCGTGCCGGCCCCAACCCGAGGAGAAGCACATGCAACGAACCATCCGCCTGACGGCCGCCCTGCTCGCCACCGTGATCGCCGCCGGCTGTGCCACGCACCCGGCCACCCAACCCAGCGCACCGACGCCATCGGCCTACCGCGTCGAGTACGGCCAGGTGCAGAGCATCGACCTGGTGCGCGCCGAGAGCCAGACCACCGGCGGCGGCGCACTGCTCGGCGCCGCGGTCGGTGCTGTCGTCGGCCGCCAGATCGGCAGCGGCTCGGGCCGCACCGCCGGCACCATCGTCGGCGCCGTGGGCGGCGCAGTCGTGGGCAACCAGATCGAGAAGAACAACCGCGGCGCCCAGGACTTCTACCGCGTGGCGATCGTCACCCAGCAGGGCCAGGTGCGCACCTTCGACTACCAGCAGCTCTCCGAACTGCGTGTCGGCGACCGCGTGCGCATCGAGAACAATCAGGTCTACCGCTACTGAAATACAATACCGGCTCAACCAACAAGGGCGAGAAAGGCATGACGGTTATGACACCGCGGACTACGAGCTGGACCGGCAAGGTCTAGCACTGCTGCGCGCGTCGACCTTCTTTCAGCATCCTTTGTTCATCGAGGCGCGGCATGGTCCGCGCCTTTTTGTTTTTCGGAGTTCGTGATGGTTTCGATTCAATTGCCCGACGGTTCCCGGCGCGAGTTTCCCGGTCCGGTGACGGTGGCCGAGGTGGCTGCCTCCATCGGCCCGGGCCTGGCCAAGGCGGCGATCGCCGGCCGCGTGGGGCAGGGCGATGCCGCCCGCGTGGTGGACACCAGCCACCGCATCGAGGCCGATGCGTCGCTGGCCATCCTGACCGACAAGGACGCCGACGGGCTGGAGGTGATCCGCCACTCGACGGCGCACCTGCTCGCCTACGCGGTGAAGGAGCTCTTTCCCGAGGCGCAGGTGACCATCGGTCCGGTGATCGAGAACGGCTTCTTCTACGACTTCTCGTACAAGCGCCCCTTCACGCCGGAAGACCTGGCGGCCATCGAGGCGAAGATGACCGAGCTTGCCCGCAAGGACGAGAGGGTCGAGCGCCGCGTGCTGCCGCGAGACGAGGCCGTGGCCTACTTCAAGGGCCTGGGCGAGCACTACAAGGCGGAGATCATCTCCAGCATCCCGGCCGGCGAGGATGTCTCGCTGTATCGAGAGGGCGCCTTCGAGGACCTGTGCCGCGGCCCGCACGTGCCCTCCACGGGACGGCTCAAGCACTTCAAGCTGATGAAGGTGGCCGGCGCCTACTGGCGCGGCGACCACCGCAACGAGATGCTGCAACGCATCTACGGTACGGCCTGGGCGAGCAAGGACGATCTTCAGAAGTACCTGCATATGCTTGAGGAGGCCGAGAAGCGCGACCACCGCAAGCTCGGCCGCGAGCTCGACCTGTTCCACATCGACGAGCACGCGCCGGGCCTGGTGTTCTGGCACCCCAAGGGCTGGGCGCTGTGGCAGAACGTCGAACAGTACATGCGGCAGGTCTACCGCGACAACGGCTACCTCGAAGTCAAGGGCCCGCAGCTGCTCGACAAGGGCCTGTGGGAGAAGACCGGCCACTGGGACAACTACCGCGAGAACATGTTCACGACGGAATCGGAGAAGCGCGAGTACGCGCTCAAGCCGATGAACTGCCCCGGCCACGTGCTGATCTTCAGCTCTCACATGCGCAGCTACCGCGACCTGCCGATCCGCTACGGCGAGTTCGGGCAGTGCCATCGCAACGAGCCCAGCGGCTCGATGCACGGCATCATGCGCGTGCGCGGCTTCACGCAGGACGATGGCCACATCTTCTGCACCGAGGACCACATCCTCGACGAATGCGTCGCCTACACGACGCTGCTGCAGAAGGTCTATGCCGACTTCGGCTTCACCGACATCATCTACAAGGTCGCGACGCGCCCGCAGAACCGGGTCGGCTCCGACGAGTTGTGGGACAAGGCCGAGCACGCGGTGATGGAGTCGCTGCGGCGTTCTGGGGTCGAGTTCATCGTGTCGCCCGGCGACGGCGCCTTCTATGGGCCGAAGATCGAGTACACGCTCAAGGACGCGATCGGCAGGCAGTGGCAGTGCGGCACGATGCAGGTCGACTTCAACACGGCCGAGCGCCTGGGCGGCGAGTACGTGACCGAGAGCAGCGGCCGAGCCCATCCGGTGATGCTGCACCGGGCGATCATCGGCAGCTTCGAGCGTTTCATCGGAATTCTGGTCGAGCAGCATGCCGGCGCGCTCCCGGCCTGGCTGGCGCCGCAGCAGGTCAGCGTGCTCAACATCACCGACTCTCAGGCGGAATACGCTGCCGACGTGGCCAAATCGCTGCAAAAACAAGGACTTAGAGTTGCGACCGATTTGCGCAACGAGAAGATTACCTATAAAATCCGCGAGCATTCGATGCAAAAGGTCCCGTACATCCTCGTCGTGGGCGACAAGGAGAAGGCAAACGGGGCCGTTGCCGTGCGCGCCCGGGGCAACCAGGATCTCGGTGTGATGCCGCTGGCCGACTTCCAAGCGAAGATCGCCGACGACATTGCCCGGAAGGCGTGACCACGACGGTGGTCATGCGCTGGGGGTCCGGCGCGCAAATCGTTTTTTTGGGCTTCTCTTGCCTTGGAGTCCGCTGAAAGGTACCAACCATCGCTACTTTTGCTGACCGCCGTACTCCGAACGCCGAGCGCAAGCACCGGCTCAACCGCGAGATCATGGCCCCCGAAGTCCGCCTGAACGGCCCCGAGAACGAAGCTCTGGGCATCGTGTCGATCCAGGAAGCCCTGCGAATGGCGGGCGAGATGGACGTCGATCTGGTGGAAATCGTGGCCCAGGCAGACCCTCCGGTGTGCCGCCTGATGGACTACGGCAAGTTCAAGTACCAGGAGCAAAAGCGCGCAGCGGAAGCCAAGTCCAAGCAGAAGATCGTCGAAGTCAAGGAAGTGAAGTTCCGTCCGGGCACGGACGAGGGCGATTACCAGATCAAGATGCGCAACCTGCGCCGCTTCATCGAGGAAGACGGCGACAAGGGCAAGGTCACGCTGCGCTACCGCGGCCGCGAGATCACCCACCAGGACATCGGCATGCGGCTGCTCGAGCGCATCCGCGATGAGCTGGCGGATGTCTCGGTCGTCGAGCACATGCCCAAGCTCGAAGGCCGCCAGATGATCATGGTGCTGGCGCCGAAGCGGAAGTAGATATTCGAAGAATCCAATGCCCCGGTCTGGTCGCCGGGGTGTTGTCAGAAGCGACTGCAGGCCAACAAGACGGTGGACCTTTCACCGGCGCCTGCAGCAGCAACATAGAAGGAGCAGTCATGCCCAAGATGAAGACCAAGAAGAGCGCGGCCAAGCGGTTCCGCGTGCGTCCGGGGGGCACCGTCAAGCGGGGCCAGGCGTTCAAGCGCCACATCCTCACCAAGAAGTCCACGAAGAACAAGCGCCACCTGCGTGGTGCCGTCACCGTGCACGAGACCAACATGGGCCACATGGCGCAAATGCTGCCATTCGCGGGCCTGTGATTCTCTGACCCATTGTTGAAGGAGTAAGAAATGCCTCGCGTCAAACGTGGTGTCACCGCCCGCGCACGTCACAAGAAGATTCTGGTACTGGCCAAGGGTTTCCGCGGCCGCCGCAAGAACGTTTTCCGCATCGCCAAGGAAGCGGTGATGCGGGCCGGGCAATATGCCTACCGTGACCGCCGTACCAAGAAGCGTGTTTTCCGCCAGCTCTGGATCGCCCGTATCAACGCGGCGAGCCGGGGCCTCGGGCTCACCTACAGCAAGTTCATGGCCGGCCTGAAGAAGGCCCAGATCGACATCGACCGCAAGGTCCTTGCCGACATGGCCGTGAACGATCCTGCCGGCTTCGGCAGCATCGTCGACAAGGTGAAGGCCCAGCTCGCTTGAACCGCTGTGCGGCCGGGGCGTTTCGCGCGCCTCGACCGCTGCAGCGCCGGCCCGCGAAGGCGGTGCCGGCCCAGCTTTCCAAGGCCGACCTCGTGTGCGGCCTTTTTTCTTGTGCTGAAAGTTTCTCAGGCTCCGATGCGATGAATGATCTCGCTCCCCTCGTCGACGACGCGAAGGCCGACTTCGCGAAGGCGACGACGCCCGCCGAACTCGAGAACGCCAAGGCTCGCTACCTCGGCAAGTCCGGCCGTGTCACCGAGCAGCTGAAGGCGCTGGCCGCCTTGCCGATCGATGAGAAGAAGGCCCGCGGCGCGCAGATCAACGCCGCGAAGCAGCAGATCGAGGCCTTGCTCCAGGCCCGCCGCGACGCGCTCGATCAGGCTGAGCTCGAAACCCAGCTGAAGTCCGAATCGCTGGACATCACGCTGCCCGGACGTCAGCGTGGCAACGGCGGCCTGCATCCGGTGACCCGCACCATCGAGCGCATCGAGGCCATCTTCGGTTCGATGGGTTTCGACGTGGCCGACGGCCCGGAGATCGAGACCGACTGGTACAACTTCACCGCGCTGAACAGCCCGGAGAACCACCCCGCGCGATCGATGCAGGACACCTTCTACGTCGACCTGAAGGACGCCGAAGGCCGCTGGCTGAACCTGCGCACGCACACCTCGCCGATGCAGGTGCGTTATGCGAGATCGCACGCGAAGAAGCATGCCGGCCAGGAGCACATGCCGGAGATCCGCGTCATCGCGCCGGGCCGCACCTACCGTGTGGACAGCGACGCCACGCACTCACCGATGTTCCACCAGTGCGAGGGCCTGTGGATCGGCGAGAACGTGAGCTTCAAGGACCTGAAGGTCGTGTTCACCGATTTTTGCCGCCGATTCTTCGAGACCGAGGATCTGACGCTTCGCTTCCGGCCTTCGTTCTTCCCGTTCACCGAGCCGTCTGCCGAGATCGACATTGCTTTCTCCAGCGGACCGCTCGAAGGCCAATGGCTCGAAGTGGCCGGCTCCGGCCAGGTGCACCCGAACGTCGTGCGCAACTTCGGCCTCGACCCGGAGCGTCACATCGGCTTCGCCTTCGGCATGGGGCCGGACCGCTTGACGATGCTGCGGTACGGCGTGAACGACCTGCGGCTGTTCTTCGAGAACGACCTGCGCTTCCTGTCGCAATTCAACTGATCCGAGAGCCATGCAGTTTCCCGAATCCTGGCTGCGCGAGTACTGCGATCCGCCGATCTCCACCGCCGAACTGTCCGAACTGCTGACGATGGCGGGCATGGAGGTGGAGGAGACGCGCCCGGCCGCGCCGCCATTCAGCGGCGTGGTGGTCGCCAAGGTGCTCTCGGTCACGCAGCATCCGAACGCGGACCGCCTGAACGTCTGCGAAGTCGATGCCGGCACCGGCGCGACGCTGCAGATCGTCTGCGGCGCGCCGAATGTGCGCCCGGGCATCCGTGTGCCCTGCGCGCTCGTCGGAGCGCAGCTGCCGCCGGGCGACGACGGCAAGCCCTTCGTGATCAGGCTCGGCAAGCTGCGTGGCGTCGAGAGCCAGGGCATGCTGTGCTCCGCGCGCGAGCTCAAGCTGTCGGAGGACCATGGCGGCCTGCTCGTGCTGGACGAGTCGGCCGCGGTCGGCCTGGACATTCGGCGGCAGCTGGCGCTCGACGACACGATCTTCACGCTCAAGCTCACACCCAACCTGGCGCACTGCCTGAGCGTGTACGGCATCGCGCGCGAACTGTCGGCCCTGACAGGGGCACCATTGAAGGTGCCGAGCTTCCCGCCGGTGCCCACCTCGCACGATGCAGTGCTGAAGGTCAAGGTCGAGGCTGCCGATCTGTGCGGCCGCTTCTCCGGTCGCATCGTGCGCGGCGTGAACCCGCAGGCGCCCACGCCGGCCTGGATGGTGGACCGGCTCGCACGCTGCGGCCAGCGCTCGGTGACGGCGCTGGTGGACATCTCGAACTACGTGATGTTCGAGTTCGGCCGCCCCTCGCACATCTTCGATCTCGACAAGATCCACGGTGGCCTGACGGTTCGCTGGGGCCGGGCGGGCGAGAAGCTGGAGCTCTTGAACGGCAACACCATCGAGGTCGATGCCCAGGTCGGCGTGATCGCCGACGACGAGGCCGTCGAATCGCTGGCAGGCATCATGGGCGGCGAAGCCACGGCGGTGTCCGATGCGACGCGCAACGTCTATGTCGAGGCTGCCTTCTGGTGGCCGGACGCGGTGGCCGGGCGCTCGCGGCGCTTCAACTTCGCCACCGACGCTGGGCACCGCTTCGAGCGTGGCGTCGATCCGGCGCTGACGGTCGAGCACATCGAGCGCATCACCCGCCTGATCATCGACATCTGCGGCGGCGAGGCCGGGCCGATGGACGACCAGGTGCTGCGCCTGCCCGCGGCCGAACCGGTGCGACTGCGGGTGGCGCGCGCTGCCAAGGTGATCGGCATGCCGATCACGCAGGCGCAGTGCGAAGGCGTGATGCAGCGGCTGGGCCTGCAGTTCACGGTGGAGGCGGGCGCCTTGACGGTCAAGCCCCCTTCGTGGCGCTTCGATCTGAAGATCGAAGAAGACCTGATCGAGGAAGTCATTCGCGTGCTGGGCTACGGGTCGCTCCCGGACACACCGCCGCTGGCACCGGTGACGGCTCGGGTGCTCACCGAGTCACAGCGTGGCACCGGCGCCCTGCGGCAATTGCTGGCGAGCCTGGGCTATCAGGAGACGATCAATTTCAGCTTCGTCGAGGAGCGCTGGGAACACGAGCTGGCCGGCAATGCCGACCCGATCCGTGTGCTCAATCCGATCGCCAGCCCCTTGTCGGTGATGCGCTCCAGCCTGCTGGGCAGCCTGGTCGCGGTGCTGCAGTCGAACCTGGCCCGCAAGGCGAGCCGGGTGCGCGTGTTCGAGACGGGACGCGTGTTCCGCCGCGATGCGTCCGCGGTCGACGGCGAGCGGGCCGTGGCCGGTCTGGTTCAGCCGCGCCGATTGGCCGGGCTGGCCTGGGGCCGGATCGACGCGGTGCAATGGGGCAGCAAGGAACGCGCGGCCGACTTCTTCGACGTCAAGGGCGACATCGAGGCGCTTCTCGCACCGCGCAGCGCCGTGTTCGTGGCGGCGGAGCACCCGGCGATGCACCCGGGACGCTGCGCGCGCGTCGAGCTGGCCGGACGAACGATCGGGCATGTCGGCGAGTTGCACCCGCGATGGCGCCAGGGCTACGAGCTGCCGTCGGCACCGCTGCTGTTCGAACTCGACCTCGACGCGTTGCTGGAGAGAGATCTGCCGAAGTTCATGCCGATTCCGCGGCAACAGGCGGCGGTTCGCGACATCGCGCTGGTGGCGGGCGAGCAGGTCACGCACGCCGCGCTGATGGAGGCCATCGGCGCCGGCCGTGGCGGGCTGGTGCGTTCGGCGCGCCTGTTCGACATCTACAAGCCGGCGGCAGCGTCGGCAGACATGAAACTCGGCGAACGCAGTCTGGCCGTTCGGCTGGAACTGCTGGACAGCGACAACACGTTGACCGATGAACGCATCGAGGCCACCGTGGCCGAGGTGCTGGCTACGCTCCAGGCTCGCCTGGGTGTGCGCTTGCGGGGCTGATGAGGGCAAAGGACCATGAGCGACAACGACATGCCGCCGAACCGGGTCGTGCTGCCGACCATCGAGACGCCCACGCTCACCAAGGCGGAGCTGGCCGATCTGCTGTTCGAGCGGCTCGGGCTGAACAAGCGCGAATCCAAGGACATGGTCGAGGCCTTCTTCGAGATCATCCATGGCACGCTGGTGACCGGCGAGGACGTGAAGCTGTCGAGCTTCGGCAACTTCAACATACGTCGCAAGGCGCCGCGGCCCGGCCGGAACCCCCGCACCGGCGAGGCGATCCCGATCAAGGCACGTAACGTCGTCACCTTCCATGCCAGCCACAAACTCAAGGGAGTCGTGCAAGGTGACATACCGGCAGGGGAAGAGTTCGAGTAAAGTCTAGCTTTCTCTTGGGATCTTATTGATTTTGATGGAGAAAGCGCTCCCTGCCATCCCCGCCAAGCGGTACTTCACCATCGGTGAGGTGAGCGACTTGTGCGGGGTGAAGCCGTATGTGCTGCGGTACTGGGAGCAGGAGTTCACGCAACTCAAGCCGATGAAGCGCCGGGGCAACCGTCGCTACTACCAGCACCACGAAGTGCTGTTGATCCGGCGGATCCGCGAGCTGCTCTACGAACAGGGCTTCACGATCAGCGGTGCCCGCAACCGGCTTTCGGATGCGGTCATTCCGCGTGAAGCCGGCACCGGCCCTGCGCTCGACGAGCCTGACGAAGTGATCGACATGGCCGAGGCGCTGGAAGTGGCTGCGGCTCCGGCCGACGCCCCGGCGATGGCGGAGCCTAAGCCCGCACTGGGCCTCGAAGATGTCAGGGGTGAGTTGCTCGCGATCCGCGCCTTGCTCGTGCTGTGACGCTCGGGAGCCCGCCAGTTTTCACCCTATAATGCGAGGCTTCGTCGGGGTGTAGCGCAGCCTGGTAGCGCACTTGCATGGGGTGCAAGGGGTCGCGAGTTCGAATCCCGCCACCCCGACCAAAGACAGTCGAAAGCCCGGTACCGAAAGGTGCCGGGCTTTTTGCTTTGGCGGATCGCTTTGCGGTGACCCCGGCGTCGCGCGGGCGACGAAGCTGATCTTGCATACAGTACTGAGTTTGCATACAGTCAAGGTCTCAGGAGGCCTCGACCATGCAATACACCGTCCGCGAACTCTATCGACCCAAACCCGACCGCACGCCGGTCTGGCTGCGACGCATCTGGACCTGGCTCTGAGCCCAGACGGCCAAAAGCCCGGGACCTTTCGGTCCCGGGCTTTTTTGTTCGTGTGGCTTCAGGCGGCGGTCGTTGCCGCCGTCGCCAGGCAGGCGTTGCACTTGCCCAGGCCGGGCAGGCGGGGATCCGGCTTGCCGTCGCCGGTCTTGAAGTTCGCCTGGCAACGTCGGCAGACGTACATCTTCGAACTCGACATCAGCGGGCGGATGCCGGGCTCGGAACTGGGCCGGGCTGCCGTGTACTCGGCCTGGGTCTGTCGAAGCTTCATCGACGAGTCCGGAGTGGCGGGGGGCGAGGGGCGGCGTGTGGTCATGGCGCGGTCGTTCCGAAGTGCAAGACGCAGAGATGGGGGCGCTGGGTGGCCCTGTCAACCCGCTATTGTCCCAGCATTCCGCCACACCCGCGTAAACGGTTGCACAGACCGACCATGACGGTCAATGCGGCAGCGGGACGAAACGCTAGAGTGGCTGCATGCGCCGACCCGTGATTGCCCTGGACGCCGATGGTGTGCTGCTGGACTTCCACCTCGCCTACGCTTCGGCGTGGCAGCGCGCCTTCGGTCAGTATCCCGACGAGCGCGATCCGCAGGCTTACTGGCCGATGGATCGGTGGAAGGTGCCGCGCTTGGGCCTGTTCCGGCGCCAGCGATTCAAATCGGAGTTCGGCGAACTGTTCTGGTCGAGCGTGCCGCCGATGGAAGGCGCGGTGCAGGCATGCCATCGGCTGCGCGAGGCGGGATTCAATCTGGTCTGCGTCTCTGCGCTGGATGCCCGTTTCGAAGGGGCCCGGCTGCACAACCTGCGCAGCCTCGACTTCCCGATCGAGCGCGTGATCGCCACGGGAAACCGGGAAACCGAACGCAGCCCGAAGGCCGATGCGGTCGAGGAACTGCGGCCTGCGGCGTTCGTCGACGACTACCTGCCGTACTTTCGCGGCATCCCGGACACGGTGCACAAGGCGCTGGTGCTGCGTGCGCCGAACGGCAGCCCGAACACCGGTCCGGAGCTGGCGCTGGCCAAGAGCACCCACCAGGATCTGGCGGACTTCACGCGCCACTGGCTCGAACGCTGAGGACGAGGGCCAAGAAAAAGGGCCGGCATCGGCCGGCCCTCGCCATGGCGAAGCAGTTCCGGCTACTTGCTCGCCGCAACCGCGGCGGTGCTGGCCGCCACGGGGGCGACCGGAGTTGCCGCACTGGCCGAGGCCGGAGCCACCACCGCTGCGGGCGCAGCCGCATGGCTGGACGACTTGCCGGTGACGCCGCTCATGGGCAGCAGAGGCACGATCAGCAGCGCCACGATGTTGATGATCTTGATCAGCGGGTTCACGGCCGGGCCGGCGGTGTCCTTGTAGGGGTCGCCCACGGTGTCGCCGGTCACGGCGGCCTTGTGCGCCTCGGAGCCCTTGCCGCCGTGGTGGCCGTCTTCGATGTACTTCTTGGCGTTGTCCCAGGCGCCGCCGCCCGAGGTCATCGAGATGGCGACGAACAGGCCGGTGACGATCACCCCCATCAGCATGGCGCCCAAGGCCGCAAAGG
>CAZVLY010000086.1:0-13778 GCA_964628175.1 uncultured Piscinibacter sp. | reverse complement strand
CCCGTCCCACTTCCGTCGGGAGTTGCCATGAATCTGCAATCGCTTCTTCGTCCCTGGGCCGCCACCGCCATCGTCGCGGCCACCACCCTGCTCGCCGCCTGCGGCGGCGGCGGGTCCTCCGGCACCGCCAGCGGCACCGGCACGCTGCGCGTCGCCCTGACCGATGCGCCGTCCTGCGGCTTCGACGAAGTCAACGTCACGGTCCAGAAGGTGCGCGTGCACCAGAGCAGCGCCGCCGCCGACTCGGACGGTGGCTGGTCCGAGGTGGTGCTGAACCCGGCCAGGCGCGTCAACCTGCTCGACCTGACCAACGGCGTGCTCGCCGAACTGGGCCAGACCGAGCTGCCGGCCGGCACCTACACGCAGCTGCGCCTGCAACTCGCCGCGAACGGCGGCACCGCTCCCTACGCCAACTCGGTGGTGCCCACCGGCGGCAGCGAGACGCCGCTCGATACGCCGAGCGCCCAGCAGTCCGGCCTGAAGATGAACCTGAACCTGACGGTCGCCGCCAACGAACTCGCCGACCTCGTGCTCGACTTCGACGCCTGCAAGTCGGTCGTCACGCGCGGCGCCTCCGGCCGCTACAACCTCAAGCCCGTGGTCACCGTGCTGCCGCGGGTGCGCCTGGACGGCCTGGTGGCCGAAGGCATGGTCGCCGCGGCGATCGCGCTGCCGACCACGACGGTGTCGCTGCAGCAGGCCGGCATGCCGGTGCGCTCCACCGTGCCCGACGCCAACGGGCGCTTCGTGCTCTACCCGGTGCCCGCCGGCACCTACGACCTGGTGGTGAGCGCCGAGGGCCGCGTGACCGCGGTCATGACGGGCGTGCCGATCAGCGACAGCTCGCGCACCTATGCCACGCCCGCCGGCACGGCGATCGACCCGCCGGCCGGCACGCCGCGCAACATCGCCGGTGTCGTCTCGATCACCGGCTCGACGACGATCCCGGTGGCCACGATGCGCGCGCTGCAGACGGTTGCCACGAGCACGGTCGAGCGCCACGCGGCGCTCAACGACGCCGTCACCGGCGGCTACACGCTCGGGGTGGTGGCCGGCGCGCCGGTGTCGACCGCCTACAGCGCCAGTGCGACCACGCTGTCCTTCGCCGCCGATCCGGCACCGGACCACGCCGTCAAGTTCCAGGTGGCAGCCGCCGCCGACGGCCTGCTGCCGCTGAGCCTGCCGGCCGACGTGACGGCGGGCGACGTGGCCTTGCCCGTGGTGTTCGCCGCACCCTGAACCTGCCAGACTCGCGCACTTGCCCCCAGAAGGAAACCACGATGAACCAACGCCTCGCTCTTGCGTGCCTGCTCGCCCTGACCGCCACGGCGCCGGTGCGCGCGCAGGATGTCGGTGTGTCCATCAACATCGGCCAGCCGGGCTTCTACGGCCGCATCGACATCGGCAACGTGCCGCCCCCGGTGGTCATGTACCCGCAGCCGGTGATCATCCAGCCGGCCCCGGTGGCGGTGGTGCGCCAGCCGATCTACCTGCACGTGCCGCCCGGCCACGCGAAGAACTGGGCGAAGCACTGCTACCGCTACTCCGCGTGCAACCAGCCGGTGTACTTCGTGCAGGACAGCTGGTACCAGCAGGTCTACGTGCCGGAGTACCGCCAGCGTTATGCCCCGCCGCCGCCGTCACGCAAGTTCAAGCATGACGATCGGCGCGACGACCACGGCAAAGGCCAAGGCAAGGGCCACGGCAAAGGCCGCGACAAGGACTGAGGCTGCGTCTCAGGTCGGGCCAGGCTTCTTCGCCTTGTCCGACCAGAGCACGCCGCCGCTGGCCCAGTCTTCGCGGCGGATGTCGAAGAACAGCACGTCCACGCCGTCGGCGCTGCCGCCGAGCACGCGCACGCAGGCCTCCGTCAGCTCCTTGGCGAGGGCGCGTTTCTGTTCGGCCGTGCGGCCTTCGAAGAGTTCGACGCGCAAGGTGGGCATGGAGGTGTCTCCTTCGGTGGTTGATGTTCAGTCGCGGTAGCCGGGCAGGCTGCGGTCCAGGCCGCGCAGCAGCGCCGGCCATTCCAGGTCGCCGTCGAGCTCGCGGCCGTCGCCCACCCACTGCCGGCGCGTGAGTTCGGCCACCTCGTCGTCGACCACCCTCACGCGCCCGCCGGTGGCGGCCATCGCGGTGAGCTGCGCCTGCGCGGCGCGGTCGAGCAGGTAGCTGAGCATCCAGGCCTCGGCCACGGTGCGGCCGACGGTCAGGGTACCGTGGTTGTCGAGGATCAGTCCGTCGAGGCTGCCGAGGTGGGCGACCAGCCGCGCCTGCTCGGCGGCGCCGAGCGCCAGGCCCTCGTAGCGGTGGCGGCCCAGGCGCCCGTGCAGCCGCATCGCGAACTGCGAGGTCGCCTGCAGGCCTTCGGGCAGCATGGCCAGAGCGACGCCCCAGGGCGTGTGCAGATGGATCACGCAGGCCGCATCGGGCCGCGCCGCATGCACCGCGCCGTGGATGGTGAAGCCGGTCGGGTTGACGCTGGCGCCCGAACCGTCGACCACGCGCCCCGCGACGTCCACCTTGACGAGGCTGCTCGCGGTGATCTCGTCGAATCGCGCCCCGAAGGGATTGATCAGGTAGTGCCCGGGCTCGCCCGGCACGCTGGCCGACAGGTGGGTGTAGATGGTGTCGTCCCAGCCGCGCTGCGCCGCCAGGCGGTAGGCCGCGGCGAGATCGATGCGGACCTCGCGTTCGCTGGGGATCGGACGTGCCATCGGCGTGCGAAGTCCTCGTGAATTGGAGCGGACAACCTAGAACGGCCCCCCAAGAAAGAGGACCGCCGCCCCCCCATTCTGGATGAAGCGCGGGGGGAGCCCGACTCCTATCCTCGGTTTCATCGCGAGTGTTCTCGCCCGCCGGAGGCCCGATGAAGCTGCCCACCCTGCTCCGCCCCGCCGTCGCCCTGCTCGGGCTGCTGCCCGCCTGGTGCGCCGCGGCCTCGATCGGCATCGTCACCATCGTCGACGGCGAACTGGCCGTTCTGCGCGACACGCAGCGCTTCGCCGCCGCCGAGGGCCTGCGCCTTCGCAACGACGACATCCTGCGCACCTCGGTCGATGCCAGGCTCGCACGAGTCGAGCTGACCGACGGCACCACGCTGGACCTCGGCCCCGACACCGAGCTGATGCTGCAGCCGCGCACCGGCGGCGCCTTCGGCGAACGGGCCGCGACGCTGTACCTGGCTCGCGGCTGGCTGAAGATCGGCAGCACCGCCGAGCCCGGCATCACCGGCGTGGCCAGCGGGGCGATCGATGTGCAGCAGCTGGCCGGCACAGCCGTGCTGCGTGCCGCCAGCGGCGCGACGCTGCTGTTCGTCGAGGCGGGCCAGGCCCAGGTCGCCGAGGTGCAGGACGGCCGCGCCGTCAGGCCCCAGGCCCTGAGGGATGGCGACAGCCTCGTCAAACGCTCGAACGAGTCGGCCAGCCTGCCACGCCGCCCGCCGGCCGACCTGCTGCAGGGAATGCCGCGCGGCTTCGCCGACTCCCTGCCGCGCCGCGCCGCGCGATTCCAGTCCCATCCGGTCGAGCCGGGCCTGGCCACGCCGGTGGCCTACGCCGAGGTGTCGCGCTGGCTGAACGGCGAGGCACCGCTGCGTGCCCTCGCGGTGCCGCGCTTCACGCCGCGCATCGCCGACCGCGCGTTCCGCGCTTCGCTGGTGGCCGAACTGCGCGCGCACCCCGAGTGGGACCGCGTGCTGTTCCCCGAGAAGTACAAGCCCAAGCCGGCGGCCGTGGCGAGCCGGCCGGCGCCTGCGACCGCGGCCGCGACACCCGCCGCGGCGTCCGCGGAGCCGCTGCCCGTGACGGTCAGCCTGCAGGGCCTGATGAGCTGGCCGAGCGCCGCGCGCGACTACACCCCGAACCCGCCGATGGAGGCACGATGAAACTGCTGCTCAAGTTCAACCTGGTGTTCGTGCTGATCTTCCTGATCGGCCTGGGCGCGACGGGCGCGATGACCCGCCAGATGCTCGAGCGCAATGCGCAGGAGGAAACGCTGCAGCACGCGCGCTTCCTGCTCGAGAAGGCACTGGCGGTGCGCTCCTACACCTCCACGCAGGTCGCGCCCTTGCTGGAAACGCAGATGAAGTACGCCTTCCTGCCGCAGTCGGTGCCGGCCTTCTCCGCCACCGAGGTGCTGGCGAAGATCCAGAAGAACCACCCGGAGTACGCCTACAAGGAGGCGACGCTGAACCCGACCAACCCGCGCGACCGCGCCGTGGAGTGGGAAGCCGACGTGATCGCCGAATTCCGCAAGTCGCCGGACACCAAGGAGTTCATCGGCGAGCGCGACACGCCGGCCGGCCGCGCCCTGTACATCGCACGCCCCATCAAGATCGCCGACGGCGCCTGCCTGCGCTGCCACAGCACGGTGGAGGCGGCGCCGCGCACCCTGGTCGACAAGTACGGCCCGGCCAACGGCTTCGGCTGGCAACTCGGCGAGGTGGTCGGCGCGCAGATGGTCTCGGTGCCGATGGCCATCCCGATGGCGCGGGCGCAGCAGGCCTGGGCGCTGTTCATGGGCATGCTCTCGGCGGTGTTCGTCGCCATCGCGGTGGCGCTGAACCTGATGCTGTGGTGGCTGGTGATCCGCCCGGTGACGCGGTTGTCGCGCCTGGCCGACCGCGTCAGCCTGGGCGAGCTCGGCGCGCCGTCCTTCGCTCTGGGCGCCCGTGACGAGATCGGCCGCCTGGCCACCTCGTTCAGCCGCATGCGCAAGAGCCTGGTGCAGGCGATGAAGATGCTCGAGGGAGCGCCATCATGAGCGCGCGGCCGCTCGGCCTCGCCCACGGCGTCGACACCGGCCACCCGCTGCCGCAGCGGCTGGGCAAGTACCTGATCTCGCACCTGCTCGGCGAAGGTGCGATGGGCGTGGTCTACAAGGCGATCGACCCGGACATCCACCGTGCGGTGGCGATCAAGGCGATCCGTGCCCCGCTGCTCGCACCGGATGCACAGGACATCTCCGCCACTGCACGCTTCCGCACCGAGGCACAGGCCGCCGGGCGGCTCTCGCACCCGAACATCGTCTCCGTCTACGAGTACGGCGAGACGGCCGATCAACACTACATCGCCATGGAGTACGTGGACGGCACCTCGCTGCAGGAGCTGGTCTCGCGCGGTGACCGGTTGCCGCTGGACGATGCCCTGAGCGTGATGCTGCAGCTGCTCGACGCGCTGGCCTGCGCGCACGAGCAGGGCGTGTGGCACCGCGACATCAAGCCCGCCAACCTGATGCTCACGCCGGAAGGCCGGCTGAAGGTCACCGACTTCGGCATCGCGCGCATCGACTCGGCCGATCGCACCCACCGCACCACCGTGCTCGGCTCGCCCGGCTACATGGCGCCCGAGCGCTACACCGACGAGGCCCCCGACCGCCGTGTCGACCTGTTCTCCTGCGGCGTGCTGATGTACGAGATGCTCACCGGGCGCGCGCCCTTCCGCGGCGCGGCCGGCACGGTGATGTACCAGGTGATGCACGTCGATCCGGCGGCGCCCTCCACGCTGGAGGTGCAGCCGGCGGTGCCCGCACAATTCGACGCGGTGGTGGCGCGTGCCATGGCCAAGCGCGCCGACGACCGCTTTGCCGACGCCGCGCAGATGCGTGCAGCGCTGTGCGAGGCCGCCGAGCGGCCGATCGCGCCGGTCGTCTGCGCGGAAACCATGCGCCGCCTGCGCTTCGGCCGCATCGAGGCCACGCAGGTGATGCCGAGGCCGATCGCCGCGCTGCCGCGGGGAAGCGCGCCGGTGCCGTCCACGCCGCAGCCGCTGGCGCCGGCAGCGCCCTTCGTGCCGGTCTCGCCGAGCCTGCCGGAGTGGGACGCACGCACGCTGGGCGCCATCGAGGCCCTGCTCCTTCCGCAACTCGGCCCGATGACGCGCCTGGTCGTGCGCGACGGCGCGCGCCGCAGCCACGACCTGCCCGGGCTGATCGCCTGGCTGGCCGCCGAGGTGGTGGAGCCCGAAGAGCGCCCCGCCTTCATCGCGCGAGCCCGGGCCCTGGGCCCTGCCCCTGAAGCCCCCGCCCGGCCGGTGCCCAGCGGGCCCGTGCCGGTGCTCGGCAGCACGCCGATGAAGACCGAGCTGATCGAGCAGGCGCAGCGCGTACTTGCCGAGCAAATCGGCCCGATCGCCGCCGTGCTGGCGCGCCGTGCCGCGACGACGGTGGCGACCCGCGAGGCCTTCTTCTGCGCGCTCACCGACCTGGCCGGTCCGGGCATCGACCGCAAGCAACTGCTGGCGCGGCTCTGGCGCCTGCCCTGAGCCGCCGCAGCGTCAGGCGGCCAGCCGCGCCGCCAGCGCGTTGTGATGCTCGATCAGGCGCGGCAGGTCGAGTGTGGTGATCTGCCCGTCGCGCACGACGACGCGGCCATTGACGATGCTGTGCGTGACGCGCGGCACATGGCAGAAGAACAGTGCGGCGAGCGGGTCGTGCAACGCACCCGCCATGCCGATCTCATCGAGCCTGACGGTCACGATGTCGGCCGCCATGCCCGGTGCGAGCACGCCGATGTCGTCACGGCCCAGCACCTGCGCGCCGCCACGGGTGGCGATCTCGAGCACCTCGCGCGCCGTCATCGCCGATGGGCCGCGCACCGGGCCGTGGGCGACACGCTGCAGCAGCAGCGCCAGCCGTGCCTCGCCGAGCAGGTGGCCGCTGTCGTTGGAGGCCGAACCGTCCACCGCGATCGACACCGGCACGCCGGCATCGCGCATGGCGCGGATCGGCGCGATGCCCGAGGCCAGGCGCATGTTCGAGCCCGGGCAATGCGCGACGCCGGTGCCGGTGCGCGCGAACATGGCGATGCCGGCCTCGTCGAGCTTGACGCAGTGCGCATGCCAGACGTCGCGGCCCAGCCAGCCGAGCTGCTCGGCGTACTCGGCCGGCGTGCAGCCGAACTTCTCGCGCGTGTAGGCGATGTCGTTGTCGTTTTCCGCCAGGTGGGTGTGCAGCGACACGCCATGTTCACGCGCCAGCAGCGCCGCATCGCGCATCAACTCGCGGCTGACCGAGAACGGCGAGCACGGCGCCACCACGATGCGCTGCATCGCGAAACGCTTCGGGTCGTGCCAGCGTTCGATGACGCGCTGCGTGTCGGCCAGGATGTCCGGCTCGCGCTCCACCACGTGGTCCGGTGGCAGGCCGCCCTGCGACTGGCCCACGCTCATCGAGCCGCGCGCCGCATGGAAGCGCATGCCGATCCCGGCGGCGGCCTCGAGGCTGTCGTCGAGCCGCACGCCGTTCGGGTAGATGTAGAGGTGGTCGCTGCTCGTGGTGCAGCCCGACAGCAGCAGCTCGGCCATCGCCGTCTGCGTGGAGACATGCACCATCTCCGGCGTCAGCCCCGACCAGATCGGGTACAGCGTGCGCAGCCACTCGAACAGCTCGCAGTCCTGCGCCGGGCGGATCACCCGCGTCAGCGTCTGGACCATGTGGTGGTGCGTGTTCACCAGCCCCGGGATGACGATCTGGCCGCGCGCGTCGATCACCTCGTCGGCCGTGGCGGGCAGCGCATCGCTCGGCCCCACGGCCTCGATCACGCCATCGCGCGCGAACAGGCCACCGCCGGCGATCTCGCGCCGCGCGTCGTCCATGGTGACGAGCAGCGCGGCATGGCGGACCAGCAGCGTGGCCATGGGGCTCAGTGCGCCTCGGCGGTCTTGGCCGCTTCGATGGCACCCGCCGTGTCTTCCTTCGCGCCATTGAAGAACACGTTCAGCGCCACCGCGGCCACCGCGGTCAGCAGGATGCCCGACTCGAGCAGCGGGTGCAGGCCGTGCGCCATCTGCTGCGTCCAGCGCGGCGCCACCAGCGGGATCAGGCCGAAACCGATCGACAGCGCGACGATGTAGAGGTTGTGGCGGTTGCCCTTGTAGTCGACCGTCGAGAGGATGCGGATGCCGGTGGCCGCGACCATGCCGAACATCACCAGCCCCGCGCCACCGAGCACGAACTGCGGGATCGCCTCGACGAATGCGGCCATCTTCGGCAGCATGCCCAGCACGATCATGATGATGCCGCCGGCCACGCAGACCCAGCGGCTCTTCACGCCGGTGACACCGACCAGGCCGACGTTCTGCGAGAAGCTCGTGTACGGGAAGGTGTTGAACAGGCCGCCGATCAGCGTGCCCAGGCCGTCGGTGCGCAGGCCCGCGGCGAGTGCCGGCTGGTCGATCTTCCGGCCGGTGATGTCCGACAGCGCGAGGAACATGCCGGTCGATTCGATCATCACCACGATCATCACCAGCGTCATGGTCAGGATCATCACCGGGTCGAAGGTCGGCATGCCGAAGGCGAACGGCGTGACCACGTCGAACCAGTGCGCCTGGCCGACCTTGTCGAAGTTCATCTTGCCCATCGCGATGGCCACCGCGCAGCCGGCCACGATGCCCAGCAGCACCGAGATGTTGGCGACGAAGCCCTTGGCGTACCTCACCAGCAGCAGGATGAACACCAGCACGGCCGCGGCGATCGCCATGTTGTCGAGCGCGCCGTAGTTCGGGTTGTTGGTCATCGGGATCGGGCCGGCCAGTTTCAGCGGCGCGCTGGCCGCCTGCGCCGTGGCCTTGGCGGCATCGACCATGGCCACCAGCTTGGGCACATCGACACTCTGCGCCAGCGGCGCCGGCCCTCCCATCGCCCAGCCCACGCCGACACGCATCAGGCTGATGCCGATGATCGCGATGATGGTGCCGGTGACGACCGGCGGAAAGAAGCGCAGCAGCTTGCTGACCACCGGCGCGATCAGCATCGAGACGATGCCCGCGCCGATGATCGCGCCGAAGATGGCCCGCGCACCGTCGACGCCGGGCATGGCGTTGGCGAAGGCGACCATCGGGCCGACGGCCGCGAAGGTCACGCCCATCATCACCGGCAGCTTGATGCCGAACCAGCGCGTGAAGCCGAGCGACTGGATCAGCGTCACCAGGCCGCAGCAGAACAGGTCGGCCGAGATCAGCAGCGCCACCTGCTCCGGCGTGAGCTTGAGCGCACGGCCGACGATCAGCGGCACGGCGATCGCGCCGGCGTACATCACCAGCACGTGCTGCAGGCCGAGCGCCGCGAGTCGCGGCGCGGGGAGCTTCTCGTCGACAGGGTGGACCGTGGTCTCGCTCATGCTTGTCTCCTCATGTGGTCTTGTGTGCCTGGCCTGCGCGCTGGCTGGTGGCGTCAATAGCGGTGGCGGATGCCGACAGAGAAGGCGCTGCCGCTGCTCTGACCGTCGATCTTGTCGCTCATCGCCACCGCGTACAGGTCGGTGCGCCTGGACAGGAAGTAGTCATAGCCGGCCGAGAAGGTCTTGCGCTTGGCGCCGGTCTCGGGCTTGATCTGGCCCCACTGCGCGATGATCTTGCCGTTGCCCACCGGCACGCTGGCGCCCAGGTCGGCGAGGTCGTACTCGTTGCCGCTCGTCTTGTTGGCCACGTTGCCGAACTGGCCGAACAGCCGGGCCACGCCGAAGTCGTAGCTCGCCGCGGCCTGCCAGCTCCTGGTGTCGGCCACCGCCGTCGTGCCGTCCTTCTTGACGTCCTGCCAGGACAGGGCGGAGTCGAAGGCACCGGCGCCCCAGCGCAGGTTGACGCCGTGGTTGCGACCGTTGCTGCCGGCCTCGGCCGCGGCCATGAAGAGTTGCAGCGTCGCGCCGCCGAGCTTCGGGCTGGTGTAGAGCACCGAATCGCTCCAGCCCGAGTCGCCCGTCAACGTGCCACTGGTGAAGTAGTGGCGAATGCTGGGCGAGTAGCCGAACGAGTCACCGAAGGGACTGAATGACAGCGTGGTGACGAAGAACGGCGTGGTGTTGCGGCCGATGGTCACCTTGCCGAGGCTGCTGCTGGACAGGCCCACGAAGGCGTTGCGGGCCCAGAAGGTGTCGGCGCCGAAGCGACCGGAGGCCCCCGTGTCGGCGCGCATGAACGACTGCAGCGTGAAGAGCGCGGACAGTCCGCCGCCGAGGTCTTCGCTGCCGCTGACGCCGAACCAGCTGGTGGTCATCTGGCCGTTGTCCACGCCCCAGACCTTGTTGCTGCTGCCGGCCGCCTTCGACTGGCCGGCACTGAGATCGAGCAGGCCGGACAGCGTGACGCTGGACTGGGCCATCGCCGCGCCCGACAGGGCCAGGGCGGCCGAAGCAGCGATCAGGGTGCTGCGCACGGTTGAAGAACGGTTCATTGCGGGTTTCCTCCTCGGGTTGTCCATCGTCTCGGGTGTCAGTTCCGGGGTGTACCGGCCTCGAACCAGCGCCCGAGCAGGGCGCGCTCGGCATCCGTGATCTGCGTCGCGTTGTTCATCGGCATGGCCTTGAGCACCACCGCCTGCTGGTACAGCGCCTGCGCGTTCTTCGAGATCAGCTCGGGCGTGTGCAGCTGGATGTTCTTGCTGACGACCTGCTCGTTGTGGCACATCGCGCAGCGCTGTGCGACCACGGCCTGCACCTGCGCGAAGCTCACGGGGGCGGCGGCCGCCCCCTTCGGCACCGGCGCCGGTGCCAGCCACACGGCCAGGCCGACGATCACCGCCGTGCCCACGCCGGCATAGAGCCAGGGCACCGGCTTGCCCTGCACCAGCGCCTTGTGACGAGCCACGAAGGAGTGGCGGATCAGCGCACCGGCCAGCATGATCAGCACCAGCACCAGCCAGTTGTTCGCCGCACCGTAGAGGAAGCCGTAGTGGTTGCTGAGCATCGCGATCAGCACCGGCAGCGTGAAGTAGGTGTTGTGCACGCTGCGCTGCTTGGCGCGCTGGCCGTGCACCGGGTCGACGGGCTGGCCTGCCTTCATCTGCGCGATCACGGTGCGCTGCCCCGGAATGATCCAGAAGAACACGTTGGCGCTCATCGAGGTGGCCATCATCGCGCCCACCAGCAGGAAGGCGGCGCGCCCGGCGAAGAACTGGCAGGCCAGCCACGACGCGAGCACCACGGCGATGGTGACGCCGATGCCGACGATGCGGTCGCCGCCCTCGCGCTGGCCGAACAGCCGGCAGATGCCGTCGTAGACGATCCAGAACACCACCAGGAAGCCCAGCGCCGCCGCGATGGCCCCGGCCGGCGACCAGGCATGCACGTTCCTGTCGATCAGGAAGGTGCCCGCCTGGTAGAGATAGAGCACCGTGAACAGCGCGAAGCCGGTCAGCCAGGTGGAGTAGCTCTCCCAGTAGAACCAGTGCAGGTTCTCCGGGATGGCCTTGGGCGCCACCATGTACTTCTGCGGGTGGTAGAAGCCGCCGCCGTGCACCGCCCACAGCTCGCCATCGACACCCTTGGCCTTGAGGTCCGGGTCGGCCGGCCTGGTCAGGCTGTTGTCGAGGAAGACGAAGTAGAACGACGAGCCGATCCAGGCGATCGCCACGATGACGTGGGCCCAGCGCAGCAGCAGATTGACCCAGTCCAGAACGTACGCGTCCATGCGTCACCACTCCCTTCGGACACCGGCGCGCGCAAGAAACGGGCCTGTGTGCAACCTCACCACAGCGGGCTCTGTGAGGCGGGAATGTCGCGACCGGCTGGGGGGCCGGGCTCCGCGGCGACGCATACCAAGTGTATACACGGCTGCATCCGGCGTGATCCGGACTTACCCGTGCCCGAGGCGTCTCGAGGCCTCAGCTGCCGCGGTAGGTGGAATAGGCCCAGGGGCTGGCAAGCAGCGGCACGTGGTAATGCTGGCCGACGGCCGAGAGTCCGAAGTCCAGCGGCACTTCGTCGAGGAAAGGCGGTTCGGCCAGCGCCGCGCCGCGCGCGCGGAAGTACGCCGCCACGCCGAACACCAGCCGGTAGCGCCCGGGCTGGAACGCCTCGTCCTGCAGCAGCGGCGCATCGGCGCGGCCGTCGTGGTTGAGCACGATGCGCTTGAGCTCGGTGGCGCTGCCGTCGGCCGCCAGGCGGTACAGCCGCACGGCCATGCCGGCGGCCGGGCAGCCGTTGGCGGTGTCGAGCACGTGGGTGGTCAGCTTGCCCATGGAATCCTTTCGGTGAGAGGCCGGCGAGTCGGTCGCGTTTGGCGCTTGAAGTGTCCGCAAAAGTGTATACACTTCCATCAGCAAATCAAGCCTGATCGATGTCCCGACAGCCCCCGCCCCTGCAGGTCGTCCGCCCCGCACCACGTGCCAGCAAGGTGCGCGCCAGCGCGGGCGATGCGAACCCGAGCAGCACGCAGCGCATCGTCGAGTCGATCACCACGGCCATCGTCGAGCGCCGCCTCATGCCGGGCACCAAGCTGGCCGAGCAGAAGATCGCCGACATCTTCAAGGTCTCGCGCACGCTGGTGCGCCAGGCGCTCAATCAGCTCAGCCGCGACAAGCTGGTGACGCTCGAGCCGGCGCGCGGTGCGCGCGTGGCCGAGCCGAGCATCGACGAGGCACGCCAGGTCTTCGAGGTGAGAAACATGCTCGAGTCGGCCATGATCCGCCGTGCCGCCGCCGAGCTCAGCGACGCGCAGCTGGCCGCACTGCGCACCCACCTGCGCGACGAGCAGGCCGCCGTGCAACGCACCGACGTGTCGGGCCGCACGCGGCTGCTCGCCGACTTCCACGTCGTCATCGCCACCATGCTGGGCAACCAGGTGCTGGCCGAGCTGCTGTCGGACCTGGTGACGCGCTCTTCGCTGATCGCGCTGATGTACCAGTCCTCGCATTCCGCCGAACATTCCTTCGACGAGCACGTGGCCATCGTCGAGGCGCTGTCGCGCCGCGATGCCAAGGCCGCGGTGCGGCTGATGGAAGAGCACCTGCACAACGTCGAGCGCAACCTGCAGCTCGACCCCCGCGTTCCCGACCTCGAAGCGGCGCTGATGCCGCGCACCTGACTCCACCCACCGACACCGCACGCCCATGAGCACCCCCACGGACTCGCGCGAACTCACCTCCACCACCGGCTACCCGCGCGACATGCGCGGCCACGGCCGCGACGTGCCCCATGCCCGCTGGCCGAACGGCGCCCGCATCGCGGTGCAGTTCGTCCTCAACTACGAGGAAGGCGGCGAGAACAACCCGCTGCACGGCGACCCGACCTCGGAGACTTTCCTCTCCGAGCTCGTCACCGCGCAGGCCTACGAGAACCGCCACATGACCATGGAGTCGATGTACGAATACGGCTCGCGTGCGGGCGTGTGGCGCATCCTGCGCGAGTTCGAGCAGCGCGGCCTGCCGATGACGATCTTCGGCGTGGGCATGGCGCTGCAGCGCTACCCCGAGCTGCTCGACGTGTTCATGAAGAACGGCTACGAGATCGCCAACCACGGCCTGCGCTGGATCCACTACCAGAACCTGCCCGAGGCCACCGAGCGCCGCCACATCGACATCGGCACGCGCGTGCTGAAGGAGCTGACCGGCGGCGCCTGGCCGGCCGGCTGGTACACCGGCCGCGACAGCCCGAACACGCGCCGCCTCGTCGTCGACCAGGGCGGCTACGAGTACGACAGCGACTACTACGGCGACGACCTGCCCTTCTGGACCGAGGTGACGAAGACCGACGGCAGCCAGGTGCCGCACCTCGTCGTGCCCTACTCGCTGGACACCAACGACATGCGCTTCGTGCAGGCGCAGGGCTTCAACACCGGCGAGCACTTCTTCACCTACCTGCGCGACAGCTTCGACGCGCTGTACGCCGAAGGCGACCCGGCCGGCCTCGACCGGCCGAAGATGATGTCCATCGGCATGCACTGCCGGCTGCTCGGCAAGCCCGGGCGCATCGGCTCGCTGCAGCGTTTCCTCGACCACATCGGCGCGCACGACAAGGTCTGGGTGTGCCGGCGCATCGACGTGGCACGGCACTGGAAGCAGGCGCA
>CAZVLY010000085.1:0-13844 GCA_964628175.1 uncultured Piscinibacter sp. | reverse complement strand
GCTACAGGTCGTACCAGGCGATGCCCAGCACCACGCCGCTGCCGCGCAGTTCCTCGCTGCGCACACGCTGCCAGGCGATGTCGACGGCCAGGCGCTCGCGCTTGATCCAGTGGCGCACGCCGGCATGCACGAGACGCCCCTCGCGGTCACGCGCCCATTCGCCGAACAGCGCCGTGCGCTTCCAGATCTCGTGCTCGGCGGCGAGCACGCCGGTCCAGACGCGGCGCTCCTCGCGCGGCTTGGCCACGCCGAGGTTGACGTGGAAGGTGCCGGCGCCTTCGTCGAACTGCACGCTCAGCGGCAGGCTCAGCGACACACCGGCGCGCTGCCACGGCCCGCCCTGCGCGCGCTCCATGTCGAGCGTGGCGACCACGCCCCAGCCCCAGCCGTCGCGCGAGATGCGGTTGAACAGGTGCTTGTACTCGACCTCGATCTCGTGGCCGTTGCCGATGTCGCGGTCGACCATGCGGCGGAACTCGACCTGCAGCGAGTTCACCGGGTCGAAGGCGTACTCGGGCGCGATGGTGAGCGTGCGCTGCGCTCCGGCCTGGCGGAACCAGTTCTCGACCGACCAGACCTGCTCCTCGTCGTCCTCGGCGGCGCCGCTGTTGGTGACGATGTAGGGGCGGTCGGCCGACCAGGCGAGGGATGCAGCCAGCAGCAGCGGCAGCAGGGCGAGGATTCTTCGGGGCATGCGCCATCCTGCCATGAACGCAAGAGGCCGCCCTCGGGCGGCCTCTTCGTTCAGCGGGTTGATCCGATCACTTCATCAGCTTGAACACCCACACCGAGCCGCCCTGCTCGAGGAAGCTGACCTTCTTGGCCACGTCGCCGCCCCACAGCGGCACCGCACCGCCCCAGCCCGAGACCACGGCGACGTACTGCTCGCCCTTGTCTTCCCAGGTGACCGGGGGTGCCACGACGCCGGAGCCGGTCTGGAACTTCCAGACGATCTTGCCGGTCTTCGCGTCGGCGGCCTGCAGGTAGCCTTCCGGCGTGCCCCACCACACGAGGTTGCCGCCGGTGGTCAGCACGCCGCCCCACAGCGGCGCGTTGTTCGGCGCTTCCCAGACGATCTTGCCGGTCTTCGGATCGATCGCGCGCATCGCGCCGATGGCACCGTCGTTCAGCGTCTTGATCGTGAAGCCGGCACCCAGGTAGGCCGCACCCTTCTTGTAGGTGATGGGCTCGTTCCAGATCTCCATGCCCCATTCGTTGGCCGGCACGTAGAACAGCTTCGTGTCGGGCGAGTAGGCCATCGGCATCTGGTTCTTGCCGCCGAGGAAGGACGGCGCGGCGAACACCGACTTGCCCTTCGCGGCGTCGGCGCCCGCCGTCGGGTCGCCCGGCCGGTTCTCGGGCACGAAGTTCGGCCGGCCGGTCTTCAGGTCGATGCCGGTGGCCCAGGTCACCTTCTTGACGAAGGGGAAGGCATTGACGAGCTGGCCCGTCGTGGCGTCGTTGACGTAGAAGAAGCCGTTGCGGTCGGCCTTGCCGCCGAGGATCTTGCCGCCGTCTTCATAGGTGATGAACTCGTTGACGCCGTCGAAGTCCCAGCCGTCGTTGGGCGTGTTCTGGTAGTGCCACTTGATCTGGCCGGTCTTGATGTCGATGGCCACGGTGGAGCACGAGAACAGGTTGTCGCCCTTGCGCAGGTGGCTGTTCCACGGTGCCGGGTTGCCGGTGCCGAAGTAGGCCAGGCCGGTCTTGGCGTTGTAGGTGCCGCCCAGCCAGGTGGCCGCGCCGCCGGTCTTCCACAGGTCGCCCGGCCAGCTCTTGCCGGTGTTGCCGGAGACGCCGTTCTCCTTCTTGTTGCCGTCCTTGTCGTAGGTGTAGCCCATGTGGCCTTCGACGGTCGGGCGCGACCAGACCATCTTGCCGGTCTTCGGGTCGCGCGCCTCGACGCGGCCGACGATGCCGAACTCGCCGCCGGACACGCCGGTCAGCAGCAGGCCGCCGGCGATCAGCGGCGCGGCCGAGGCCGAGTAGCCCGCGGCGTAGTCGTCGATCTTCTCCTTCCAGACCACGTCGCCGGTCTTCGCGTCGAGCGCGACGAGCTGCGCGTCGAGCGTGGCGAAGATGACCAGGTTGTCGTACAGCGCGGCACCGCGGTTGATCACGTCGCAGCAGGGCATGATGCCCTCGGGCAGGCGGTGCTCGTACTTCCACAGCTTGGCGCCGGTCTTGGCGTCGAGCGCGAAGATGCGCGAGTAGGAGGCGGTGACGTACATCACGCCGTCGTGGATCAGCGGCTGCGACTCCTGGCCGCGCTGCTTCTCGCCGCCGAAGGAGAACGACCACGCCGGCACCAGCTTGCCGATGGTCGACGGGTTGATCTGCTTGAGCGGCGAATAGCGCTGCCCCTGCGTGCCGATGCCCCAGGAGACGACGTCGCCCGGTGTCTTCGCATCGTCGTCGATCATCTTGTCGGTCACCGCGGCCTGGGACGACATGGCCCCCAGGGCCAGCGCGACCGACAGGGTCAAGAGTTTGTAGTGCATCGTGTCTCCTCGAGGGTTGAGAGGGGTTGGGGGCAGGCTGTCGACTGCTTCTCCAGACCCTCTTTTGGCAACTCCCGTGCCATGCGCCTATGCACGCCACGACACAGCAAATCCTGCTTGGCGGGGCTGGAATTCCCCCCATCTCTTCAGGGTTTCCCCGGGCGATGTCACATCCTTGAGCAGTGCGCGCGCGTCGCCCTGTGACAGAGCTAGGGACTGCCGCCGCGGGCGACGTGGTGACACACTGAGGCGGTCGACACGACACACGGAACCCTGCCATGGCCATCCAGCGCGACCGCCCCTACCACCAGTTCAACTTCCTCGTCGACCTCGGCGACGGCAACACCGAGGGGCCGGATGCCGGCTTCATGGAGCTCGGTGCCATCGGCATGGAGACGGCGGTGATCGAGTACCGCAACGGCAACTCGAAAGAGAACCAGGTGATCAAGCTCACCGGCCTGACCAAGGTGAGCGACGTCACGTTCAAGCGCGGCGTGATCGGCTCGCTGCGCCTGTACCAGTGGCTCGACCAGATCCGCAACGGCGACCAGAACGCGCTGCGCACGGTCACCGTGCAGCTGATGAGCGAGGACCACACGGCCGTCGTGCAGACCTGGAAGCTGCTGCGCGCGCGCATCGTCAAGCACACCAGCGGCCCCTTCAACGCCAAGGCGAACGAGGTGGCCATCGAGGAGATGGTGCTCGCGTACGAGCGGCTGGAGATGGAGTGAAGTCTCTCGTGGACGACGGCGAGCGCCGGCCGCTGGCGGGCCGCAACTTCCGCGTCGAGATCGACGAGGGCAACGGCCGGTGCACCGAGATCGGCTGCTCGGAAGTGGTGTTCCCGGCGCTGGGCACCGGGCACGACCCGTTCGAGCCCGGCACCGCCGAGCCCTTGCTGCTGCGCCGCGCCGCCACCGGGGGAGCCGAGTTCCACGCCTGGTGGGACCAGGCCCGCGACGGCCGCGCGCCGCAGCGGCGCACGGTGAACATCACGCTGCTCGGCGACGACCTCGGCACCGTGCGGATGCACTGGCGCTTCCGCAACGCGCGGCCGGTGTCGCTGCACTACTCGCCGCTGGACGCGATGGGCCAGGCACTGCTGATCGAGACGCTGGCGATCGCCTTCGACGGCGTCGAGATCGGCTAGGGCTTCGCGCCCGGCTTGCCGCCCCCGAGCGCGGCCTGCTCGTAACGCGGGTACAGGTGCGCCACGTTGCGCGTGTACTCGGTGCCGAAGGCGGCCCAGCCACGGAACTCCGCCGGCAGCTCGGCGCGCAGCAGCTCGTTCATCTCCACGCCCTGCTCCGCCGCCTGCGTGAAGCGGCTGTCGAGCCACTGCAGGTAGCGCTGCGTCTGCCCGACCGCGCTGGCGTCGCCGCGCACCGGGCCGTGGCTGGGCACCAGCGTCTTCAGCGGCAGCGCGGAGAAGGCCTGCAGGCTGGCGAGCCAGGCGCCGACCTGCGCATGCGGCGTGGTCGGGATGCGCTGCGCGAACACCAGGCCACCGGCGAACACCACGCCGCTGACCTTGTCGACCAGCACCAGGTCGCTGTCGGTGTGGCCGCGGTACTCGCGCAACTCCATCTCGCGGCCGCCCACGCGCAGCGGCCCGAGCATGGCGGTACCGCTGGGCAGCACGGCCTGCGTGCCCTTCATCCAGTCGCCGCACAGGCGGTAGAGGTTGTCTTCGTAGGCCTTGGCCTCGCGGGCCATGCCGGCGCGCGTGCTGTCGGTGGCCAGGCGCGGCACGTCGGCGAAGGCCTGGTTGCCGAGGAAGTAGTCGGGGTGCAGGTTCAGGTGGATCACCTGCACGATGGGCTCGCGCACGGTGCGCTCGATCAGCGCACGCAGCTGCTCGCCGTAGCGCTTCGACGGCCCGGTGTTGATGACCACCACGCCGGCGCCGGTGGCGATGAAGCCGGTGTTGATGATGTTGCAGCCGTTGGCCGGCGAGAAGTCGGCATTGGCGCCTTCGACCACCCACACGCCCGGCGCGAGCGAGCGCGCCGCCAGGCCGTAGTCCAGCCGTGCCAGGTCGACCTTCGGCGCGGTCTGCGCGAACGCCGTTCCCGAGGCCAGCACGACGAGGGCAGCGAGCCGCTTCATTCGATGCGGCTGTCGATGCGGTTGCCGTTGTTGTCGGTGCCCGTCAGCCTCAGACCTCCCGCCACGCGGCCGGGGAAATCGAAGCTGAACACCGGGTTCTCGCTCACCGGCTCGAAGGTCGCGAGGCGCAGCAGCTCGCGGCCCTGCGCGTCGCGCACGCTGAGCTTGTTGACGTAGAAGGCCGGGATGCCGCCGACCAGGCCGGTGTCCATCGGGTGCATCACGCGAACGCGCAGCCGCGAGGCGCCGGCAGGACCGTTGGCCTCGGGCATCGGGCTGCTCGGGAACAGCCTGCCGCTGACCTGGCCGAGCGTCTGCGACCAGCTGCCGTCCTTGCGCGTGGCGCCAGCCACCGTGCAGCCGCCGCCGGACGAATCGACCCAGGCGCCGCCGACATGCCAGACGCCGTCCTTCGTGCGCGCGGCGGCGCGCACCGGGCTGGCCTGCTCGAGCTTGAAGCGCAGGCCGACGCTGGCCAGCGCGGCCAGCGGCTGGTACTCGAGCACCTTGCGGATCGGGTTGCGGTCGACGAAGACGACGATGCGCTCGATGTCGGGCAGGCCCAGCGCCGCCACGCTCACCGGCACGTTCATCGGGTCCTCGGCGAAGGCCGGGGCGCGCACCTGCACACGCTCGTCGAACACCACCGGCGCATTGCCGAAGAACTCGCGCTTCAGGTCGGGCCACTGCAGCGAGCCGAACGGGTCGCCGCCGCTGCCGTCGGCGCGCACCGCCCCCTGCCACGGCAAGAGGGCGAGCAGGGTCAGGGCACGACGGCGGTCCACCATGACCGGCATGGTGGCGGCGAGGCGCGGCCCGCTCCAGTCAGGGCGAACCCGCAGCCGCTGCGCCAGAACGGATCAACCGACATGGGAGAGTGGGTCGAGCGACCCAGCCCCTGCCGTATAGCATTGCCGCCATGCGCGGGGAGTGGCAGGCCACGTGCGGCGGCGATGTCCAACAGCGACAAGATCCTTGATGAACCTCAACCCCTTATGGCTTGCGACGGCGCTCGCCGCCGCCTCCCTGGCTTCCAGCATGGCGAAGGCGCAGCCCATCACCGTCACTTCAGGGCATACCGTGCTGACGCTGCCGACGGGCATGCAGGCCCACACCGCGCCCTTGCCTCGACGCTTCACGGGCGGCGACCCGCTGCGCGTCGATCGCCAGGTGGTGCTCCTGTCGTTTGCAGGCCGCTCGCCCGCGGCGGCGCTGCTCATCGAGACGACACGCGCATCCGGCGTCTACATCTGGGGCGAGCGCTGCAAACAGCTGCACAACAACGCGCACACTTTCGTGTACAGCCCGTTCCATTCCAAGTCCGACGAGTGCGCCTTCGCGGTGGGTCCGCTCGACCTGGCGACGGTGATCGGCGAATCCTTTCCCGACGTCGAGCGGACGCTTGCGACGGCAGATCAGCCGGTACCCGAGGGGCCGGGATACGTCATCAGCAGCACCTACGCATCGGCGACAGGCTCGATGCTGAGCGCGACGGTCTTCGTGCGCGACCCCCTGGCGCGCCTGTCGACCGCGCCCGAGACCCTGCCCGACGACACCGGCGTACCGACAACCGTCGTTGCGTGGACGCGCGCGCTCAACGAGCAGGTTCGCGGGGCCATGCTCTCCATCTCGGGCGCTTGGCAGCTGCCGCCGCTGAATGGCAAGAACGAGGACTGACGAGCAACGCACCTCGCGCCAGACGAACCCGCAGCCGCTGCGCCAGAACGGATCCGCCGCTCAGCTGCGCACACGCAGGATGGCGGCGAAGTACGCGGCCAGGTCGCCGCGGGCCTGCAGCGGCAGGACATGGCCCACGTACTGGTCCGGCCGCACGACGACCATGCAGCCCGCGGCCCGGTCGATCCCACGCATCTCGAAGATGTCCTCGCCGCGCTTCAGGTCGGCACAGAACACCTTCTCGTAGTCGCACAGGCCGTGGCGGCCCACATGCGGGCGCAGCAGCGTGGGCATGGCGCCGAAGTCGAGCGCGCGGAAGCCCTGCTGGAAGACCGCCCGGGTGTCGATCACGGCATCGACGTCCTCGCCCGGCGCCGTGTGCCGACGCCGCGGCGAGGCCGGGTCGTGTTCGAGCCAGTCGCACAGCGTGGCGACGGCGCCGCCCGGGCCGCCGGCATCGCCCTGCGGCGCGAAGAGGAACAGGTGGAATCGTGCATCGGCCTCGATGCAGTGGCCCAGGTGCATCGGCTTGGCATCGGCCAGCCGGACGACAGGCGCGGAATGGAATCGCTTGCCGATGTCAAATCCCGCGGCGAGCGACTGGTGCGTCGGCGCGCCGGTCAGTGCGCTGCGCTCGTACTGGATGGTCAACCCGCAGGTGAAAGGCAGGTTGTTGACGAACTCGCGCGCCACGCGCGGCAGGCCGTCGGTGGCGCTGTCCGCGAGATCCTCCTCGGCCCGCGCACCGACGACGCGCGCCCACTTGTGGTCGAACTCCACCAGCCCCTTGGCGGCTGCGCGCCGCTCGCCGGAATAGCTGTGCAGCAGCGCCGGGTCGGCACGCCCGGTCAGCACCGAGATCAGCTTCCAGCCGAGGTTGAAGGTGTCGCCCATCGACACGTTCATGCCCTGCCCCGCCTTCGGGCTGTGGGTGTGGCAGGCGTCGCCGGCCAGCATCACGTGCGGCGCGCGGTGGGCCACCTGGTCCTCGGGCACGTCGTCGAACTTGTCGGTCAGGCGGTGGCCGATCTCGTAGATCGACCACCAGACCACCTCCTTCACGTCCAGCGTGAAGGGCCGGAAGATGCGCTGCGCCTTGGCGATGATGTCGGGCGCACCCATGCCGCGCTCGGCGACGCGCTCCTGCTCGCCGAGGCGATCGAGCTCGACGTACAGGCGCACCAGGTGCCCGCCCTCGCGCGGCAGCACCATCAGGATTCCTTCATCCTGCGAGCGCACGAAGGACTTCATGCGCCAGTCGGGGAAGTCGGTGACGGCCAGCACGTCCATCACGCCCCAGGCGTGGTGCGCCGCGTCGCCGTGCAGCGCGCCGCCGATGGCGCCGCGCACGGCCGAGCGCGCACCGTCGCAGCCGATCACGTAGTTGGCGCGCAGCGTCGCGGTCTGCCCCTCGCGGCCCGGTGCGGTGTGTTCCAGCGTGACGGTGACGGGATACTCGGCGGCGGCGGGGTCGACGCTCAGGTCGAGCACCTTCAGGCCGTAGTCGGGCTCCAGCCGGGTCGGCGAGTGGCGCATGATGTCGAGGAACATGTCGTGCACGCGCGCCTGGTTGATCAGCACATGGGGCATCTCGGAGATGCCGTCGGGCACGTCCTGCACCCGGGCAACGCGCGTCAGCGGCGCCTGCGCCGCCGGCGCCCAGAAGGTGGTCTCGTTGATCCAGACCGACTCGCGCATCACCTTCTCGCCGAAGCCGAAGGCCTGGAACATCTCCATGGAGCGCACGCTGATGCCGTCGGCCTGGCCCTTCTCCATCGGCCCCAGCTTGGGCTCGGCCAGCAGGGTGCGAATCTGCGGCACCCGGGCCAGCTGGGCGGCCAGGCACAGGCCGGCCGGGCCCGAACCGGCGATCAGCACGTCCACCGTCTCCGGCAGCGGGTCGCCCGCGCGACGCCGGCCCGCAACGGCCGGCAGGACATCGGGATCGCCGGGCTTGAAGCCGTCGCGGTGGAATTGCATGGTGTCTCCTTCGGGTGGCTCGTGGGCCGGCTACAATAAGCTTTCATATCATATGTATGCATACTAAAATCGTCAAGCAGACGGCCGAGGGGCCGCCGACGGGGCGCGGCCGGCGAAGGACGAAGACGCCGATGGACAGGATCGAGATGGCCGGGCACCTGATCCGTCGGCTGCACCAGCAGTCGACCCAGGTCTTTCAGGCGCAGACGCAGGCCGCCGGCTTCGACCTGACCTCGGTGCAGTTCGCCGCGCTCGACGCCATCGCGGAGCAGCCGGCCATCGACCAGGCCAGCCTGGCCACGACCATCAGCTTCGACCGCGCCACGATCGGCGGCGTGATCGACCGACTGGAGAGCAAGGGACTGGTGCAGCGCGTCGTCAGTGCGCAGGATCGCCGGGCGCGCCAGCTGCACCTCACGCGCGAGGGCGAACGGCTGCTGGCCACCCTCCGGCCGGTGGTGGAAGCCTTGCAGGGCGAGATCCTGGCGCCGCTGTCGGCCGCGGAGCGCGCCACCTTCGTGGCGCTGGCGCACAAGGCGCTCGGCCTGGAACCCTGAGGCGGTGGCCTCAGGCGCGCGGGCGGACGCCGTGCGGGCGCCCTCGGGGCCGCGCTACCAGATCGCCACGCGCTTGTTCGGGTCGAGCCACATGGGGTCGCCCCGTCGAATGCCGAACGCCTTGTAGAACGCGCGCTCGTGCTGGGCGGGGGCACTGGCGCGATACCTGCCCGGCGGGTGCGGGTCGGCCGCCGTCACCTGCCGCAGCCAGCCTTCGTTGGCCTTGTCCGCCCAGACCTGCGCCCAGGCGATGAAGCAGCGCTGGTCCTGGCCGAGCCCGTCGACCTTCACGTTGGCCTGCGGGTTCTCGCGCAGGTGCGCCTTGAGCGCCGCGTAGGCCAGCGACACACCGCCCACGTCCGCCAGGTTCTCGCCCACGGCGAGCGCTCCGTTGGCGTGCAGGCCCGGCAGCACCTGGAAGGCGTTGGCCTGCGCGACGAGCTTGGCGGCCTGCGCGTTGAATCGCTTCGCGTCCTCCGGGGCCCACCAGTCGCGCACGTTGCCCACCGCATCGTAGAGGCGGCCCTGGGAATCGAAGCCGTGGGTGATCTCGTGGCCGATGACGGCGCCCAGGGCACAGTAGTTCACCGCGGCATCGGCCGCAGGGTCGTACATCGGCGGCTGCAGGAACGCCGCCGGGATCTCGATGCCGTTGCGGCTCGGTTCGTAGGCCGCGTTGATCACGATGGGCAGCGTGGCGGCCGGATCGGCGAACAGGTCCTCGACAACGGGCCGGCCCAGGCGGGCGAGGTCGCGGCGGGCACGGAACTCGTTCAGGCGCAGCGCGTTGCCGAGATAGTCGTCGCGGCGGATGTCCACCTTCGAGTGGTCGATCCAGGCGTCGGGATAGCCCACCTTGATCGCCACCTTGTCGAGCTTCTCGATGGCGTAGCGGCGCGTCTCGGCGCTGAGCCAGCGGTTGGCCACCAGGCGCTGCCGGAACTGCGCGCGCACGCGCATCACCAGGTCTTCGGCCGCGCGCCGGGTCTCGGGCCTGAAGTGCTTCTCGACATACAGCTGCGACAGCGGGTGCCCGAGCCGGCTGGCCATCTCCTTGGCGACGAGCTTCTCGCGCGGCGGGATCTCGAGCGGGCCGTACATCACGCGGGAGAAGGCGATGTTCGCCTCGATGAAGGGTTGCGGCAGGTAGGGCACGACCCGGCGCAGCAGTTCCCAGCGCAGGTAGACCTTGGTGTCGGCCAGCGGCAACTCCGCCAGCAGGCGGCTGCGTTCGCGAAGCGCCTCGCGGTTGGCCACCACCACCTCGGCCGGCGGCGCCAGGCCCAGCTCGGCGAGATAACTGTCCCAGTCGACGGCAGGCGCCAGCGCCTTCAGGTCCGCATAGCCCATGCGCAGGTAGAGCTTGGCCGGGTCGGCCGTGTCGACCGGCGCGAGCTTCTTCGCGGCCACGCGCGTCTCGATCTCGAGGATCTTCTTCGCCTGGGCGGCCGCGACATCCGCCGGGGTGCCCGCGAGCACCGAGGTGTCGGCGATGTACTTCAGCAGCCCGTCGCGCACCGGCGCCATCGCGCTGGCGAGGTAGACCTCGTTCGAGGGCACGGTGAGCGCGGGCTCCGCGGCGAAGACCGTGTAGCGGGTGCGGTCGGTGGGGTCGGTGGAGACCCCGGCGCCCGCCAGCACGGCGTCGTTCAGGAGGAGGTTGAGCCGCGCCAGCGTCGCGGCCAGCGTCTTCGGGCCGTCGATGGCATCGATGCGCGCGAACTCCGCCGCGAGCGGGGAAACACCCAGCGCCGCGATCCGCGCCACGTCGAGCCCCGCGGCGAAATGGTCGCCGACCTGCTGGCGCGGACTGCCGCGCGCTGCCGAGCCGCTCGTGCTCAGGGCCTCTTCCAGGATCACACGGACCTGCTCATCGACACGCCGCGACATCTGGTCGAGCGGCGAGATGCGCACCGTGTCCCCCGGGATGCGCGCGGCATCGAGCCAGCGGCCCGAGGCGTAGCGAGCGAAGTCCTTGCGGGGGTCGGCCGTGCGGTCCATCTTGTCGGCCGAGAAGCCGAACGAGAAGCCGAAGGACGGCACTTCCTCGGCTGGCGAGGGGCTGGCGGCCAAGGCCGCCACGGCCGCGAACGCGGCGAGACCCATCCGGTTCATCGTGACTCTCCCTGTTGCCCCCGGGCGCGTGCGTGGCGCCCGGATCGCTTATGCCGAATCAGCTTATCACCCGCCGCCCCCTCAGGAGCGCGCGCAGACCCCCGAGGACTCCGGCAGCGCCGAGCCTTCCTTCTTCTGCATCAGCGCCACGCCGTTCTTGACCGCGACGATCTCGGCGACGATGGACACGGCGATCTCGGCCGGCGTCTTGCTGCCCAGGTCCAGCCCGATCGGGCCGTGCAGGCGCTCGATCTCCGCGGGCGACAGGTCGAACAGCGCCAGCCGCTCCTTGCGCTTGGCGGTGTTGCTGCGCGAACCGAGCGCGCCGACGTAGAACGCCGGCGACTTCAGCGCTTCGAGCAGCACCATGTCGTCGAGCTTGGGGTCGTGGGTGACGGCGATCACCGCGCTGTGCGGATCGAGCTGCAGCTCGAGCACCAGGTCGTCGGGCATCGCCTTGCTGAAGGTGGTGTTCGGGATGTCCCAGGTGAGGTGGTACTCCTCGCGCGGGTCGCAGCAGATCACCTCGAAGTCCAGCGCCAGCGCCATCTGCGCGACGGCGCGCGAGAGCTGGCCGGCGCCGATGATGAGCAGCCGCCAGCGCGGCCCGAACAGCGCGCGCAGCTGCGTGCCGTCGAACTGGAAGGCTTCGCCGCGCGCCGCGGGCTCGATGCTCACCAGGCCGGTGGTCAGGTCGAGCCGGCGCGCCACCAGCTCGTGGCGGGCGGTGCGCATCAGCACCTCGTCGACCCAGGCGGTGTCGGTCAGCGGCTCCTGCACCAGGCGCAGGTTGCCGCCGCAGGGCAGGCCGAACCGCGCCGCCTCTTCCTTGCTGACGCCGTACGCGATCAGGGAGGGCTTGCCGACACGCTCGCCGTTGCGCACGCGGTCGATCAGGTCGTCTTCGACGCAGCCGCCGGAGACCGAGCCGACCACCAGGCCGTCGCCGCGCATGGCCAGCAGCGCGCCGGGCGGGCGCGGCGCCGAGCCCCAGGTCTCGATCACGGTGACCAGCCACACCGGCTGGCCGGCGGCGCGCCAGTCGCGCGCCTGCTGCAGCACCTGAAGGTCCAGACTGTCCATGGCCTGCTCCTATCGCTTGAGGAACCAGATCGCCGCCAGCACGACGACGGCACCCACGATCCACCACACCGCCTTGTTGCCGGCAGCGGCCGGCGCGGGCGCCGGGGCCACCACCGCGCCTTCGGCCGGCGCGAGCGCGGCCTCGAAGGCGGTGAAGAAATCCTCCGCCACCTTGCCGGCGGCGGCGTCGATCAGCCGCGAGCCCACCTGCGCCATCTTGCCACCGACCTGCGCGCGCGCCACGTAGCTCAGCTTGGTGCCGCTGCCCTCGGCGGCCAGCGACACGTCGGCCGAGCCCTTGCCGAAGCCGGCCACGCCACCCTGCCCGTCGAAGTTGATCGTGTAGCTGTTCGGCGCCTGCACGTCGGTCATCTTCAGGTTGCCCTTGAACTTGGCGCTGACCGGGCCCACGCGCACGGTGACGAGCGCCTGGAAGGCGTCGTCGCCGGTGCGCTCCAGCGATTCGCAGCCGGTGATGCAGGCCTTGAGGATGTCCGGGTTGTTGAGCGCGGCCCAGGTGGTGTCGACCGAGGCCGGGATGAGACGTTCGCCTTTGAGTTCCATGGGGTCAGTGAAGCAATGAAGAGGGTGACAGGGCCGGTCGCTGCAAGGCGCCGGCAAGATCCGCCAGGCTGGCGAGGTTGTGCACCGGCAGGAAACGGTCGACATGGGCGAGCAGCGTGCGGATGCCTTCGGCGCGCGGCTCGAAGCCGTCGAAGCGCAGCAGCGGGTTCAGCCACACGACTTCGTGCGCCATGCGGTGCAATTGTGCGGCCGCGCTGGCGAGCAGGCCGCCCTCGTCGCGCTCCAGGCCGTCGGTGACCAGCAGCACCGCGGCGTTGGCGCCGAGCACGCGGCGCGCCCAGCGGCGGTTGAACTCGTCGAGGCTGCTCGCGATGCGCGTGCCGCCCTTCCAGTCGTGCACCTGCGTGTCGGCCATCTTCAGCGCCACGTCGGGGTCGCGGTGGCGCAGGCAGCGCGTGATGTTGGTCAGCCGCGTGCCGAAGGTGAAGGTGTGCACCTTCAGATGCCGGCGCGTCAGTCCGTGCACGTAGTGCAGGAACAGGCGCGAGTAGCGGTCCATCGAGCCGGAGATGTCGAGCAGCACGACGATCGGCGGCAGCTCGGTGCGCGGGTGCGTGAAGGCCGGCGCCAGCGTGTGCGGCTGGCGCGCCATGCCCTGCAGCGTGCGGCGCAGGTCCAGCGTGCCGCGCGCGCCCGCTTCATGGCGGCGGCGGCGCACCGGCTGCACCGGCAGCGGCACGCGTTCGGCGAGCTGCTTGGCGAGTTCGTACTCGGCCGTGGTCATGCTCTCGAAGTCGGCCTGCGCGAGGCGCTCGCGCTCGGAGAAGCTGAACTCGGTCTCGAACTGGATCTCTTCCCTGGCCGTCTCGTTGGCCGGGTTCGGCTGGCGTGGCGGCGCCGGGGGCGCGAGCGCTTCGGCCAGGCGGTTCGCACGCGGCGGCAACTGCTTCTCGCCCCGGCCCTGGATCTTGGGCAGCAGCAAATACATCATCTGCTCGAGCAGCTTGGGGTCGCGGAAGAAGGCGTCGAAGGCGGCGTCGAACACCGTCTGCTGCTCGTGCCGTTCGAGCATGACGGCGCTGAGCGCGGCGCGGATGTCTTCGCGGCGTTCGAGGCCGACCGCCTCCACCGCCGCGATGGCGGCGAGCACGCGGTCCGGGCCCACGGCCATGCCGGTGTCGCGCAAGATGCGCGAGAAGTGGACGATGTTGTCGGCGAGCATGGTCATCTGCCCCCGAGCAGCAGCCCGCCGGTCTCGCCCGGCCGGCGAGATCCTTTCTTCTGCTGGCCCAGAAGA
>CAZVLY010000084.1:0-13978 GCA_964628175.1 uncultured Piscinibacter sp. | reverse complement strand
TGACTCTCCGAGGAACCGCATGAAAACCTACCAGGCCGTCAGAGCCGAGATCGCCAAGCTCGAAAAGCAAGCCGAGGACCTGCGCCGCCAGGAGCTCAAATCCGTCATCGCGCAGGTGCGCCAGGTCATCGCCGACTACGGCCTTACCGCCGCCGACCTGGGGCTGGGCGGCGCGCGCACGCGTGTCGCGGCCACCGGGCGCAAGCGCGCCGCGGCGGCGGGCCGCCGTGCCTCGGCCGGCGTTGCCAAGTACCGGGACCCGAAGACTGGCCAGACCTGGACGGGTCACGGCCGGCCGCCGGCCTGGATCGTGTCGGCCAAGGACCGGGACGCCTTCCTGATCGGCGGCGCAGCCGCGCCGGCGAAGGCCGCGAAGAAGTCCAAGGCCAAGCCGGCACGGGCCGCGAAGGCGGTGAAGGCTGCCAAGCCCGCCGCCAAGCCGAGCGCGAAGACCCGGGCCGCGGCTCGCGCGAAGAAGGCGCGGGCCGCCGCCCGGAGCGGCTCGGTGGAGATCGAGTCCGGCGTCGCCGCGCAGTAGTCGCAACACGCGCATCGTTCAGAATGCGCGCCGCACGCGCGCCATCAGGTCGATCGCCGGCAGCGGCGCGCTGACCGGTTCGTCGGCCGCGGCAGGGGCCGGGCCGACGGCGTCGAAATGCTTCGCCACCTCGGGCGGGATGAAGCGCGTCAGCGATCCGTAGAGGTGGCGGTCGCCGTACTTCGACTGCTGCGTGACGTGGAACTTCTGCGGCACCAGCAGCGCGAGGTGCTGCTTCGCGCGTGTCATCGCCACGTAGAGCAGGCGGCGCTCCTCCTCGATCTCGGCGGCGTGGCCGGTGGCCAGGTCGGCCGGCATGCAGCCGTCGACGACGTTGAGCACGTGCACCGAGCTCCACTCCTGGCCCTTGGCGGAGTGCATCGTCGACAGGATCAGGTAGTCCTCGTCGCGGTGCGGCTCGCCGGATTCGTCGCTGGTCGCCTCGGGCGGGTCGAGCGTCAGCTCGGCGAGGAAACGTTCGCGGCTCGGGAACTGCGCGGCGATGCGTTCGAGCTGGGTCAGGTCGCCGCGGCGGATCGCCGCGTCCTCGTGCAGCCGCTCCAGGTGCGGCTCGTACCAGCGCAGCGCCAGGCTCAGCGCATCGGGCCAGCCGGCACTGCGCATCGCGTCGTGCGCCGCCAGCCAGTCGCGCCAGTCGTGTGCCGCCGCGGCCGGCGGCTTGAAGGCGTGCATCGCCTGCACCGCATCGCCCTCGGCAGCCATCGCGTCGAGCAGGCGCCGCGCCGAGGCCGGGCCGAGGCCGGGCACCAGCTGCGCGATGCGGAAGCCGGCCAGCCGCCCGCGCGGGTTCTGCACCCAGCGCAGCACCGACAGCAGGTCCTTCACGTGCGCGGCCTCGAGGAACTTGAGCCCGCCGTACTTGACGAAGGGGATGCCGCGGCGCGTCAGCTCGAGTTCGAGCGCGGCGCTGTGGTGGCCGGTGCGGAACAGCACCGCCTGGCTCTTCAGCGGCAGGCCGCCTTCGCGGTGCAGCAGCACCTGATCGGCCACCCAGCGTGCCTGCGCCATCTCGTCGGCCACGGTGACGAGCTGCGGCTTCGCGCCGCCGCGCTCGCCGTGCAGGTCCTTCGTGAAGCGCTCGGCGGCCAGCGCGATGACGGCATTCGAGGCATCGAGGATGGGCTGCGTCGAGCGGTAGTTGCGCGTCAGCGCGAGCACACGCGCCGGCGGTTCGAACTGCGCCGGGAAGTCGAGGATGTTGCGAACCTCGGCGGCGCGGAACGAATAGATCGACTGCGCGTCGTCGCCCACCACGGTGAGGCCGCGGCCGTCGGGCTTGAGGCCGCGCAGGATGGCGGCCTGCAGGCGGTTGGTGTCCTGGTACTCGTCGACCAGCACATGCTCGAAGCGCGCGCCGATCGCGGCGGCGATGGCCGGCTCCTCCATCATCTGCTGCCAGTAGAGCAACAGGTCGTCGTAGTCGAGCACCTGTTGCTGCTGCTTCGCGTCGACGTAGGCGCCGAACAGCCGCTTGAGCTCGCTCTCCCAGCCCTGGCACCAGGGGAACAGGTCGCGCACCACCTCGTCGACCGGCATGCGGCTGTTGACCACCCGCGAGTAGATCGCCAGGCAGGTGCCCTTGAGCGGGAAGCGCTTGCCGGTGGCCGCGAGTTCGAGCTCCTGGCGCACCCAGCCCATCTGGTCTTCGGCATCGCCGCGGTCGTGGATGGTGAACTGGGGCGACAGGCCGATCGCGCCGGCGTGCTCGCGCAGCAGCCGCGCGCCGATGGCGTGGAAGGTGCCCGACCAGGGCAGGGCGGGCGCCTGCTGCGTGGCGCGAAAGCCCAGCGCCGCATGCAACAGGCGGCCGGCACGGCGCTCCATCTCGTGCGCGGCGCGGCGCGAGAAGGTCAGCAGCAGCAGCCGGTTCGGGTCGGCGCCGTCGAGCACGAGGCGGGCCACGCGCGCGGCCAGCGTCATCGTCTTGCCGGTGCCGGCGCCGGCGATCACCAGCAGCGGGCCGGCCGGGCCGTCGGCCCGGCCGTGCTCGACCGCGGCGCGCTGCGCGTCGTTGAGCGTGGCGAAGGGGTCGGCGGGTGGGGCGAGGGCGGCGGAAGGCATGGCGCGGCGCGGTGGATCGGTACTGTATACGCATACAGATTCGCTGGGCTGCGCGGCGGCCGCGTGGAACAATCCGCGGCGATGGCGCTTGTCTATTCCACCGATGCCGGGCGCATGTGCCCGAACTGCCGACAGCCGATGGCGGCCTGCCGCTGCGGCAAGCCCGCCGCGAGCACGGCCAGCGCCGACGGCATCGTGCGCGTCAGCCGCGAAAGCAAGGGTCGCGGCGGCAAGACCGTGACGCTGGTTCGCGGTCTGGCGCTCGACGAGGCCGGTCTCGCCGCGCTCGGCAAGCGCCTGCGCAGCGCCTGCGGGGCCGGCGGTGCGGTGAAGGACGGCGTGCTGGAGATCCAGGGCGACCACCGCGAGCGCGTCGCGGCCCTGCTGGCCAAGGCCGGCCATCGCGTCAAGCTCGCCGGCGGCTGATCGGCGTCGACGGTTTCTCGATGAGCCTGCAACGCCGCCAGCTGCTCGCCGCCCTGGCCGGCCTGTCGCCGGCGCTGCACGCGCGCGCGCAGCTGCCTTCAGGCCCGCTGCTCACCCGCAGCATCCCGTCCAGCGGCGAAGCGATCCCGCTGGTCGGACTGGGCAGCTGGATCACCTTCAACGTCGGCCACGACCCGGCGGCGCGCGAAGCCTGCACCGAGGTCATGCGCGCCTTCTTCGAAGGCGGCGGGCGGCTCATCGATTCGTCGCCGATGTACGGCTCCTCGCAGCCGGTCATCGGCCAGGGCCTGGCCAAGCTGGGTCGCGCCGCACCGGTGTTCGCCGCCGACAAGGTGTGGATCGGCTCCGGCGCCAGGGGCCCGGAGCAGATCGAGGCGTCGCGCCGTTTCTGGGGCGTGCCGCGCTTCGACCTGCTGCAGGTGCACAACCTGCTCGCCTGGGAGGAGCATCTGCCCACGCTGCTCGCGATGAAGGCGGCCGGCCGGGTGCGCTACGTCGGCATCACCACCTCCGAAGGCCGGCGTCACGCCGAAATCGAGAAGGTGATGCGCAGCCAGCCGATCGACTTCGTGCAGCTCTCCTACAACCTGCTCGACCGCGAGGTGGAACAGCGCCTCCTGCCGCTGGCACGCGAGCGCGGCATCGCCGTCATCGCCAACCGGCCATTCCGCGAGGGCGCGCTGCTGCGCGAACTGCAGCGCCACCGGCTGCCGCCCTGGGCGGGCGAGATCGGCTGCGACGGCTGGGCGCAGTTCGCGCTGAAGTTCATCGTCTCGCACCCGGCGGTGAGCTGCGCGATCCCGGCCACCAGCAGCGTCGCCCATGTGCGCCAGAACCTCGGCGCGGCGCGCGGCGTGCTGCCCGATGCGGCGATGCGTGCGCGCATGGCCGCGTTCGTGGCCGCGCTCTAGCCCGATGGGCCGGAGGGCCGACGGATGAACGAGTGGTGGACCTACCGGCTGTCGGACTTCCTGCTCTTCTCGCCGCGCACCTGGTTTCGCCTGTTCGAGCTGTACAACACCTGGCTGTGGCCGGTGCAGCCGCTGGTGCTGCTGCTCGGCCTCGGCCTGTTCGTCGCGCTCTGGCGGGGTCTGCCCTGGGCCCCGCGGGCTGCCTGCATGGCGCTGGCGATCGCCTGGGCCTGGGTGGCCTGGGCCTTCCATCTGCAGCGGTATGCGGCCATCAACTGGGCGGCGACCGGGTTCGCCGCGGCCTTCGCGCTGCAGGCGGCGCTGATGCTCGTCCTGCTCTGGCGGCGCTTGCCGGGGCCGCCGCGGCGCTCGCTGGTGGGTTTCGCGCTGCTGGCCGGCGCGGTGATGCTGATGCCGTTGCTCGGCGTCGCAACCGGTCGGCCCTGGCAGGAGGCCGAGGTGTTCGGCCTGACGCCCGACGCCACGGTGCTGGGCACGCTGGGCGTGCTGCTGCTGCTCGGCGGCCCGGCGCGCCCCGGCGCGTGCTGGGCGTGGCTGCTGCCCCTGGCCTGGTGCGGCGTCGGCGGCGCGACGCTGCTGGCCATGGGCCTGCCCCAGGCCGGGCTGCTGCCGCTGGCCGGCCTGGCGGCCGTGATCGCGGAGTTGGCACACAGGAGATAAATGTGCATAATGGCCATTTGAACCGGTCCTCTTTCCGGAGATGCCATGCACGCCGACTTCCAAGCTTCGACCCTGTGGCGCGTCAGTTCCTTCGATCGACTCCACGAGCAGTCGGTGATGGGCGGGCTGCACGACAGCGAGCAGCCGACGCTGCTGTCGAGCACCCTGCAGTCCGAGCTGTTCGAACTGGAGCGCCGCCACGAAGCGACGGACGCACTCGAGGTGATCGCGGCCTGCCTGCGCCTGCAGGAGTCGGCGCTCATCTACGTGCGCTGCCACGATTTCGTCTGGCCGGTGACGGTGTTTCCGGCGCAGAAGCTCTACCACGCGCCACGCGCGCTGGTCGAGGCGTCGGAGAAGGGCCTGGCCGGGGCCTCGGTCATCAGCGTCGAGCCGGCCGTGCTGCGCCCGCCCGGCCACCCGATGCGCGACCGCGTGGCGGCCGACGCCTCGTACTGGCCTCTCGCCCCCGCGCTGTGGAGCCTGGCGCTGAACGGGCCGCGCAGCCGGCTGCTGGCGGAAATCGGCGGCACCGCGGCCTACCGCGCGATGCGCCATCCGCGCAGCGAGAACCTGCCGCTGCCCGGCGCGCTCGCCCCGGCGGCCGAGCGGCTGCGGCGCGAACCCGTCTCGCTGAAGCAGATCGCCGACTGGCCCGGCATGAGCGCGGAGCGCGGCGCGCGCTTGCTCAATGCGCTGTATCTGTGCTCGAACCTGCTGGTCACGCGCAGTCATTCCTCGGCGCAATCCGAGCCCCGGCGCAGCCTGTTCGGCCTGCTGTCGCGCTGATCGCCCGGGACGGGCGAAGGGGGATCCGCCGCGGCCCGCCGGCGCGGCAGGGCAGAATCTTCAGCACGAACTAAGCGCCGGGGTGCAGACTCACTTCGGCCCTCTGCTGCCAGATCGCTGCCAGGTGACTGCCATGGATCCCGAATTCGAACCCTCCACCCTGTGGCGCATCAGCGCCTTCGACCGGCTTCGCGAGCAGGCCGCCCAGGGCGAGTTGCGCGGTCTGGCGAGGCAGACAGTGCTCTCGACCACCTTGCAGGCCGAGCTCACTGCGCTGGAGCGCAAGCAGGAGGCGGGCGACGCACTCGAGGTGATCGCCGCCTGCGTGCGCCTGCAGGAGCCGGCCCTGGTGTACCTGGCCTTCCAGGACCTGGTCTGGCCGGTGACGCTGTTTCCCGCGCAGATGCTCTACCACTCGCCGCGCACGCTGCTCGAAGCGAGCGAGGCCGGCCTGGCGACGCTGGCGACGCTGAGCGTGGAGCCGGCCGGCGTGCGACCGCCCGGCCACCCGATGCGCGAACGCATCGCATCGGATGCCACCTACCGGCCGCTGGCGCCAGCCTTGTGGCGCCTGGCCCTGCACGGGCCGCGCAGCCGCCTGCTCGGCGAGATCGCCGGCACCGCGGCCTACCGCGTGCTGCGCCACCCGCGCGTCGACGACCTGCCGCTGCCCGGTGCGCTCGGCCCCGCGGCCGACCGACTGCGCCGCGAGGCCGCGTCGCTGCGCAGTCTGGGCGACTGGCCGGGCATGAGCGTCGAACGCGGTGCACGCCTGCTCAACGCGCTGTACCTGACCGCCAACCTGATGGTCACGCGCAGCCACCCGGCCGCGCGCCCGGAGCCGGCGCAGGGCCTGTTCGGGCGCAAGCCTCGCTGAGCCGGCGGCCCGGCACCGATTGCGGAACACGAGCGATGAGCACACCCCCCGCCCACAGCGCCGACTGGAAGCACGACGGCGTGCGCGTCGTTCCCGCCGACAGGCTCGACGCCAACACCGCGCAGACACCGGGCATGGACCGCAAGGCAGCGATCAACTTCGCCCGCGTGGGCGCGCAGAAGCTGTGGGCCGGCACGGTGCACATCCACGCGAACGCGAAGACCGGCGCCCACCACCACGGGCCGCTGGAAAGCGTGATCTACATCGTCAAGGGCCGCGCGCGCATGCGCTGGGGCGAGAGGCTCGAGTTCACTGCCGAGGCCGGCCCGGGCGACTTCATCTATGTGCCGCCTTTCGTGCCGCACCAGGAGATCAACGCCAGCCCGACCGAGACGCTCGAGTGCGTGCTGGTGCGCAGCGACGGCGAGGCGGTCGCGGTGAACCTCGACATCGAGCCGGCCGAGCCGCCCGAGAACGTGGCCTGGGTGGACCCGACGCACCCGGGCTGAACGCGCGCCCGGCGCGCTTGTGCCCGATCAAGCTGCCGCGTGCCGCGACGGTCCATGCTCGCCGGCATGCACACCTTCCTCTCCCGCGCTGCCGCATTCGCCACGGCACTGATCGCCGGCCTCGCCACGCTGCCGGCCCAGGCCGAATCGCGCGGCGAACTGCTCTACACGACGCACTGCATCGCCTGCCACACCGAGCGCATGCACTGGCGCGACCAGCGCCTGGCCACCGACTGGGCGAGCCTGAAGGCACTCGTGCGCCGTTGGCAAGGCGTGGCCCAGCTGGGCTGGAACGAGGACGACATCGTCGAGGTGGCACGCCATCTCAACGAGCGCATCTACCGCTTTCCGCAGACATCCGACCCGGTGACGTCGATGCCGTCACCGCGGCGTCACGCACCGTTCATGGCCGCGTCACGGCCGGCACCGAGCATGCAGGGCAGTCACGGAGAAACCCATGCGGGAACTGCCCCTGCCCACCTTGCCCCTGTCCGACCTGCTGGCGCCCGCGGCGTCCCGGAGGTCGCTTCATCCCAGCGCCTCGCAGCCACCCCGTCTCGAGGTGGCTTGGGCTCGCGACGAAGCTGATGTGCGCGCGGCGCAGCGCCTGCGCCACGCCGTCTTCGCCGATGAAATGGGTGCCCGACTGACGATTCCCGCCGGCGCGCCGCCCGGCCACGACGTCGACATGTTCGACCCCTTCTGCGAGCACCTGCTGGTGCGCGCCCCGGCCGGCGCCGACGGCGAGCCCGGCGCGGTGATCGGCACCTACCGCGTGCTCACGCCCGCCGCGGCGCGCCGCGTCGGCGGCCTGTACAGCGACACCGAGTTCGACCTGACGCGGTTGCGGCCGCTGCGCGCGCGCATGGTTGAACTGGGCCGCTCCTGCGTGCACCCGGATTGGCGCGCCGGCGGCGTGATCCTGGCGCTATGGGGCGCGCTCGGCGAGTTCATGCAGCGCAACGGACTGGAGACGATGATCGGCTGCGCCAGCGTGGGCATGCGCGATGGCGGCCATGTCGCGGCGAGCCTGTGGCAGCAGTTGCGCCAGACCCATCTCGCACCGATCGAGTGGCAGGTTCGTCCGCGCCTGGCGCTGCCGGTCGAGGATCTGCGCAGCGATCTCGCCGTCGAGCCGCCGGCGCTGATCAAGGGCTATCTGCGCTGCGGCGCGCAGCTGCTCGGGCCGCCGGCCTGGGATCCGGACTTCAACACCGCCGATCTGCCGCTGATGATGCGGCTGGCGGAGCTGCCGGCGCGCTACCGGCGGCATTTCCTCGCGGCGTGAGGCCTAGCGCTTCTCGGTGACGAGCGCGATGCGGCGGCGCAGGCGCTGCGCTTCGTCGTTCGCGCCGGCGCGCTCGGCCAGCTGCGCCTGCACTTCCAGCCAGGCCAGCAGCGGACGCCGCCAGCCCTGCGCCGACGCGGTGTCGGTGGCCAGGGCGATGCTGGCCGGATCGGCCTGGCCGGCGCGGAACAGCAGGGCGGCGGCGATCAGGCGCGACAGCGGGTCCTCGACCGACTGCAACAAGGGCGCGGTGCCCTTGCTCGCGATCGCCGAGGCGGTGGCGCGCTGTGCCGGCGGAAGCAGCTCGATGGCACTGGCCGCCAACGCCCGGCCGGCCAGGTGATCCGCATAGGCCTGCTCGGCCGCCGGCGCGTCGGCGCGCAGGCGTTCGAAGCCCGCGCAGGGCGCGAAATCCAGGCTGGCCACCATCGCCGCGCAGCGCATCAGCTCGCCGCGCGCCACCAGGCCGGGCTGGCCGGTGCGGGCGAGCAGCGCGCGCGCTCGTTCGAACTCGCGTTGAGCGACGCCGCTGTCGCCCTGCAGCAGAGCCGACACCGCGCCCTCCAGCGCCGGCTTCGCCTGCAGCTGCCAGTCGGGCGGCAGCGGCGTGCTCGAGCAGGCGGCGAGCAATGCCGCCGCGGCGAGCATCACGAGGCGCGAGCTCATTTGAGCTTGATCTCCGTGTCGCGCGCGAACGGCCACTTGCGGTTCACCTCGTCGACCAGCGACTCGACCTTGCGCACCGTGGTGTCGACCTCGCGGCGCAGGGCGTCCAGGTCGGTGGTGGCGCCGCGCACGTTGCCGGCCACCGCCTGCGCCTCGGCGAGCACGCCGTCGACCTTCTTCAGCGTCTCGCGCGCGTCGCCGAGCAGCGCATTGAGCTGCGCCACCGTCGCGCGGCCCTCGTTGACCAGGCCCTTGGGCCCGAGCACCTGCGTGTCGGCCTTGGCGGCCATGCCGTCGATGCGCGCGAGCAGTGTGTTGACGCGGTCCAGCGCGCTGCTGATCTTCTTCGCATCGGGTTCGTCGAGCAGCAGGCCCGAGGCGCCGCGCGGGCCGGTGGCGCGTTCGGTGATCGTGCGCACGTTGCCCAGGCTGGCCGCCAGTGCGGAGTCGGACGCAGTGAGCTGCGTCAGGTTCTGGATCAGCGCGCGCGCATCCGACACCAGCCGCGGCAGCTCGGCGGTGGCGTCGCCGACCAGCACCTTGCGCTCGGCGCCGTCGGCCAGCGGCGGATCGCTCAGCACGCCGGAGTAGGCCTTCAGGCTGGCGCTGCCGACCAGGCTGCGCGCCAGCGCGAACACGCTGCTCTCGCGAAGCCAGTGGGCATCCTTGCGCGGCACGTCGATCAGGATGCGCGCGCTGCCGTCGGGCGCCAGCTCGATGCGGCGCACGCGGCCGATCGGAAAACCGGAGAAGGTCATGTCCATGCCGACGCGCACGCCCTCCGAATCGTCGGCCACCAGCACCAGGCGCTGCGTGGCCTCGAAGCTGCCCCGCGCGTACATCAGGTAGAGCACCGTGGCGGCGACGAGCGCGACGAACAGCGCCAGCAGCAGGGCGGCCTTGAGCTCCAGGTTGTTGGCCGGCGCGGGGCGCGGCGGGCGGTTGTCGTCGTTCATGCGGTCAGTAGTAGTTGCCCACCAGCGAGGCGGCCTCGATGATCACGATGACGAGGAACATGCGCACCAGCCCCTGCAGCTCGGCGCTGGTGTTGGCGCGGCGGCGCGCCACGGTGTCGAGCACCGAGGCGATCGGCATCAGCGACACCGTGAGGCCGAGGAACAGGATCTTCAGCAGGAAGATCAGCGACACGGCCGGGCTGAACACATGGCCCACCGTGTGCGTGTAGGCGTCGAAGCCCGCCAGGGTGAAGCCGTACACCGACAGGTAGGCGACGATCAGCGTGACGACGCTGTTCACCGCCGCCAGCATCAGCGCGCAGAAGGAGCCGGCCACCACGCGCGGCAGCACCTCGTGGCGCAGCGGGTCGATGCCCTGCGCGGCCAGCGCATCCCAGCCGCCGCCGCTGCGCAGCGCGGCGATTTCGGCCGACAGCGGGATGGTGCAGCGCAGCGCCGCGAACAGTGCGGCGGCCAGCGGGATCAGCTCGAGCACCAGCACGCGCACCACCATCTCCAGCGCGTACTGCGACAGCCCGTAGCTCACCGCCGTGACCAGCACGATGCGGATGACGACGATGCTGATGAGCAGGCTCAGCAGCGTGAACCAGGCCAGCGACTGCGTGGTGCCGAGGTAGAGATGGCGCGCCATGGCGCGGCGGTTCTCCGGCGCGTAGCTGGCCGGCGACAGCGCCAGCACCGTCAGCAGCGCGGCGAGGTGGATGGTGCGCCACCAGCCCATCAGCCACTGGCCGGCATTGCGGGCCAGTTCGGCGGCGGCACCCTGCGGCGAGCTCAACGGGGACATGCGGCGATGATAGGCGGGCGATGCCGGCGCACTGCTGGTATGTTCGCGCTCCGCCATTCACAACGATCACCGGAAGTTTCCGCATGACTCAATCCTTCCTCGGCCGGCGCGGCATCGCCGTCGCGCCGCACAGCCTGGCTTCCGAAGCCGCCCTGCGCGTGCTGCGCGACGGCGGCAATGCGCTGGAGGCGATGATCGCCGCGGCCGCCTCGATCGCGGTCGTTTACCCGCACATGAACTCGATCGGCGGCGACGGCTTCTGGGTCATCGGCGGGCCGAGCGGCGCGCTGCAGGGCATCGACGCCAGCGGGGCCAGTGCGGCTGCGGCAAACCTCGAGAACTATGCGAAGCGCGGCGTGAGCGGCAGCATCCCGTTCCGCGGCGGCGTGGCCGCGCTGACGGTGGCCGGCACGGTGTCGGGCTGGGGCGCGGCGCATGCGCTGTCGCGCGACTGGGGCGGCACGCTGCCGCTGTCGCGCCTGCTCGAGGATGCGCTCTGGTACGCCCGCGAAGGCATTCCGGTGACGCACAGCCAGTGGGCCTGCACCGAAGCCAAACGCGCCGAGCTGGCACCGATCGCCGGTTTTGCAGAGACCTTCCTGGAGGGCGGTGTCTCGCCCGCCGCCTTCAGCCTGTTCCGCCAGCCGCGCCTGGCGGCCACGCTGCAGCGCATCGCCACGCACGGCACCGAGGACTTCTACCGGGGCGAACTGGCGCGCCAACTGGCTTCCGAACTCGCCGCGGTGGGCAGCCCGTTGACCGCGGCCGATCTCGCCGCGCACCAGGCCAGGCGCGTCGACCCGCTGACCCTGGCCATCCCCGGCGCGACACTCGCCAACATGACGCCGCCCTCGCAGGGCGTGGTCTCGCTGATGATCCTGGGCATCATGCAGCGCCTGAAGGGCTGGGACGCCGATCCGCTCGGTGCCGCCTTCGTGCATGCGCAGGTCGAGGCCACCAAGCAGGCCTTCAGGCTGCGCGACCAGCATGTCACCGACCCGGCCTTCATGCGCATCGAGCCGGCCTCGCTGCTGCGCGACGAACTGCTCGACGAGCTGGCCGCCGCCATCGACCCGCGGCGCGCCGCGCCCTGGGGGAAACGCACCGACCCGGGCGACACCATCTGGATGGGGGTGATCGACGGGCAGGGTCGCGCGGTCTCGTTCATCCAGAGCATCTATCACGAGTTCGGCTCCGGCGTGGTGCTGCCGGGCTCGGGCGTGAACTGGCAGAACCGCGGCTGCAGCTTCAGCCTCGACCCGTCGCACATCAATGCGCTGGCGCCGGGCAAGCGGCCCTTCCACACGCTCAACCCGGCGCTCGCGCAACTCGCGGACGGCCGGCTGATGGTCTACGGCACCATGGGCGGCGACGGCCAGCCGCAGACGCAGGCCACGGTGTTCAACCGCATCCAGCGCTTCGGCCTGGCGCCTCAGGCGGCCATCGAGATGCCGCGCTGGCTGCTCGGCCGCACCTGGGGCATGGCCAGCGACAGCCTCAAGCTCGAGTCGCGCTTCCCGGCCTCGACCTTCGACACGCTGCGTGCCATGGGCCACGAGGTCGAGTCGCTGGGCGACTGGGACGAGTCGGTCGGCCACGCCGGCGCGCTGCTGCGCCAGCCCAACGGCCTGTTGATGGGCGGCTTCGACCCGCGCAGCAACGGCTCGGTGGCGGCGTTCTGAACATGCGGCAGACCGAGGAACCCGGCACCACCGTCACCACGCTGGCCAACGGCGTGCGCGTCGTCGTGCTGGCCATGCCGGGCGTCGGCAGCGCCAGCGTCAGCGTGTTCGTGCGCACCGGCAGCGCGCACGAGTCGGCACGGCTGAACGGCATCAGCCACGTCGTCGAGCACATGGCCTTCAAGGGCACGCGAACGCGCGACTGCCAGCGCATCAACCTCGATGCCGAACGGCTCGGCGCCGAGGTCAACGCGCACACCGACAAGGACCACACGGCCTATCACATGCGCGGTCTCGCAGCGCACGCGCCGCGCTTCGTGCGCATGCTCGGCGACATCGTGCGCGAGAGCACCTTCCCCGAGGAGGAGCTCGAGCGCGAGCGCCGCGTCATCCTGCACGAGGTGGCCGACGACGAGGACGACCCGCTGACCATCGCGTTCCAGCTGTTCGACCGGCAGTGCTTCGGCACGCACCCGGCGGCGCAGCCGGTGATCGGCCGGCGCGCCAACATCGAGCGCTTCACGCGCGACGACCTGCTCGGCTACGTGCAGCGCCAGTACAGCGGCGTCAACGTGGTGGTGGGCGTGGCGGGCGACGTCGAGGCGCAGGCCATGGTTGATGCCGCGCAGGCCGTGTTCGGCAGCCTGCCGCGCGGCGAACCGAACCGCTTGACGGCACCGGCCTGGGGCGGTGGCGTGGCCTCGCGGCGTTTGCCCGGCAGCAGCCAGACGCACCTCGTGCTCGGCTACCCGATCCCCTCGCTGGAAGACGACGACCCGGTGGGCACGGTGGCTGCGGCGCTGTTCGGCGAGGGCATGAGTTCGCCGCTGCTCGACCGCATCCGCGAGCGCCTCGGCCTGGCCTACTACACCGCCTGCTCGGCCGACGTGCTCGGCCATTGGGGGCAGTTCGTCGTCGAGGCCTCGACCGCGCCGGAGCACCTCGACGAGTTCTGCACCGAGGTGCGCAAGCTGCTGCGCGCGCAGGCCCGCGGCGTCGACGCGGTGCAGCTCGAACGCGCGCGCAACCAGATCACGGTGCGTTCGCTGCGCTCGCAGGAGCAGCCTTTCCGCCGCGTGGAGGAAGCCGCGCTCGACCTCCTCGTGCACGGCCGTGTGCGGCCGCGTGCGCAGATGCTGGCGCGCGTCCGGCGCGTCTCGGCCAAGCGGCTGGCGCAGGCCTTCGAGCAGATGCTGGCGCAGCCGGTGGCGGCCGCGGTCACCGGCCGACTGCCGCGCGGCGCGCGCGAGCGTGTCGAGAAGAAGCTGCGCGGCTAGCGTCCGTCAACGCCAGCCGAGCAGCGTCGCGGCCAGGCCGAGCGCGGCGCAGGCGGCGAGCAGCGGCAGCACGCCGAGCTTGAAGCGGAACAGCGCCACCGAGGCCGCCGCGATCAGCAGCGCCGAGAGCGCATCGAAGCTGCCGCCGAAGCCCTGCGGCCACAGCACGTGGTAGGCGAAGAACAGCGCCAGGTTGAGGATCACGCCGACCACCGCGGCGGTGATCGCCGACAGCGGCGCGGTGAAGCCCAGCTTGCCGTGCGTGGCCTCGACCACCGGCCCGCCGGCGAGGATGAACACGAACGAGGGCAGGAAGGTGAACCAGGTCACCACACCGGCCGCCAGCGCGCCGCCGAGGAACAGCGCGTCGGGCCCGAGCACCTGCTTCGCCCAGCCGCCGACGAAGCCGACGAAGGCCACCACCATGATCAGCGGGCCGGGCGTGGTTTCGCCCAGCGCCAGGCCGT
>CAZVLY010000083.1:9430-14060 GCA_964628175.1 uncultured Piscinibacter sp. | reverse complement strand
GCTGGTTCGAACAGATGCACGCCGCCGGCATCGACACGCTGGGCATGCACCTGGAGGTCGTCACGCCCGAATTGCGCGAGCAGATCATGCCGGGCAAGGCGACGGTGCCGGTGTCGCGCTACCTCACGGCCTTCGAGGCGGCGGTGAAGGTGTTCGGCCGCGGCCAGGTCAGCACCTACATCCTGGCCGGGCTGGGCGACACGCCGCAGGCCATCCTCGAGATCTGCGCGACGCTGCTGAAGATCGGCGTGTATCCCTTCGTCGTGCCCTTCGTGCCGATCTCCGGCACGCCGCTGGAAGACCACCCGGCCCCCTCGCCCGAGTTCATGAAGGCGCTGCTCGCGCCGCTGGGCGCGATGGTCGGCGCGGCCGGGCTGCGCTCGGGCGACATCAAGGCGGGCTGCGGCAAGTGCGGCGCGTGTTCGTCGCTGTCGGTGTACGAGACCTGAACGAGGCCGCCAGGAGAACGCCATGCTGAGCACCGAACAGATCTGCGAGCTGCCGCAGGCCTTCACGCCCTGCGAGTTCCGCGTCAAGTGGGCCGACGATGGCTGGGAGCTGTCGCAGGCGCGCGCGCTGCGCCGCGCGGTGTTCTGCGTCGAGCAGGGCGTGTTCGTCGGCGACGACCTCGACGCGATCGATGCGCACGCGCAGACGCTGGTGGCGGTGTCGACGGTGGGCGGCATGCACGACCAGGTGGTGGGCACGGTGCGCATCCACGCCCATGATGACGGCATCTGGTGGGGCTCACGCCTGGCGGTGCACGCCGCCTTCCGCAAGCACGGCCACCTGGGCGCGACGCTGATCCGGCTGGCGGTGAGCAGCGCGCATGCGAGCGGCTGCCGGATCTTCCTCGCTCATGTGCAGAGCCAGAACGTGCCGCTGTTCGAGAAGCTGCGCTGGACGGCGCTGAAGGAAGAGACGCTGCACGGCCGCCCGCACCACCTGATGCAGGCGGATCTCGCGGCCTACCCGCCCTGCCACGACCCGATCACCGGCTTCGTGACCGGGCCGCGGAGCCCGGCGTGACGACACCGCGCATGGCCGAGCTGTGCGAGGCGCTTCGCGCCGGGCGCGGCTTCGCGCACAAGCGCGACATCGCCGACGTGGCCGGCGTACTCGCCGCGTCGCTGCCCGGGGGCCTGGCCGAAGTGGCGCAGGGCATCGCGCTCGGCGACGACTGCGCCGCCATTCCGGACGGCGACGGCCACCTGCTGTTCGCCATCGAAGGTTTCCTCGACGACTTCGTGCAGGCCATGCCCTGGTTCGCCGGCTGGTCGGGCGTGATGGTCAACCTCAGCGACATCGCGGCGATGGGCGGGCGGCCGATCGCCGTGGTCGACGCGCTGTGGACGCCCGGCGCCGAACCCGGCGACGCGGTGCTGCAGGGCCTGGCCGCCGCCTCGCAGCGCTACGGCGTGCCGCTGGTGGGCGGCCACAGCAACCGCCGCGCGCCGCGCGCCGGCCTGGCGGTGGCGGTGCTCGGCCGCGCGAAGAAGCTGCTCACCAGCTTCGATGCCCGCCCCGGCGACACGCTGGTGATGGCGATCGACCTGCGCGGCGCCTACGAAGGCGCGGCGCCGTTCTGGAATGCCGCCACCCCCGCGCCGGCACCCCGCCTGCGCGGCGACCTGGAGCTGCTGCCGGTGCTGGCCGAACTCGGCCTGGCCGACACTGCCAAGGACATCAGCAATGCCGGCGCGATCGGCACCGCGCTGATGCTCACCGAATGTTCGCGCGTCGGCGCGCTGATCGACCCGCTCGCGATCCCGCGGCCCGAAGGCGTGCCGCTGCTTCGCTGGCTGCAGACTTTCCCGAGCTACGGCTTCGTGCTGTCGCTGCGGCCGGCGCAGGCCGAACCCGTGCTGGCGCGCTTCGCGGCGCGCGGCATCGCTGCCGCGGCGGTGGGCCGCGTCAGCGTCGGCAGCGCCTTGCGGTTGCGCCACGGCGACGACGAGGCGCTGCTGTGGGACACCGCGGCCGAGCCTTTCATCACCGCACCCGAGCCGCGTGAGGCCGCCCATGCCTGAGTCGCTGCGCATCGGGCTGCTCACGCATTCGGTCAACCCGCGCGGCGGCGTCGTGCACACGCTGGAGCTCGCCGGCGCGCTGCATCGGCTCGGCCACCGCGTCACCGTGTTCGCGCCGGCCCAGCCGGGGCAGACCATGTTCCGCCCGGTCGCGCACGAGCTCGATCTCGTGCCGGTGCGCGCCGTCGAGGGCGGCCTGGCCGAGCTGGTGGCCGACCGCATCGAGGCCTTCCGCTATCACCTCGGCGCGCGCCTCGCGCACGAGCGTTTCGATGTGCTGCATGCGCACGACGGCATCGGCGGCAACGCGCTGGCCGACCTCGCCGAGGCCGGTCTGATCGATGGCTTCGTGCGCACCGTGCACCACCTCGACCCCTTCGACGACGCGCGGCTGGCACGCTGGCAGACACGCTCGGTGACGGCCGCACGTCAGGTGCTGTGCGTCAGCGCCACCTGGCGCGAGCGGCTGCAGCGCGAACTCGGCGTGGAGGCGGCGCAGGTCGCCAACGGCGTCGACTGCCAGCGTTTCGGCCGCCGGCGCACCGCGCACGACGCTGCGCTGGTGCAGCGCCTCGGCCTGCGCCCGGGCGCGCCGCTGTTCCTCGCGGTGGGCGGCATCGAGGCGCGCAAGAACAGCGTGCGCCTGCTCGAGGCCTTCCTGCGCGTGCGTGGCCGATGGCCCGGCGCGCAGCTGGTGGTGGCCGGCGGCGCGAGCCTGCTCGACCACGCCGGCTGCGTGCGCGAGTTCCGCGCGCTGGCCGAGGGCGCCGCGCTGCCGCCCGGCACGCTGGTGCTGACCGGGCCACTGGCCGACGCCGACATGCCGGCGCTCTACCGCGCCGCCGACGCGCTGGTGATGCCTTCGCTGCGCGAGGGCTTCGGCCTGGTCGTGCTGGAAGCGCTGGCCTGCGGCACGCCGGTGGTGGTGTCCGACATCGCGCCCTTCACCGAGTACCTGGCCGACACGGTGGCGCAGGGCCATGCGCTCTATGCCGACCCGCTGGACCCCGAAGCCATCGCCGCGGCGATGCAGCGCGCCGTCGAGCCGCAGCGCGCCGCCGCGCTCGCCCTCGAGGTGCCGGCGGTCTGCCTGGACCACGGCTGGGACGCCAGCGCACGTCGCCATGTCGCGATCTACCTCGCGCAGCGGGCGCTGGCACGCGCCGCCGCGCTCACCCATTGAGGAGAGCACCTTGCCCGCCATGCACTTCCACCTGCGCTGGCCCGACGGCCGCGAAGCGCGCTGCTACTCGCCCTCGCTGGTCATCAAGGACTACCTGGTGCCGGACACCGCCTACCCGCTCGACGACTTTCTCTCGCGCACGCGCGAGGCGCTGGGCATCGCTTCCGAGCGGGTCCGCGCGAAGTACGGCTACGCCTGCTCGATGGCGATGGACCAGCTCGCGCAGATCGAGGCCGAGGCCGCCGCCTTCGCCCACCGCCCCGGGGCCGCCGTGCAGGTGCTGGCCTTCGACGAATCCGCCTGAGCCGAATCCGCCCATGAGCACTGCCACCCCGCACCACAGCGTCGCCATCGTCGGCGGCGGCCAGGCCGGCCTGTCGCTGTCGTACTACCTGAAGCAGCGCGGCATCGACCATGTCGTGCTCGAGAAGCACACGCCGATGCACAGCTGGCGCACGCAGCGCTGGGACAACTTCTGCCTCGTCACGCCCAACTGGCAGTGCCGCCTGCCCGGCTGGGACTACGCCGGCGACGACCCGCACGGCTTCATGAAGAAGGAGCAGATCCTCGCCTGGCTGCAGGGCTTCGAGCGCCATGTCGACGCACCGCTGCGCACCGGCGTGAGCGTGCAGCGCGTGGCGCCGCGCCATGGCCACGGCGCGGGCGGCTTCGACATCGCCACCAGCGCCGGCGCCTTCACGGCCGACCAGGTGGTGGTGGCCTCGGGCGGCTACCACCAGCCCATCATCCCGCGCCTGGCCGAGCGGCTGCCGGCCGGCATCGCGCAGATCCACTCCGAGCAGTACCGCAATGCGCAGCAGCTGCCGCCCGGGCGCGTGCTGGTGGTGGGCTGCGGGCAGTCGGGCGAGCAGATCGCCGAAGACCTTCACCTGGCCGGCCGCGAGGTGGTGCTGGCCACCGGCAACGCGCCGCGCTGCGCGCGCTTCTACCGTGGCAAGGACGTGGTCGACTGGCTGGCCGACATGGGCTACTACGACATGCCGGTGCACGAGCACCCGCTGCGCGAGGGCGTGCGCGACAACACCAACCACTACGTGACCGGTCGCGACGGCGGGCGCGACATCGACCTGCGGGCCTTCGCGCTTCAGGGCATGCAGCTCTACGGCTCGCTCGCCGGACTGGACGGCAGCCTGCTGCGCTTCGAGCCCACGCTGCGCGAGAACCTGGACCACGCCGACCGCATCTACAACGGCATCAACGCCTCGATCGACGCCTTCATCGCGAAGCAGGGGATCGATGCGCCGCCCGGCGGCGTCTACGCGCCGGTGTGGCAACCCGACGGGGAGCGCGTCACGCTGGACCTGCGCGAGGCCGGCATCGGCAGCGTGGTCTGGTGCATCGGCTTCGCGCCGGACTTCGCCTGGCTGGACGCGCCGGTGTTCAACGGCCGCGGCCA
>CAZVLY010000083.1:0-9420 GCA_964628175.1 uncultured Piscinibacter sp. | reverse complement strand
CCGTACCAGGTCGAGACTGTCGCCGCCGTGCACGCCGCCCACGCCCGCGGCGTGACGGCGGTGCCGGGCCTGTACTTCCTCGGCCTGCCCTGGCTCTACACCTGGGGCTCGGGGCGCTTTTCGGGGGTGGCGCGGGATGCGCTGTTCCTGGCCGAGCAGATCGAGGCCCGCGCGGCCGCGCAGCGTCCGGCGGCCGAACCGGCCCTGGCCGATCCGCTGCTGTCTTGAGCCAGGTCAGACGGGCGCGGCAGCCCCCCTATAATTCGCGGGTTTTTGCTCTCCCGGGACGGCCCGGGGGCAGCGCCGACCCCGATACCGCACCCGCAGAGCACCCGCAGCCGAGGACACCATGAGCGACTCCCACGACCAAGACGGCCCGCACGAAGGCCCGATCAAGACGCCCAAGCAGCTCATCCTGGCGGTGTTCTTCTCCTTCGTCGTGCCGATCTTCGCGATCATCCTGCTGGTGATGTACGTGACCTCCGATCACCGCGATGCCTCCGGCAGCGACGGCCTGGGCGCCGAGGCGGTGGCCCGGCGCATCCAGCCGATCGGCAGCATCGAGATCAAGGACGCTTCCGACGTGGCCTCGCTGAAGACCGGCGAGCAGGTCTTCAACGCCCAGTGCACCGCCTGCCACACCAGCGGCGCCGCCGGCGCGCCCAAGATCGGCGACACCGCCGCCTGGGAGCCGCGCATCAAGGCCGGCTACGAGGCGCTGCTGACCTCGGCGCTGAAGGGCAAGAACGCCATGGGCGCCCAGGGCGGCGGCGACTTCAGCGACCTGGAGATCGGCCGCGCGGTCGTCTACCTCGCCAACAAGGGCGGTGCCAAGTTCGACGAGCCCAAGGCGCCGGCCGCGGCAGCCTCCGCCGCGAAATAGTCCTCGCGCTCCCCGTCGAAGCCGGCCCGCGGGCCGGCTTTTTCGTGGGCTGCATCCGTTCGCGGCCGGGCTGCGTATCCGGGGGTCGGGGCACTGTCGCCCCGCCATGAACCCCTCTCCCGGAGAACACCATGACCCAGACCTTCGCCCTGCTCGGCACCGTGGCCCTGTTGTCGGCCTGCGCCGCCGGCCCCTCGACGATGGCCATGAAGGCCGTCGACAACGCCTCCCTGCCGGAGGCCGTGCGCGTTCCCGCGGGCGCGAAGCAGACGATGGCCACCACCGGCGTCGGCGAGATCACCTACGAATGCCGCGAGAAGGCGGGCATGGCCGGCGCGCACGAATGGGTCTTCGTCGCCCCGGTCGCCACGCTCTACGGCGCCGACAGGAAGATGGTCGGCAAGTACTACGCCGGCCCGACCTGGGAGGCCGCCGACGGCTCCAAGGTCACCGGCAAGCAGCTCGCGGTGGCGCCGGCGATGGCCGGCAGCATCCCGCTGCAGCTGGTCAAGGCCGAACCCGCCATGGGCATGGGTGCGATGCAGGGCGTGAGCTACATCCAGCGCCTGAACACCAAGGGCGGCGTGGCACCGGCGGCGGCCTGCGATGCCTCGCGCAAGGGTCAGCGCCAGCAGGTGGCCTACGAGGCCGACTACGTGTTCTACGGCAGCTGAGCGGCGTGCGCGGCGGCCGGGCTGAGCCGGAAGCGAAAGCGCGCCGGCAGCTCGTCGAAGCGGATCGCCTGCGGCGCCCAGGCGCCGCGCTCGACGGCATCGGCGGCGGTTTCCATGTCGAGCGTGTGCACCAGGCCCAGGCCGATGTCGGTGGCGAGGAAGAGGCGGCCGTGCTCGTCGAGCCAGGCCGACTCGAAGCGCGCCTGGCGGCCGGTGTGGCTGGTGATCGCCGGCCCGGGCTCGCCCGGCGCCAGGCGCCACACCCAGGGCGCCGCCTCCAGCTCGACGTAGACGCGCTGCGGCCCGTTCTGGAAGAACCAGTCGCCGGCTTCGTCGGCCGCGTAGTTGCGATGGATGAATTCGCGCAGCTTGTCGTGCAGGATGCGGCTGCCCTTGACCTTCGGGAAGGGGCCGGCGGCCTGCACGCGGTCGTCGCGCATGTACCAGTCGCCGCGCGCGTCCAGCGCCAGCCAGCCCCAGCAGTGCGGCACGTTCGGCCACTTCTTCAGCGCCGCCTTGACGATCTCGTCCATGGCCCGATGCTGCGTCAAAGATGGCCGGCGAGCCAGCCCATCACCTGCTCGGGCAGGGTCATCACGTGACCGGGCCAGCGCCCGCCGGGGAAGCCCACGTGCCCGCCATGCGCCGGCTGCCACAGCGTGACGTGCCCGCCGACCTCGTGCGCGCGCGGCAGGCTGCTGCCGGGCACGAAGGGGTCGTTCAAGGCATTGAGCACCAGCGCCGGGATGCGGATGCGCGCCAGGTGCGGCTTCGCCGAGCCGCGCGCCCAGTAGTCGTCGGTGTCGCGGAAGCCGTGCAGCGGCGCGGTGAAGACGTTGTCGAACTCGTAGAGGTCGCGCGCGGCGAGCAGCTTCTCGCGGCTGAACAGACCGGGGTGCTGGGCCAGCTTGGCCAGCGCGCGCGGCTTCATCGTGCGCAGGAACATGCGCGTGTACACGAGGCGGTTGAAGCCGCGGCCGATGGCGTGGCCGCCGGCCGCCAGGTCGATCGGCGAGCTGATCGCGGCGACCGCCTTCGCGGTGGCGCCGGCGCTGTCGCCCGCCTCCTCGGCCCAGCGCATCAGCGCATTGCCGCCCAGCGAGACACCGACGGCGGCGATCGGCCCCGCGTGGCGCTGCCGGGCCTGGCCGAGCATCCAGCCGATCTCCTCGAAGTCGCCCGAGTGGTAGGCGCGCGGCGCGAGGTTCAGTTCACCCGAGCAGCCGCGGAAATGCGGCATCACGAAGCGCCAGCCGTGGCGGCGCGCCCAGTCGGCGAAGGCCTGCGCGTAGTGACTGCGCGTCGAGCCTTCGAGGCCGTGGAACATGACGAGCAGGGGTGCTGCGGAATCTTCCCCCAGCCAATCAGCGTCGATGAAATCGGCGTCGGGTGTCGTCCAGCGCTCGCGGCGGAAGGCGATCCGCGGGCCGTTGTGTCGTTGGCCGAACAGCGCCGGCCAGATCGTTTGCGCATTGCCGCCGGGCAGCCAGCGGGGCGAGCGGTACTGCTGCACCGCCGATCAGTGGATCGTGGAGCCGGCGTCGGCGACGTCCTGCGCCTCGCGCGGCGAGCCGGGGCTGGCATGGTGCGCCACCAGCGCCCAGCCGCGACCCGACTTCACGTAGACGTTGGTCGACATCACCCAGGCCGCCTTCGCGCCCTGCTCGGTGGGCACGTTGACGCGCTCCAGAACGCTGTGCACGGCGCAGTTCAGCGCCTGCAGGCGGCGGACCTTCTCCGGCCGCACATCGATCGCCCCGCTGGCGAACAGCGCCTCGAACGAGGCGCGGATCGCCGCGGCGCCGACCATGCGCGGGCCACCGGGATGCACGCAGACGATCTCGTCGTCGTCGGACCACACCGCCATCAGCGCCTCGATGTCGGCGCGCTGCAGCGCCTCGTAGAGCTGCTGCTCGATCTCGTCGGGGGTCGAGGGCGGCGGCGGCGGAGGTTTGGCGCGCGGCATGGTTTCGCTCGCCGGGCTCAGCGGAACACGACCGTCTTCTTGCCGTTGAGCAGCACGCGGTGCTCGACGTGCCAGCGCACCGCGCGGGCCAGCACCACGCATTCGACGTCGCGGCCAACGGCGGTGAAGTCTTCCGGGCTGAGCGTGTGATCGACACGTTCGACGTCCTGCTCGATGATCGGGCCCTCGTCGAGCTCGGCGGTGACGTAGTGCGCCGTCGCGCCGATCAGCTTCACGCCGCGCTCGTGCGCCTGGTAGTAGGGCTTGGCGCCCTTGAAGCTGGGCAGGAAGCTGTGGTGGATGTTGATCGCCCGGCCGCGCAGGAACTGGCAGAACTCGCTGCTGAGAATCTGCATGTAGCGCGCCAGCACGACCAGGTCGACCTGCTGCGCGTCGACCAGCGCCTCGACCTGCTTCTCCTGCGCGCGCTTGGCCTCGGCACCCGAACCGGTGGCCAGCGGCAGGTGGTGGAAGGCGATGCCGTAGCTGGCCGCGAGATCGGCGTAGTCGGGGTGGTTGGAGACGATCGCCGGGATGTCGACGTTGAGCTGCCCCGAGCGCCAGCGGAACAGCAGGTCGTTCAGGCAGTGGCCGTGCTTGCTGACCATCAGCATGACGCGCGGCTTGCGCGCCAGCGAGTGCAGCCGCGCGTCCATGCCGAACTGTTCGCTGAGGTGGCGGAACAGCGGCTGCAGCGTGGCCACGTCGGCCAGGTGCGGCGGCGCCTCGAAGTGCACGCGCAGGAAGAACAGGCCGGTCGCGTCGCTGCTGAGCACGTCGCCGTACTGCTGCGAATCGATGATGTTGCAGCCGGCCTGGAACAGCAGGCCCGAGACGGCGTGCACGATTCCCTTGGTGTCGCGGCAGGACAGGGTGAGGACGAATTCGGTCGGGCGGGACATGCGGGCTTTCCAGTGGTCGGCGCATTGTAAAGAGCCGGCCCCCGTAGACTCGCGCCATGCCCGCCGCCACCGACTGGTCCGACCGCAGCCGTGAGCTCGCGCAGTTGCTCGCGCGCGCCGGGCTCGGCGATCGCGCGGCATTTGCCACGCTTTACGAGCGCACCAGCGCGCATCTGTTCGCCGTCGTGCTGCGCATCAATCGGGACCGGGCCCAGGCCGAGGACATCCTCCAGGAGGTGTATGTCAACGTCTGGCGCTCGGCGCAGAGCTTCGATGCGGCGCAGAGCCAGCCCCTGACCTGGCTGACCAGCGTGGCGCGCAACCGCGCCATCGACAGCCTGCGCCGCGCGCAGAGCCAGCCGCAGATCCAGACCGCCTTCACCTCCGGCGGCGACGATGCAGAGGAAGCCGACGTGTACGACCAGGTGGCCGACGACAGCGCGGGGCCGCTCGAGCTGCTGAGCCGGGCGGCGGACGCGCGCGCGCTGACGCACTGCATGGAAGGCCTGAGCGCCCCGCAGCGGCAGAGTGTCGCCCTGGCCTTCTTCGACGGCCTCAGCCATGCCGAGGTGGCCGACAAGCTCCAGCAGCCGCTGGGCACGGTGAAGTCGTGGGTGCGGCGCGCGTTGATGGCGCTCAAGGGCTGCCTCGAGGCGGCCGTGCAGCGCGACATGGCGGGGGGTCGCTGAGATGGACTACAGCCGCCCCGAACTCGCCGACCGGCTGGCCGCCGACTACGTGGCCGGCACGCTGCGTGGGCCGGCGCGCCGGCGTTTCGAGGCGCTGCTGCCGGCCCACCCGGCGCTGCGTGCCGCGGTGCGCGCCTGGCAGGACCGGCTGATGCCGCTGACTGCGACGCTGGCGCCGCTGCCGCCGTCGCCGCAGGTCTGGCAGCGCATCCAGGCGCGCATCGGCAGCGCGGCCGCGCCAGCCCCTGCACCGGTGGCCTGGTGGGCGCGCCTGGCCTTCTGGCGCGGCTTCGCGGCGCTGGCCTCGGTGGCCGCGCTGAGCCTGGCCGTGCTGCTGGCCAGCCCGGGGCCGACGCTGCCGCCGATCGTGGTGGTGATGAACGCCACCGCGCCGGCGGGTGGCCAAGGCGGTGTCATGCCGGCCTCCTTCGTGGCCAGCATCAGCGGCGACGGGCGCGCGGTGGTCACCAAGCCGCTGGTCCAGGTGGCGATGCAGCCCGACCGCGTGCTCGAACTCTGGGCCGCGGCCGGCAAGAACCCGCCGCGCTCGCTGGGCCTGATCTCGGCCAGCGGCGCGACCGTGGTGCGCCGCGCCTCGCTGCCCCAGGGCACCGACCACCTCGCCGTGAGCCTGGAACCGCCGGGCGGCTCGCCCACCGGCGCGCCGACCGGGCCGGTGCTGGCCGTCGGCCAGCTCTAGGCCGCCGCCAGCGTCACGCTGAAGGTCGAGCCCTGGCCGGGCACGCTGACCACGTCGATGCGCCCGCCCATCAGTTCGACCAGCGCGCGCGTCACCGCCAGCCCGATGCCGGTGCCCTCGATCGCGCTGTGCTGGTGCGCCCCGCGGTGGAACGGCTGGAACAGGGTGCCGAGGTCGGCGTGGGCGATGCCCACGCCGGTGTCCGACACGAGCAGCACGACGAGGTCGCGGTCGGCCCGCACGCGCAGGCGCACGCTGCCGCCGGGCCGGTTGTACTTGATGGCATTGCCCAGCAGGTTGAGCATCACCTGGCGCAGCCGGGTGGCGTCGGCGCGCGCCGACCAGGGCGTGTCCTCGGCGTCGAAGTGCAGCACGACGCCGGCCGCATCGGCTTGCGTTCGCACGAACTCGACGCAATCCGCCAGCAGCGGCGCCAGCGGCAGGGCGCTGAGCGTGACAGCGAGCTGGCCCGACTCGATGCGCGTGAGGTCGAGCAGCTCGCCGATCATCTGCAGCAGGTGCGCGCCGGCCTCGCGGATCAGCTCGACGCGGCGGCGCTGCGTCTCGTTCAGCGGCGCATTGCTGTCGAGCTCGAGCAGTTGCGCGAAGCCCAGCACCGCATTCAGCGGCGTGCGCAGCTCGTGGCTCATGCGCGAGAGGAACTCGGTCTTGGCCCGGTTCGCGGCCTGCGCGGCCGCGGCCTCTTCACGCGTGCGGTCGAGCTCGCGCTGGTCGGTCACGTCCTGCAGGTAGCCGTGCCAGGTGACCGTGCCGTCGGGCTCGGGCTGAGGCGTGGCGGTGCCGCTGAGCCAGCGAGCCGGCGCGCCGCGGCGGAAGATGCGGAAATCGCAGCGCCACGGCTTCATCATGCGGCCGGACTCGGCGATGCTCTGCTCGAGCTGAGCGCGGTCGTCGCGCTCGACCATGCGGAAGAAGGCGCCGGCATCCTCCATCAGCGTGTGCGGCGACACGCCGAGCAGGTCGATCACGCTCTCGCTGACGAAGGGGAAGTAGCCTCGGCTGAATTCGCCCGGCCGGTTGCGGAACTGGAAGACGATGCCCGGCACGTGGCGCGAGATCTTGCGCAAGCGCTCGGCCATCTCCAGCGCCGTGCCCTGCGCCTCGCGGCGCAGCGTGATGTCGGACAGCGTGCCCACCATGCGCAGCGGCTGGCCGTCCGGCGCACGCTCGACCACCTGCCCTCGCTCGGCGACCCAGCGCCACGAGCCGTCCTTCGCCCGGGCGCGGTACTCGTGCTCATAGAAGGCCGCTTCGCCGCCCGCATGGCGCAGGTAGGCCGCGTGGTTGGCTTCCAGGTCGTCCGGATGGATGAGCGCGTCCCAGGCCGGCTGCGAGGTGCCGATCTCGCCGGGGGCATAGCCGAGCAGCGCGGCGCTGGCGTCGGTGTTGGACAGGCGGTCGCTGCCGATCTCCCACTCCCACACGGCGGTGCCCGCGCCGAGCAGCGCGTCGCGCATCAGCGCCTCGGTGATGCGCCCGGCCTCGTCCATCACGCGGCCAGGGCGTCCCGTAGCGCGGACTCCACGCGCTGCGGCGCCACTTCGGTCAGGCAGCGGGTGTGGCCGTAGCGGCAGGTCCGCTCGAAGCAGGGCATGCAGTCCAGGCCGAGTTCGGCCTTCAGCCACAGCACCCTGGCGCGCGGGTTCAGCGGCGGCGTGTGCTCCGGGCTGGTCGAGCCGAACACCGCCACCTGCGGGATGCCGAAGGCCGCGGCCACGTGCATCAGGCCCGAGTCGTTGCTGACCAGGCCGCGCGCGCCGGCGATCAGCGCCATCGCGTCCATCAACGAGGTCTGGCCGGCCAGCACGCGGCAGGCGCCGGGCGCCGCATCGGCGATCTGCTGTGCCAGCGCCGCCTCCTTGCCCGAGCCGAGCAGCAGCACCGGCAGGCCGTCGTTCGCATGCAGGCGGCGCGCCAGCTCGGCGTAATGCGCCGCCGGCCAGCACTTGGCCGGGCCGTACTCGGCGCCGGGCGCAAAGGCCCAGTACGCGCCCGGCTCGACGCCGGCCGCGTTCGCCGCGGTCTGCAGCACGGCGGGTTCGAAACGCATGCGTGGCCTCGCCCCGGCCGCGGCCGACTCGCCGGCCAGCGCGCGGTAGAAGGCGACCATCGGCGGGCGGCCGGGGGGGTTGGGGAACAGGCGATTCAGCAGCCCCCAGCGGCCCTCGCCGCGGTAGCCCACGCGCCGCGGGATGCCCGCGAACCAGGGAATCAGCGCCGCCTTGATCGAGTTGGGCAGCACATAGGCCGCGTCGAAGCGGCCGCGCAGCGTGGCCGCGATGCGCCGCCGCGCCGCCCAGTCGAGCCGGCCGTGCGCGAATGGCAGCTCGATCACCTCGCGCACCTGCGGCATGGCGCGGTACACCGGCGCCACCCAGGGCAGCGCCGCCACCGCGAGCGTCTCGCCGCGCGCGGCCAGGTCGGCGAGCAGCGGCTCGGACATCACCGCGTCGCCGATCCACTGCGGCGCGATGATCAGCGAGCGCGTCATCGTCGGGCGATCGTCAATGCGCGTGCAGCTTCTCGCCCGCCTTCAGCCGATACACCGTGCCGCAGTACGCGCACTGGCCTTCGCCGGTGGTGGCGACGTCGATGTAGACCTTGGGGTGGTTGCTCCACAGCGCCATCTTCGGGTTCGGGCAGGCCACCACGCCGGGGCCCTGCACGTCCTTGGCGGTCACCTCGACCACGGCCTTGGGTTGTTTGCTCATCATCAGACCTTCGTGAGCCACTCGGCGTACTTCGGATTGCGCCCGTTGACGATGTCGAAGAAGGCGCTCTGGATCTTCTCGGTGATCGGCCCGCGCGAGCCGCGGCCGAGTTCGACGCGGTCGAGCTCGCGAATCGGCGTGACTTCGGCGGCGGTGCCGGTGAAGAAGGCCTCGTCGCTGATGTAGACCTCGTCGCGGGTGATGCGCTTCTCGACCAGCTTCAGCCCCAGGTCCTGGCAGATCGCCAGGATGGTGTCGCGCGTGATGCCGTTGAGCGCGCCGGCCGACAGGTCGGGCGTGTAGACCACGCCCTTCTTGATGATGAACAGGTTCTCGCCGGCGCCCTCGCTGACGAAGCCTGCCGAGTCGAGCAGCAGCGCCTCGTCGTAGCCGTCGTCCGTCGCTTCCATGTTGGCGAGGATGGAGTTGGTGTAGTTGCTCACCGCCTTGGCCTGCGTCATCGTGATGTTGACGTGGTGGCGGGTGTAGCTGCTGGTCTTCACGCGGATGCCGCGCTTCATGCCCTCTTCGCCGAGGTAGGCGCCCCAGGGCCAGGCAGCGACCATCAGGTGGATGGTGTTGCCCTTCGGGCTGACGCCGAGCTTCTCGGAGCCGATCCAGGTCAGCGGGCGCAGGTAGCAGCTCTCGAGCTTGTTGACGCGCACCACCTCGCGCTGCGCCTCCATCACCTGCTCCAGGCTGTACGGGATCTTCATGCGCAGGATCTTGGCGCTGTTGAACAGCCGTTCGGTGTGCTCGCGCAGCCGGAAGATCGCCGTGCCGTTCACCGTGTTGTAGGCGCGCACGCCCTCGAAGGCACCGCAGCCGTAGTGCAGCGTGTGGGTCAGCACATGGATCTTGGCATCGCGCCAGT